>CAJUEA010000017.1 GCA_910584975.1 uncultured Christensenella sp.
ATGAATCTTACAAGAAAACAAGCCCTTGACAAATATCTAAGTGTTGTCAAAATGGCTTTAGACAGAGGAATTATACCTCGTTGCCATTTTGAAGATATCACAAGAGCAGATTTTTATGGATTTGTTGTGCCTTTTGCCAGTGAGCTTATGAAACTTGCAAAAGAATCTGGCATTCCAATCAAAATTCGTGCTTGCGATACTTTGGGGTACGGCGTAGGATTTCCGGGAGTTGCAATGCCAAGAAGTGTGCAAGGTATTATCAGTGGTTTAAAATACTATGCAGAGGTGCCATCTGAGCAACTTGAGTGGCACGGACACAATGATTTTTACAAGGTTGTAACAAATGCAGATACAGCTTGGCTTTATGGCTGTTCAGCAGTAAATTGTAGCCTTTTGGGCATTGGCGAAAGAACAGGCAACTGTCCTCTTGAGGCAATGGCAATTGAGTATTGTCAGTTTAAAGGTACCGATGATGGTATGGATTTGTCTGTTATTACTGAAATTGCAGATTACTTTGAAAAAGAGCTTGACTATGTTATTCCTCCACGCACACCATTTGTGGGCAGAAGTTTCAACACTACAAGAGCAGGTGTTCACGCAGATGGATTGCTTAAGGATCAAGAAATTTATAACATTTTTGACACAGAAAAGATTTTGGGCAAACCACCACTTGTAAGCATTGATTCTCACTCTGGACTTGCAGGCGTTGCTTACTGGATTAATGGTTATTATGATTTGGACGAGGCAGATAGAATTGACAAAAAAGATCCTATTTGCGTAAAAATTAAGGAAATCATTGACGATTTGTATGCACAGGGCAGAACAACTGTTATGGGTGATGACGAATTGGATAGTTTGGTTGCACAAATTGACCCAAAAAGACACAAAGCATTACTTTTGCAAGCAAAGTAATTGGCAAATAGTTAAAAGTCTTAATAATTTTAAATAATTATTATAAAAATTAATTTTTTAAAGCAAAAAATGTAAAATTTTGTTAAAAGTATTGAAATTTTAATTTTTCCATAGTACAATATAATTAAGCTATACTTAGCTATGGAGGGATATATGATTTTTATTATTCATGGTGCAAAAGGTACTGGTAAGACTAAGCGCTTGATAGACAGAGCAAACACTGCTGTGTTGGATGGAGAGGTTGTTTTCATTACTGATTCTGATAAGTACAATTTTTCTATCAAACATAAAGTTAGGTTGATTAATGCAACTGACTATCATGTGGTTAGTGAACAAGGACTTTTGGGCTTTATAAGTGGTATCGTTGCAGGCAACAGCGATATTCAGCATATTTACATAGATGGCTGTCACAGAATCTGCGGAGAAGAAATTGCCGAAATGAAATATTTTTATGACAATTTGGGAGAACTTGCAGACAAAGCAAATGTGGATATCACTCTTGCAGTAAGTGAGGCAGAAGAAAATTTGCCTGATTTTATAAAAAAATATATTTAAAACGGTTAAACTCAATTAAGCCTGACCGTTGTTGGGCTTTTTTGTTTTAAAAGGAGTTTTTTATGCAATATGTAAGTACAAGGGAAAAAAGCACTATTGTTTCAAGTGCAGAGGCAATCGTAAAAGGCTTATCTGAAGATGGTGGTTTGTTTGTGCCAAGCGAATTTCCTGCAATTTCTTCAAAAGAGCTTGAGCAAATGACAGATATGGAATACAGCGAGCGTGCAGCTTTTGTTTTAAGCAAGTTTTTGTCAGATTTTACACTTGAGGAGCTTAACGACTATACAAAAAAGGCATATTCAAGATTTTATGGTGATGACCCTTGCCCACTTGTGGCAATTGATGATAAAACTTACATTTTAGAGTTGTGGCATGGCCCAACTTGTGCGTTCAAGGATATGGCTTTGACATTGTTGCCTCATCTTATGGTTGCATCTCGCAAAAAGGTTGGAGAAAAAAACAAAACTTTGATTTTGGTTGCAACAAGTGGCGATACAGGAAAGGCTGCTTTGGAAGGATTTAAGGATGTTGAGGGTTGTGAAATAATTGTTTTCTATCCATCAGAAGGCGTATCCGATATGCAAAAACTTCAAATGCAAACTCAAACAGGAAACAATGTTTATGTTTGTGCAATCAAAGGCAATTTTGACGATGCTCAAAGTGCTGTTAAAGTGATTTTTAATGACGAAAATGTCAAAGCTCAATTGTTGGAGCAAGGATATAAATTGTCAAGTGCAAATTCAATCAACTGGGGCAGATTGGTTCCACAAATTGCTTATTATGTTTCAAGTTATGTGGATTTGCTTGCATCAAATGAAATCAAAATGGGCGAAAAAATCAATTTTTGCGTTCCATCAGGCAACTTTGGAAATATCCTAGCAGGTTACTACGCAATGAGAATGGGTGTGCCAATCGGAAAATTGATTTGTGCATCAAACAAAAACAGAGTGCTAACAGACTTTTTTGCATCTGGAAAATATGACACAAACAGAGAGTTTTACAAGACAATGAGTCCATCAATGGATATTTTGATAAGTTCAAATTTGGAGAGATTGTTGTTTGAAATCTCAGGTAGAGATGACAAGTATGTGGCAAGTTTAATGAATGATTTGAAAACAAAAGGTTGCTATCAAATTGATTTTGACAAACTTAAAACAAATGCTTCAAACTTTGAAGGTGGCTTTTCAGATGAAGAAATGACAATGGATACCATTGAAGATTTTTATGATGAAAATGACTACTTGCTTGACACTCACACAGCAGTTGCAGTTGGTGTTAGTCAAGCAATCAAAGAGGAAAATAGGGACAACACAAAAACTGTAATCGTTTCAACTGCAAGTCCGTACAAATTCCCTCAAGATGTTTACAACGCTTTGACAGGAGAATTTGTTGACGATAGCATTAAAGCTGCAGATATGCTTGAAGAGTATACAGGTATGGAAATTCCAGAACCTCTTCAAGGATTGCAATCAAGAATTGTGAGATTCAAGGATGTTATTGAAAAGGATAAAATCAAAGAGGCAGTGTTGAGCTGCTTGAAAAAATAATATCGATTAAACCAATAAAAATGGCTGATTATGTCAGCCATTTTTTGTTTGCAAAATTATGCTTAAAAATTCATTTAGTACCGATTTTCGCAGTGTTAATTATGTTTTTATTTGCTGATTTTTGCAAATAATTTGCAATATGATTTTATTTTTAATTCAATTTGCTAAGAGCTTTTAGCAATGTGTGGCAGTCATTTATGCTGTTGTTATAGCCAATACTTATTCTGCACATCTTTGCTGTCAGTTTAGATTATTTGTAAACTTTAATTCTGATTATTAAGAACTAATTAATTTGTTTTTGTTAACCAATTGGTAAAAATCGGTTGACATAAATACGATTTTATGTTAACTTATTTTATATATTTAGTTAACATAGGTATAATTAGGAGTTAAAAATGATAAAGCTTATTAATGTTAATAAAAAATACTTATCTAAAAATTCTAAGATAGAAACAATGGCATTAAAAAATATTAATCTTACTTTCAATAAAGGAGAATTTGTTGCCATTGTTGGAAAATCTGGAAGTGGAAAGTCTACACTTATTAATTTAATTGGTGGGTTGGATATACATACTGACGGCAATATTTTAGTTGAAGATATAGATTTGGCAACACTTAAAGAAAATGAACTTGCTACTTATAGAAATAAAAAAATTGGCTTTGTTTTTCAATCATATTATTTAGAACCTGCATTTTCGATATTAAAAAATGTAGCTTTACCATTGATTATAGCTGGAGTAGAACCAAAAGAACGAGATAGGCGTGCTATGGAAATTTTGACTCAATTGGGATTATCAGAACAAGCAACAAAAAATACAAATGAATTGTCAGGCGGTGAAATGCAAAGAGTTGCAATAGCACGAGCACTTGTTGGAAATCCAAGCATTATTTTAGCGGATGAACCAACTGGTAATCTTGATACTGAAAATGGGCGAATTGTTATGGATATGTTGCGAAATTGTGCAAGTAATGATCGAGTTGTAATTGTTGTAACTCACAATGAAACTGAAGCTCAAAATTGCGATAGAATAATTCGATTGCAGGATGGAAAAGTTGTGGAGAACATTAAAAATGAGATTTAAAGATTGTATTTCTTTTTCTATATTTAATATAAAATCACATATTGCTAGAACAATAATTACAATAATAATACAAATAATATTAACTGCGATAATTTTTGCAGTATTATGGTCTGTTTTCGCTGGGTATGATAGTGCAAAACAAGATATTGTAAAAGATGTTAATGAAAATGGAATAAATTTCTCATATCAAACAAATGCAGTCAGTTCCAATGTTATAAGTGAAAGTGAATTTTATTATATTGATGATACTATCAAAAAAACAAAATTTGATTACAGCATAAAAGAAACTAAATATTCTGCCATAGTAGAAGAATTTGAAATTTATGTTGACATAATATTATCCAATTTAATAAATAATGAAAATGGTGTTTTCTTAACAAAAGGACTTTTTGATTATATTAATCAATTTCAAAAATATGAGGTTGGCGATATGATTTCAACAAATTTACTTGTTGGAGATACAAAATATTTCACACATTTTACCATAATAGGAATATTTGAAGATAATATGGAGCGTGGTATATATTTAAGCTATCAAAATTCTTTTAATGTAGGTATTCCTATTATATCAAGTATTTATTATCAACTATATTCAACTGAAACAAAGTTTAGTGTAATATCTAAAACGATATTGAATATGGAAAAAAACTTAAAAAAAATTCTCACAACAGATAATAACTTTTATATCAGCACATTAACTAGTATTAAAAATTTACAAATAGGTATTGAAATTTTGTTGCCCATATCAATATTAATAACTTCTATTTTATTATGGATTTTGCTAGGGAGTATAATAAATAGTCTGTTTTTAACTTGCTTAGAAAATGAAAGGTTTTTTGCCTTATGTATATCGCAAGGACTTCAAAAAAAAGCTTTGTATATTATTGTAATGATTGAGTTTGTGTTTACCTCAATATTTTCAATTATAATAAGCTCATTGATTAGTTTTGGGTTAAAAAATACTATTTCTGGTGTTTCAAATAAATTATGGGCGATTTTTTATAATGGAGTTATTTCAACAACAAGCAGCGCAGCTTTTCCATTTTTATTGCCTTTAATAATATTTGTTTTAAGTTTAGTTTTTTGTGCGATTTTTACAATTTATATTTTTAAAAGAAAATATAGCAATAGCAATGTTGAAATGTTGAAGGGGGAAAGATAATGAAAAAGGTAGAATTATTTTCCTTGGCTAAAGACTTTACAAATAGCTCGTATACATATAAAAAAATTGTTAAATCATATACTTTTTCATTTGTCTTATTAATTATTGTATTTTGGCTTTGTTTTGTGCTTTTTGGTGCAATAATTTCACAAGTAAATATAGGGAAAAATGAATGTGTAGTTTATATTGAATATTCTGAAAATGGTTATGTTAATATTGATACACCTTATTCAGCATTTTTATTGAATTATGAACAGACGAATACTATAAAAAACAAAATCGATAATGTTGAAATATTAAATGGAACTGGATTATCATTTGGTGGGGAATATGAAATATTTGTACAAGAAAAATCACAAAAAATAATGAATAATCTTATTTATTTTGTAAAAAATACTGAACTAGAAATAATATCGGGAAAAAGCTTTACTTCTAATAAAAAGCAAGTATGTATATCAGAAGATTTTGTTACTTTAAACAATTGGTCAAAAGAAGAGATAATTGGCAAAACTTTAAAATGTGTATCAATTTATTCAAAATTTAAAGATTTTATGTTCAATCAAGTTTTAGATGACGACAATAATTCAGATAATATTACATTAAATGAAATTGGAGATTATGTAGATTATGGCGATGAAGGTGGTCGTATTGAAATTATGTCAGATTTTATTATTGTTGGAGTTTATAGCTCAGATAGTAGAGAACTTGTAAATGGTGCTGACATTGTTTGTCCCTATGAAACACTTGTTGATGAAGAAACTACCTATTTACCTGTTGTAAAAAACAAGTTGATTCTTGATAAAAATGGGCATTATAATAAAATGGCAGTGTTGACCTATTCATCTATTAACTATGTTGAACTTGCAAAAAAAGTTGCTGAGAAAGGTATGATTTTCCCATTTATTTTAGGTGGAGACTTTTATTCAAAATGGTGTAATGAAATTAATTCAAAATCTGAAATAGTGCATACTGAAAAATTATTACTTAAAGATTACTTTGCTGTCAAAAAATTTTCTAATTATATTTTTAATATTATAGAAAACTATGGTTTGGATAATTTCACTACGCTTACTATTAAAACAACAATGTTATCTCAAGCGTTTATAAATACGAATAAGTTTGATGATGTTTTTACATTTATTATCTATATTACAACTATATTTGGAGTAATAACATATATTGCAACATTGTTGAATTGTTATAATGTTCAAGCATATAGTTATCGTTATAAAAGAAAAAATATGACCATTAATATGGCTTTAGGAATGACATATAAAGATGTGCGAGAATTATTTTTATTTGAGTTTTTAAATGTTTTTATTAAAGCATTGAAATATTCGTTAATAATATCATTGATTATTATAAGCATAAGCACATTGTTAATGATATTATTAATTCCAACTCTTGTTTCATTGCAATTTATTGGTTGGTCAATTTTATACTATTTTGTGTCTATATTGATAACGACTATACTATGTTGTTTTTTTGGAATTATGTTAACTTTAGTCACATCAAGAAATTTTTCAAATTTTAAAATAAGCAACATTGATTAACTAATTAAAATAATGGTTAGCATTTAATTTTTATAGTACATAATATAGAATTTTCTTAATAGCATTATAATCCACAAGAATTTTACAAGGAGGCATTTATGAATAAAAAAATTTGTAATAAAAAAATATGGTACATAAATTTGGCTGTAATCGTTCTTTTAATTGCTATGTCAATTATCTTATTTTCTATTCCGTCAGTGCATGCGGAGGGTAATGATACTGAACTTGAAATTATCGATTATAGTTCCGAATCAAGTCAAGTAATAACAATAAATAATATTAACAATTTTGTGGAACAACAAACTCACAGCAGGTTATTTCGCAAATCAAATAATTCTCTAACTATAGCTAAAGAAATATATTCAAAATTAGGATTTGATGAAGAAGAAATTGCAGAAATGGATAACGAAAAGTTAAATTCTATTTTAAATGTTAAAAGTGCTACAGTTAAACAAATGTTTATAGCAACAGATGAAAGTGGTGAAATTTATTCTGTACCAGCTCAAAATATGTCAAGAGCTGCTAATCAAGTAAATCATTTGTTCCCTGATATTGCAAATGACAAAGGAACAACTGGTTATATGGCTGGAAGAATAGAAATTTATCAAGATTCAAATTATGATAAATATGATTCTGTAAAAGACCCAAATACAAATACAACAAAAATAACAAAATTTTATGCATATGGTTATAGGGCTGAATGCTCAATGTGGTGGATTAAAGAACCGGCATATGTAATGCAAGATGCTTTTGTTGTTAATTGGAGTGGAGATGCTTATACAGAAGCATCATACACAGAAAATTCTTTTACACATTCTTTTGTAAGCAGTGTAGAGGGGCAAACTAGTGAAAATGTACCAATTATTTGGCAAGCAAACAATAAACCATCTGGTAAATTTTACATTAATGGTGGAAGCCATATAAGTTATCGCAATAATAAAATTACTGCTAAGTTGAAAATTCGTGCAAATAATGGCTTTGACATTAACATGGGCTATGCACATAAACAAATTTTTGCTACAGGAGAATTTGGATATGAATTAGGCAAAGATGCAAGTATTAAATTTAAATTGACAGTTGGGGCGAGAGAATATATTTCTGGTCCATTACATGTTGAATGCATAAAAAATCCTGAAATGGAAGCATTAAGATAAATGTAAAATAATAAAAACAAATTACTAAAATAAATTTTTGTGGATTGTGATTAAAAGCCGAGTAAATTATTTTTCTCGGCTTTATTTGATAAATTTTGATTAAAACACAATTAACCTTTTGAAAATCGGTATTAAATGGATATTTTGTGCACTGATTTCCTCAAATGATTTTGTGTTTTTGTGGTTTGTTTAATTCAATTTGCTAAGAGCTTTTAGCAATGTGTGGCAGTCATTTATGCTGTTGTTATAGCCAATGCTTATTCTGCACAGGCCATCTTCAATTGTGCCTAAGTGCGAGTGAATTTTTGGAGCACAATGCAATCCACTCCTAACGGCAATATTATGATTGTTTAAATGTTCAGCAACTTCATTTGAAGAGTAGCCATCTGCTTTTATGCTTATAACTGTGGATGGAAAATCTGAATAACAAGTTATTTTGGGCATACTTTTTAAGCCATACAAAATTTCGCTTGAAAGATATTTGTAATGTCTGTTTAGTGTGGCAAAGTTGGAATATGTCCAGTCAAAGGCTTTGGCTAAGGCAAGAATACCACCTGTGTTTATTGTTCCACATTCATAGCCTTCAGGCATATGGTCGGGTTGAGTCAGAATATCGCTTTCCGTGCCTGTTCCTCCAAAAAGTATGTGTTTTAGTGCAATATCTTTTTTGATTACAAGAATACCCACACCTTGCATTCCGTGAATACCTTTGTGTCCGCAAGAGGCAAGCATATCAACCTTCATTTGCTCCATATCAATTGGCTCGTGCCCAAGTGATTGGGCAGTATCCACAAGCAGTTTGATATTATGCTTTTTTGTTATTTTGCCAATTTCCTCAATATCTTGACTGAATCCTGTTACATTTGAAGTTTGATTGACTACAACCAGTTTTGTATCGTCTGTTATTGCTGCCTCAAAGTCGCTTGCTTTGACAAAACCTGTTAAGTCTGGGGATAGATAAGTAACTTTTACGCCATAATTGTCCTGCAAAAATTGCAATGGGCGCAAAACTGAATTATGTTCGTACACTGTGGTTATCACATGTGAATTTGGAGTTACATATCCCAGTATTGCCATATTTAAGGCTTGCGTGCAATTTGATGTAAAAATCACTTCGTAATCATCATTTGCTCCCAGCCATTTTTTAATGCTCTCGCGTGCAAGCAAAACTTTTGTTGCAACTTGAATGCAATCTTTGTGCCCACTTCTGCCACTATTGCAGGAGTTTAAAACAAAACGATTATATTCTTCTATTACACATTTTGGTTTGAACCGTGAGGTTGCAGAATTGTCAAAATAAATCATAATACTCTCCTAAATTCATTGTATGCAGTAACCCTTTTTTGGTGTTAATCATTATATATTATTAGGAAGAAATGCACATATTTTTTTGACAAATGACAACTGCTGTCTATTATAAAAATCAATTGCAAAATTGTTGTTGAGATAGCTTTTTTGCAAGCAGAATTAAAACAATATCAGCAAAATTTATAGGATATTTGCATTTGGTGCCGACAAAATGTATGTTTTTTACATATTTACAAAAGGAGGTAATGTAATGAATAATATTATTATTGCATTCAAAGCCCGCAGCGACAGCTTGAAATTTAGCGAGCTGTTAAGAAAGGGAGGTGTTCCTTCTACAATAATCAACACACCGCGTGAGTTATCTGTTGGTTGCGGGCTTAGTGTCAGTGTGGAGCAGAAATACAGAGAGTATGCTTTGAAAGCATTGATGGCTTTTGACAAAACAACATACATCGGAACATATCAACTTATGAAAAGTGGTGCAAGAACTATTGCTGTGGCAATAAGATAAAAGTAATAATTTGTAGATTAATTTAATAAAATCTATTGTTGAAAAATTAAATTTTTAAAAATTTATTGTTATGGCAACAAGCAGAAAAAGGTGCGATATTTCGCACCTTTTGAATTGCTCTCAAATTTTTAGGGAAAATTTAAATTTTTGTCTATTGTGCCTATATGCTTAATTAATAAATTATTAACTCCTAAAAAATAATATTAGTGAGATTTGTGTTTTTTGCAAAACTGCTGAAGTTTGAAATGTTTTTTTGTATGGTAAACAGCAAGGAATTTGAATGTTGTTTACATAGTATTAACTTATATAATATAAAATATTAAAAATACTTGAAATTGAGGCAAAAATATGTTACAATATTTTGTTGTAGACTAATTTCTAAAGAGGAAAGTGCATATGGATATAAATTTGATAATGGAAAAATTGAAAATTTTGCACAACAATCCTGTTTGTGAACTTGATTATGATAATCCCTTTCACTTGCTGATAGCTGTAATTTTATCTGCTCAATGTACAGATAAAAGAGTAAATAAAGTTACTCCTGCACTTTTTGAAAAATGGCAAACTCCACAGCAATTTGCAGAGCTTTCACAAGAGGAGCTTATCCCTTATATCAAGTCTTGTGGCTATTACAACAGCAAATCAAAATCAATAATCGAGGCTGCAAAAAGTATTGTGAATGATTTTGACGGGGAAGTGCCTCAAACTGTTGAGCAACTTATGACTTTGCGTGGGGTTGGTAAAAAAACTGCAAATGTTGTTTATGCTGTTGCTTTTGGTGGTGATGCCATTGCAGTTGATACACATGTAAGGCGTGTTTCCAACAGAATTGGTTTGTCTGATAGCAATGATGTGCTTAAAATTGAAAAAGATTTAAACAAAATTGTGCCACAATCAGAGTGGGGAACAATGCATCATTTGCTAATCCATCATGGCAGATATATTTGCACAGCAAGAAATCCAAAGTGCAGTGATTGCTTGCTTAACACAGAATGTAGATATTTTAATGGCTACAAACAAAATTAATTACAACTAAAAATAAAATGTATCCTAATTTATTTGAGGGAGCTTAAAATGAATAAAATTTTGAAAAAAAGACAATTAAGTGAAAATGTCAATGAGTATGTTGTGGATGCCCCAGAAGTGGCAAAGCACGCTCGCCCAGGACAATTTGTTATTTTGCGTGTGGATAGTGAAGGGGAAAGAGTGCCTTTTACTATTGCTGATGCAGATGATGTCAATGGCACAATTACAATACTTGTGCAAACAATTGGTATGACTACATATAAGCTATCCTTACTTAATGAAGGAGAATTTATTCATGATTTTGTTGGACCACTTGGCAATCCAACAGATCTTGGAGAATACGAAAATATTGTGCTTGTGGGTGGTGGCATTGGCAGTGCAGTGATTTATCCACAGGCAAAATTTCGCCATAAAAATGGGCTTAAATGTGATGTTATTGTTGGTGCAAGAAACAAAAGCCTTTTGGTTTACGAGGATGAGTTTAGGACAAACTCTGATAATCTTTATATTGTAACTGACGATGGCAGCTACGGCGAAAAAGGATTTGTAACCAACAAGCTTGAGGCACTTATAACAGATGGCAAAAAATATGATTGCGTGTTTGCAGTCGGTCCTGTTATGATGATGAAAGCTGTGTGTGATTTGACAAAAAAATATGGCATTAAAACAATTGTTTCAATGAACTCAACAATGGTGGATGGCACAGGTATGTGTGGTTGTTGCAGACTTTCCGTTGGTGGCGAAACAAAGTATGCGTGCGTGGATGGTCCTGAGTTTGACGGACACCAAGTTGATTTTATGGAGTCTGTAAACAGAGGCAAATTTTACAAAGAATATGAATGTGAATGTTATAAGAGGGAGCTTGAGAAAAATGGTAAAATCTGAAAGGAATAGCGTTATAACAAGACCAAGTGAAGTCAGAGTGAAAGATTTTGAAGAGGTATCTCAAGGCTTTACCTATGAACTTATGAAGGCAGAGGCAGAAAGGTGTATTAATTGCAAAAACGCACCTTGCACAACTGGTTGCCCTGTTGGAGTAAAAATTCCACAATTTATTGATTGTTTGAAAAGAGACGATTTGGATGGCGCTGTTAAAATAATCAAGCTTGACAACAACTTGCCATCTATTTGTGGCAGAGTTTGCCCACAAGAAAAACAATGTGAGGACAAATGTATTCGCAAATTAAAGTTGGGTGGCTCTGTGGCTATTGGCAGTTTGGAAAGATTTGTTGGCGATTACGCCCTTGCAAACAAGCATGAAGTGGCAAAAACAGCTTGCAAAAAGAATTTTAAAGTCGCTGTAATTGGCAGTGGTCCAAGTGGCTTGACTTGCGCAGCAGATTGTGCAATGGCAGGGTTGGATGTCACAATTTTTGAGGCATTTCATGAGGCAGGTGGTGTGCTTGTTTATGGTATACCTGAATTTAGGTTGCCAAAAGATAGCATTGTAAAAAAAGAAATTGCACAACTTGTAGAGCTTGGCGTTAAAATAAAATATAACACTGTGGTTGGAAAGACTATTAAAATGCAGGAGTTATTGGACGAGTTTGACGCAATTTTTATTGGTACAGGTGCTGGATTGCCTTCATTTATGAATATCCCTGGCGAAAATTTGAATGGTGTTTATAGTGCAAATGAGTTTTTGACAAGAGTAAACTTGATGAAAGCCTTCAAAAATGGTGCAGACACTCCTGTTTATGTTGGCAAAAATGTTGCTATTGTTGGTGCAGGAAATGTTGCAATGGATGCTTGCAGAACAGCAAAAAGACTTGGTGCTCAAAATGTTTATGTTGTTTATCGCAGGTCAAAGGAAGAAATGCCTGCAAGATGGGAAGAAATCGAACATGCAATCGAAGAAGGCATTGAACTTCTGTTGTTGACAAATCCTGTAAAAATTCTTGGCGATACAAAAGTTGAAGGAATTGAGTGTGTAAAAATGGAGCTTGGCGAACCTGATTCAAGTGGCAGAAGGCGTCCTGTTGAAATTGCAGGTTCCAACTATGTTATCCCTGTTGATGAGGTTATAATGTCAATTGGAACAAGACCAAATCCTTTGTTAACAAGAGAGTATGCAGCTTTGCAAACAACCAAAAGAGGCACTTTGATAATCAATGAGGAAACTCAAGAAACATCAGTGAAAAACATTTTTGCTGGTGGAGATGCTGTTACAGGAGCAGCAACAGTTATACTTGCAATGGGTGCTGGCAAAAATGCAGCAAAAACTATTATTGCAAGAGCAAACAGCAAGCAAATAAAAGAGTAATAAAACTTAAATGAAATTATTTTTGATTTTTGTATAATGTTAAATAATGTTCGTATAAATAGAATAATAAAAATATAATTTTTTAACGACAAAAACGGAATAAATATTTGGCAAAAATTATTTTAAAATGTTATTTGAAGTGGATTTGTGCCAATACTTGTAAATGAGAATAGTGCTAATTAATGCATCCTAAATATTGCAAGATAGCATTTAAAAGTACAAAAATATTAACAACAATTTTAAAATGAAAAAACACATAAAAATTGATTTAATATCGATTTTTGAGCGAAAAAAATAGGAGAGAATATGTTTTTAGATATAGCGACAATATTTGTAAAAGCCGGTAATGGTGGTGATGGAGTGGTAAGTTTTCATACGGAAAAATATGTCGCTCAAGGTGGTCCTGATGGTGGCGACGGAGGCAATGGCGGTAGCATAATTTTTGAGGTTGACAAAAATGCATCCACACTTATGGATTTTAAATATGCAAAACATTTTAGGGCAAAAAACGGCGAAAATGGTTCAGCCAAAAGATGTCGTGGAAAAAATGCTCCTGATTTGATTATTAAAGTGCCACGCGGCACAGTGGTTAAGGACAAGCAGTCAGGTCAAATAATCATTGATATGTTTGATGAAAATGAAAGATTTGTGCTTGAACAAGGTGGACTTGGGGGCAAAGGTAATGCGCGCTTTGCAACTGCTTTAAGAAAAGCACCACGCTTTTGTCAAAAAGGCGAACAAAAGGTGGAAAGAGAACTTACACTTGAGCTTAAAACAATTGCTGATGTTGGGTTGGTAGGTTTTCCAAATGTGGGAAAATCAACTTTGCTTTCCGTTTGTTCGGGTGCAAAACCAAAAATTGCAAACTATCATTTTACCACACTTTCTCCAAATATTGGTGTGGTGCAAAGATATGGCGATACTTTTGTTATGGCAGATATCCCGGGACTTATTGAAGGTGCAAGCGAAGGTGCAGGACTTGGACACAACTTTTTAAGACATGTTGAGCGTGTGCGTTTGATAGTGCATATTGTGGATATTTCTGGCATTGAGGGGCGCGACCCTTATCAAGATTATTTGCAAATCAACAAAGAGCTTATCTCTTATGACGAAAAACTTGGCAGCGTGCCACAAATGGTGTGCGTGAACAAGCTTGATTTGTTGCAAGACGATGGTGCTATTGCCGCATTTGAGAAAAAAATTGGGCAAAAAGTTTACCCTATTAGTGCAATTATGCGAAAGGGTGTGGATGACCTTATAAATGATATTTTTGATAAACTTGAGGAGTTGCCAGCTGCAGAACCACTTGAGTATGAGGCATTCCGTTATGAAGTGGCAGACAAAAATGCTTTCCATGTGTCAAGGACAGATGATGGTGCCTTTTATGTGGAGGGTGGACTTATTGACCAACTTGCTCGAAATGTAATTTTGTCTGAGTATGAATCTTTCAGATATTTTCAAAAGTGCTTGAAGGACAAAGGGGTAATTTCAAGTTTGAGAAAACACGGAGCAAAAGAAGGCGATACAGTGCGTATTGCAGATATAGAGTTTGAATTTGTTGAGTAATTTTTGTGTGGATTAATAAATTTGCAAAAAAAATAACAGCAAATTTGATTGCGACAATTTTTGTTTGAAATCAAAAGCATTTGTTGTTCAAATTGAAAAAATTAAAACATTTTAAAAAATAAACAAAACAATAAACTAATTGTATTTATAATAAAATTAGGATAAATAATTCTGTTTGATACAGGATGAGTGAGGTATATATGACAAGCAAGCAAAGGGCTTATTTAAGGAGTTTGGCAATGACTATGCAACCAATAGTGAGCATTGGAAAAAATGGCGTGACTGATTCCGTAATTTCAGAAATAGACAACTTGTTGGAGTGCAAGGAACTTATAAAAATATCTGTGCTTAAAAACAGTGATTTGAGTGCGAAAGATGTTGCTGAATGTTTGCAAGAAGAGACAGATGCTGCAATCGTGCAAACTGTTGGTAGCAAAATCACTTTGTACAGATTTTCAAAAAAGGATGATATAAAGCATATTCAACTACCTCAATAAAGGAGATTTACAATGATAGAACAACTTCCAGTTTTGCCTTTAAGGGCATTAACAATTTTTCCAAACACTTCAATTTCCATTGATGTGTCAAGGGAAATGTGTGTGAATGCAATTAAATTTGCAGTGGATAATAAACTAAAAATTGTTGTTTGCCTTCAGATTGACCCGGAATGTGACAGACCATTGCCGGAGGATTTGTTCAGCGTAGGAACATTGGTGGATATAAACAAAATTTTAAAAATTGACGAGTCAACTTATCGTGTTTTGGTTGATGGACTTTGTGCTGTTGATATGGTTGAATTTACTCCACACAATGACTTTTTGATTGCAAATGTTGAGGAGCGCAACAACACAGGCGAAATGTCTGAAATTGATTTTATTGCAAACAAAACATTCATTTTGCGCACCTTAGATACATTGATAAACAAGTTTGACAAGATGTACCCAAAACACATAAGAAACACTTTGGAGAGATGTAATGATGCAAATATACTTGCAAATCTTTCTGCTGGACTTGTTACAAGTGGCAAACACAAGCAAAAATTGCTTTCTGAAAGAGATATCTATAAAAAATTTGAGCTTATTTGCGATATGCTTTCTGAAGAAGTTTCTTATGCAGAGGCAATGCACACAATCGAAAAAAAGGTGCAAGACAAAATCAGCAATTCAAACAAAGAATTTGTTTTGCGTGAACAAATAAAAAGTATTCAAGAAGAGCTAGGCGAGGGCGAAGATGATGTTTATACTGAGTATATGAACAAAATTGAAAGCCTTAACGCAGACGACAGTATAAAAACGAAGCTTAAAAAAGATTTGGACAGATACAACAGAATGAATGAGTCTGCTCCTGAGTCCAGCATAATTCGCAATTATCTTGATTGGGCGTTGGAACTGCCTTGGAATAATATGACAGCAGATAGTAGCGATATGGCAAATGTTATCGCTCAGCTTAATAAAGACCACTATGGCATTGAAAAGGTTAAAAAGAGAATAGTGGAATATCTTGCCGTTAAGCTTATGACAAAAGGCGATAGCAAAGGCACTGTGCTTTGCCTTGTTGGACCTCCGGGTGTGGGCAAAACAAGCATATGTAAGTCTATTGCAACTGCTTTAAACAAAGAGTTTGTTCAATTGACATTGGGTGGTGTTCACGATGAGGCAGAGATAAGGGGACATCGCAAAACTTATATTGGTGCAATGCCGGGAAGAATTTTGAGTAATCTTGCAAAATCAAAAAGCAACAATCCATTGTTTTTGCTTGATGAGGTTGACAAAATAACAAGAGATATGCGTGGCGACCCTTCTGCTGCTTTGCTTGAAGTGCTTGACCCAAATCAAAACAAAACATTCCGTGACAATTATTTGGAGTTGCCATATGATTTGTCAAATGTTATGTTTGTGCTAACTGCAAATGATTTGCAAGAAATGGATAAACCATTGCTTGACAGGCTTGAAGTTATTGAAATGGAAGGCTATACCTTGCAAGAGAAAATCGCCATTGCAACACAATATCTTGTGCCAAAACAAGCAAAAGAGCACGGCTTGGATATTTCAAAATTGACAATCACAAAAAATGCCATAATTGAAATTATTGAGGGGTACACTCGTGAGTCAGGTGTTAGAGAACTTGAAAGACAAATTGCAAATGTTTGCAGAAAAATTGCTTATGAAATTGTCATAAAGTCAAATGGCGACAGTAGCAAAATGGTGCACGATAAAAAAATCATAATCACTCCTAAGCGTGTTGGGGATATGCTTGGCGTAAGAATTTTTTCTGAAAAGGATGGCAGCACAGAAGGTGCAGTTGGCAAAGTTGTTGGACTTGCGTGGACAATTTTTGGTGGAGAAACTTTGAATATTGAAGTGTGCATTATGCAAGGGAAAGGCGAACTTAAACTTACAGGCAAACTTGGCGATGTTATGAAAGAATCTGCAATGATTGCTTTGTCTGTGGTAAGAGCAAGGGCAGAAAAACTTGGCATTGATGAAAAGTTTTTCTCTGAACACGATATTCATATCCATGTGCCAAAGGGTGCAACTCCAAAGGATGGACCAAGTGCAGGCATAACAATTACAACAGCTGTTTTGTCAGCAATTTTGGGTAAAAAAGTTAGGGATAATCTTGCAATGACAGGTGAAATCAGCTTGAACGGAGATGCTTTGGCTATTGGTGGTGTGAAAGAAAAATCACTTGCTGCTCACAGAATTGGTATCAGAACAATCATTATTCCAAGACAAAACGAAAAGGATATCACAGAACTGCCAGAGAGCGTTAAAAAAGATATCAACTTTATTATGGTCGATAATATTGAACAAGTTTGGAATGAGGCAATTTTTTATTAAAATTAAGTAAATTGAATCATAAAAATATAGCTTTGTCATCCCAAGCGTAATGGGGTCCCCACAAAATAACTTTTTTGTGGGGTAAAGGGAGAGCTCTCTGACTTAGTTTACTATTATTAAAATTAGATTATTAGTATAATGATAAAAGAAAAAATTTTGCTTTAATTGTAAAGATTTTATTTATGAAAAATGTATAAAATTGTGAAAAAACTATAAAACAGGGGTACAAAGGAGGAATTTTAAATGAAAATAAAAAGTGCAAAGTTTATAACATCAGTTGCAGATTATGAAAAATTGCCTGCACTTATTGCTCCTGAAATTGCCGTTGCAGGTAAGTCAAATGTAGGAAAATCTTCATTTATCAATATGCTTGCAAACATAAACAGACTTGCAAAAACCAGTTCAACCCCGGGGCGTACAAGGTTGCTTAATTATTTTGATATAAATAATGGAGAGTTGACATTGGTTGATTTGCCGGGGTATGGATATGCAAAAGTGAATGATGCAGAAAAAGAGAAGTGGAGTGAACTGATAGAAGGATATTTTGCAAAATCACAAAATATTGTAAATGTTTTTGTACTTGTGGATGTAAGACACGAGCCAACAGCCTTGGATAGGCAAATGGTGGCATATTTGCATCATTACAACATTCCATTCACTTTGATTGCTACAAAAGGCGACAAATTGAGCAAAGCACAAATTCAAAAACAAAAAAGTGTGATTGCAAAAACTTTTGCTGTAACTCCTGCAAATATTTATGTTACATCTGCACTAAACAAAAGTGGAATTAATGAAGTTTTGGAAAGAATAGAAAATATTTTGAGTGCAAACAAAGAAGAAGTTGTATTTTAAATGATAATTTTTACTTTAACACACAAAAATATAATTATTTGTGATTTTGAGTATAAAAAATAATCTTTTATTTTACAGGAAATTTAAGACAAATTATCTCTATAATTTTTTTAATAGAAAAACAATAAATTACCCCTTGAAAAGTGATTTTCAAAGGGGTGTTTTTTTGTGTAAAGTGCAAAAATTTCAAAAAGTCGATTTTTTGAAAAAGTCCCTCAAAAATCGATGGTAAAATTTGCCAATCACTTCTTTTTTTGTAAAGTCTAGGTACATAGATTAAATATATCTATGTACAATTTCGGGCATATTGGACTACTAGATTGCAAACTTTATGTATGCTCAATCTAAAGATATTACAAAATGTTTAGCTTATCATTGACAAAAGCTTACATTTACATATATAATATTATTGTAAAAAGTACATAGATATATTTAATCTATGTACATAAAAAATAGAAACTTTTGCAATGCAATTGCATAAAAATAGTCTAAACATAGAATTTGTTGTTGGAAAAATTTTGTCTGATTTTATGTTGTTTGTAGAGTTAATTTTATATCTCATCAAAAATTTCTGTTCTAAAGAAGTTTAGCAGTTAATTTTAACATTTAAAAATAAAGTAAATAATTAATTGCAATAAAAAGGCTATAATTTATAGATTATGACCCTATAATTTGTAAATTTATAAAATCTCCTTTAAAAAGCGAACTGGTTCATTCGGTTCGCTTTTTATCATATAATGAATAGATAAATATTTTTTTGAATAAAAATAGCATAATACAAAGCGTAAACAACTTTTTTAAGATAAATTTCATTTTGCGATAAGTTAGTTTAATATGTTTTTTGGTGAATAAAACCTTCAAAATGTAAAATTTTAAGTTTAATTGTTGCTATTCACATAAATAGAATATTTATCATAATATATTATGACTATATAGGGAGGTGAAAATAATGTCTTTTTCAAATAATTGTAAACCAGAGAGAATGCCAGGACCTATCATTGGCAATCCTTTAAACGGACTTACTGACAGGGCTTCAATTCAAGTGCAAAAAATCTTTGATGCTTGTATGAAACAGGAGACTTTGACTGACGAACAAATTGTTGTTTCAAATTTAACACCATCAACTTTTGTGCGTCCATTGACTTTTGTAAGTGCAAAAAGCACAACAGATATTTCTGTTAATAATTTGAATATCATTGATGTGCCAGACAGCAAATGCTGTTCTCGTGTTACAGCAAATGTTGTAATACCTTTGACAGTTGTTATGTTGGATGCAAATGGCACTCAAGTGGTTGGAACATCAGAGATAACTATCGCAAAGGATATTTTGATGTGCTTGACTCAGGGTTCTGTAACACCAAGCAGAATAGTTGCTGAGGCATATGTAATTTCTCCAAATGGCAGATATGTGCCAGGAGAGGGCGACACTGCAACATTCAGCATTACAGCTTGCGTAACAACTATTATGAAAGTTATAATGGATGTGCAACTTTTAGTGCCTACATATGGATATACTTATATCCCACCATGTCAAGAGTACAGTCAAGATGTTTGCGACGGAATGTTTGATTTGCCATTGTATCCAAAAGAATGTGGCAAAGATAACTGCAACATAAATTGATTGTAATTTGATTGAAAAAATTTTTTTGAGTGATTAAAATTCACCCAAAAAAGCAAAGAAAAAATAAAGGCTAAAAGCCTGAATGGTGCAGCCGAAGTTGATTTGCAAAATGCAAGACAAAAATTGCACACGCAGTCGATTTCGGCTAAAACCTGTCAAAAATCGCTATTAAATTTAAAATTTTAACAAAACAAAGGATAAATACTTGAAAATATTATGATAAGTTGATTCGGATAAATGTGTCCCTCCATACAAAAGTAAGGAGGGATTTTTGGATTGATTTTTTATTTAGTTTGAATGATTTTGTTTGCGTTATCAAAAAATTTATATTCATAAAAATTGTCATTCGCGTGTACATAAATATCATTTCTGTCATTGGCGTACCATACTGAATAATCAAATTTATCATATATGCTAGATAGGTAATTTTCAATTTTTACAATCAGTGGATCAAAAATTTCATCTTCAGAAATAGCTGGAAAATTGTTGAGCTTTGGATGATTGGTTATTGTTTTCAAAATATTCCAACCTTCTTTTTGCAAAATGTTTTTTGGCTCAAATCCAAAGTCCAAATATATTTTTGCTGCAAGCCATGAATTTGTTTGAGTGTGCAAAAGAATTTTGTCATATCCAAGCTTTTTTGCAATTTCAATAATTTTGCTGAGTAGTGGCTTTGCCAATTTTTTTCCTTGACAATCTTTTGAAACGGCAAACCAGTCTATTACGCAAGGATAGCTTTTGTCATCACTTGGGGAGAGTGTTGCTGTTGCAATCTTTTTTCCTTTCTCGTCCTCAATAAAAATCATTCGCTTGCAAAGCTCTTGCAAAAAGTCATTGTAAAAACTTTTGAAAGTTTTTGTTGCATCAATGTATGAGGCAAATTCGCCTGTAGAAAGATGTATGTCAATCCAACTTTGTGTGTCTTTGTCATTTTGCCAAAATGCAAATTTAAAATTTTGTGGCAAAGGATAAGTTTGTGTGCTTTCTAAGTCATCCAGTGTCATAGTCAATTCGTAGTATTTTATTGTGTTTTCAAAAGTTTTAAGTTGTTTCATTTTACTTGCAAAAATCCTTTAAGATTATAATTTATTATAACATCAAAAGCATTAAATTTCAATGTTTCTCAAAAATTTTATGTGGAAAATGTTGTGATTTATTGATTTTTTGATAGTAAATGTTATATATTATTGTGCGTATATGCGTATATTTAAAAAAAGGACTTGCAAAGCAAAAGATTTTTTGATATAATAAAATCAATTATATTAATCAATCAAAATAAAACATTATTTATTTTGAATAAGGAGATTAAAAATGTGTTTTTTTAGAAGAAAAAAAGTAGCAGAAAAAACAAAAGAAAATCAAGAAGCTATTGAGCTTAACAGCAAATCTATCGATGTTTTGGTTGTGCTTGCAGAAGGTAAAGAAGATGTTGTTGCAGAACTAAATGACATTAAAGAAAAATTGACTTTTTTATTGCCATCAGACAAGGCTGTTAATGTTGACAAGAAAATTAAAAATCTTATTGGCGATTTGAAAATTGCACTTACAAAATCAGAGGGTGAAATGAGTGGGAAAGTCTCTGAAATAATCAAGGAAATCGAACTTGCAATTGCAGAAAGAGCTGCTTTGATTTGATTGGAGGAATTATGTGGCCATTTAAAAGTAAATATGAAAAATTGACTCGTGAGGAAGTAGTTGACAGCATTTGCAAGCTTGAAAAAGAGTTGCAGACTATTGAAGACGGGCTTGTGGAAAAACAAAATAAAATTAATGATCTGATGGAAAAAGGCAAAAAAGAAACCAACAGAGAGATGAAATTGTTTTATGCAAAAAAAATTAATGCATTAAAGGCAGAGCGTGAGCAAAATGTTCAACGCTCAATGTATATTTTGTATAATACTCAGTTGCTTAACAAACTGAAAATGTCCATTGACGATAATCAGTTTTTCAAAAATACTTCAAAAGTGTCTTTAAACAGCTTGCTTGCAGACCAAAAGGGATTGGCAAAATTTTTAAATCAAGCTTTGGATACTCGTGTGAAGGCAGAGGATGTTTTAACATCTGCTGACGAAGTGTTTAAAAATGTGGAAGATGTTTATGAACAAAATGAAACAATTTACGGAATCAACAACAATGACGATTCTCTTCTTGCAATGTTTGAAACAGAGGAAATGCTTGAGAGTGAAAGAGAAATGTATGTTGACAGCAGTGCACAATCTGAAATTGTAAATAAGGAGAACTGAAATGGGAGTATCAAAAAAAGAAATCAAAAAGAAAATGTTGATTAAGCAAACAATCAACAATATGAACAAACAAATTCAAAAGCTTGAGGCTCAAAAACAAGTGTATATTGACGCAGGTAAGCAAGCAAAACAAAAAGGACTTACTGCACAATACAATCTTGCTCTTGCGGGCTTGAAAACTACCATTATGCAACAAAAAAGAGTTTATGAAATGAAACTGAATTTTGAAATTACCTCTCAAATGAAGGATATGTCTGCAATGACTGCTGACTTTTTGCAAGGTATGGGCTCACTTTCAAAAGATATGATGAAACTTACAAAAGAAAAAGATTTCCTAAAGGTAGAAAAGCAGTTTAATGAGGCTATGGTAAGCGTGGAGTTGCAGGCTGAGCATATGGAAAACTTTATGGAAGAAACTCAATCTGCTTTTTCAACAAATGCTATGGGCAGTGCAGAGGAAAACAGTGAAATTGAAAATCTTATTTCCAATGAGGCTGCAAGCGACAATATTACTGAATCTATGATTGAAAAAGAACTTGAGGAACTTAAAAAAAGGATGATGTAATATGAAAGATGTAAGTATGCTTAGTGAAACATTTAATCTGTATTACAAAAAAGCATCTGAGTGCAATGACAGAGGGGAAAAGACTTTGGCAAAACGCTATTATATGCTTGCCGCTGAGCAAATGCTTAAAATGGCAAAAGAAAGTGATGGCGAATTGCAAAAGGCACGCTTTAATCGTGCAAAAAGTTTGTTGAATTATGCTGAAAGCTTAAATGGAAAAAAGGTTGCAGCAGAGGAAAACAATAAAGAAGAAGTTGAACTGGACATTCAAAAAGCCGAAAAAATTTCGCTTGAAGAGGCTCTTTCTCGATTGAATAGCTTGGAAGGACTTAGACTTGTGAAAAATCAAGTGTTTGATTGGGTGGATCAAATAAAAGTTTTCAAAATGCGAAAAGAGCGTGGTATGTCTGTGCCAAATATGTCTTATCATCTTGTGTTCACTGGTAATCCCGGTACTGGTAAAACAACAGTAGCGAGACTTATTGCACAAATCTACAATGCTTTAGGCATTCTTTCCGAAGGGCATTTGGTGGAAGTTGACAGAAGTGATTTGGTTGCCGGTTATGTGGGACAAACTGCCATAAAAACTCGTGAAGTTATCAAAAAGGCTTATGGTGGAGTGCTGTTTATTGACGAGGCGTATTCACTTGCAAAAGATACTGGCAATGACTTTGGACAAGAGGCTATTGACACATTGCTTAAGGAAATGGAGGATAGCAGAGATAATCTTGTGGTGGTGGTTGCAGGCTATGACAACCTAATGCAAAAGTTTATCGATTCCAACCCAGGACTTAGGTCGCGTTTTAAAAACTTTATTCATTTTGACGACTATACAGGACAAGAATTGTTCAATATTTTTCTTGGAATGTGCAAAAAGAGTCAATATTTGGTTACAGCAGAAGCTTGTGACATATTGAGTGAATATTTCAATGATTTGTATGCCAACCGAAAAGCAAACTTTGGCAATGGTCGTGATGTGCGTAATATTTTTGAAAAGATTGTTACAAATCAATCAAAAAGAGTTGCAAGACTTGCAAGCCCAACAAATGAGCAAATCATTACTATTGAGGCAGACGACCTTGTTTTAAACAACATAAGCAGAAAAAAAGATAATCAAGATGTGGCTAATATTAATAAAAATATTGATAATAGTAGCAATAAAAACATAATAAATCCTGAAAAAAAAAATGACAATATCAAAGAGGACAAGTCCTCTCGTCCAGAAGACAAAATTCTTGACGAAGGTGGTGCCTTAAACAGCGAATTTAAGTTTGATTGGGATAATCTTCCTGTCATTGATTTTGACGATATTGCAGGTTTAGATAATGTCAAAGAGGTTGTCAGGGTAAAAGTGCTTTTGCCTTTGCAACATCCTGAAGTTTTTGATGGATATGTGAGAAAGAGTGGTGGTGGAGTGCTTTTATATGGACCTCCGGGAACAGGTAAAACTATGATTGCCGCTGCAATAGCAAACGAAATTGGTGCAAAATTTTGTTCTGTCAAGCCGTCTGATTTGCTAAATCAAGGGGCAGGTAACACAGAAAAAGCAGTGCGCTCTTTGTTTGCACAAGCAAGATCTTTCCCAGTAGCAGTAATTTATTTTGACGAGATGGATTCAATATCTCCAAAATCAACAAAATCACAATATGCAAAGCAATTAAGGTCAGAGTTTTTGGCACAACTGCAAGGCATTGAAGAGTATGGAAAATCAAAAGGCAATATTTTGTTTTTGATTGCAGCAACAAACAAGCCTTGGGAAATTGATAGTGCTTTCATAAGGCCAGGCAGATTTGGCACACGCATTTATGTGGGATTACCAGACGAAGAGGCGCGTAGGTATTTGATTGAACGCAGATTTGAAAAAATCAAATCAAAAGGTGTTGTTGACATAGATAGTAATATTGATATCAATTTGATTGTGGAAAAAAGCAATGGCTTTAATGGTTCCGATATGACAAATCTTTTGGATAGAGTGGAGGAAATTTCTGCTTTAAGGGGAATAACTTCAGGAAACAAAATGATATTGCAAGAAGACTTTGACAAAGCATTTGAGGAAATCACTTCTTCAGTTCAAAGAGAAGATATTGAAAAATTGCTTGAATGGAAAGGGCAAAACGAATAATGAAAATATCTTGCCAATATAGACTTTTTAATTAAACTAAAAGTTGAAATTTGGCAAGATTATTTTTATTTTTAAAAGTACAATTTAAACAATAATTGCGCTTAATGCAATATTTATTATGTTAAATATTTATGTGCTTTAGTTAATTTTAATAATTTATAAGCTTATTAAAAAATTTTTAATATTTTTTATAAAAGTATGCTTATATAGCTAATTTAATGGATATATTTTATATGATTAAGGGGAGTTTATGAGAAAAAAAGTTGTAGTACTATGCACCCTATGCGTGCTGATTATGTTGAGTTTGGCTTTTGTTTTTAGTGGTTGCTCTTTAAAAGTTGGCACACCAAAATACATCACTGAAAATTATGAAAATCTTGCTGAAAATGCAAGTTTTGTTCATAATAGTGTGAGCCAAGGTGGTGATGCAACATTAAAAATGATTGGCAACAAAACTTTCAACACAATTGCACTTTCTGAAAAAAGCAATGTAGTCTCTTCATTTGAAATTTATATCAACAATGATATGATTTACAAAAGTGATCGCATTGGCAACTTTAGATATTGCGCGTTGTCAAAAACATACACAGCCGACCAAATCAATATCAAAGTTACAGGTTGCGATGAGGAAAATTGGGAGCTTTATACTCCGCAAGTATATTTGATTGACAACACCAGCAAACAAGATTTTGAGGTTATGTCCTATATTTACACAGCAAAAGCACTGCAACTTAAGGAAGAAGACAAAAAAATAATTGGCACAACCACTCAATTTAACATTTTCTCAAGTTTATATTTGCTTGCAGATGGTTCAATTTATTTTAAACCACATATTCTTGCTGACGGAAGGGAACTGGATGGAAAAGAGGCTTTCAGACAAGCTATTTCAAAAATCAGAGAGTTTAACCCAAGGGCAAGCATTGTTGCCACAGTTTTGGGGTCAGAAGATTTTGTCAATGATGGACTAGATCAAGAAAAACGCCATAACACAGCAATGACAAAACACAAAGATAAATTGATTGAAAATGTTGTGCAAATTATTAAGGATTATTCGTTGGACGGCATTGCTTTTGATTATGAATATCCTCACAACTTAATTACAAATAACAATTATGCAAGCTTTTTGAAAAAATTAAAGTTAGCAATGCCAGAGGGCAAGCAATTAAATTGTGCTTTCAGTTTGTGGAATCTTACTGTTTTTGGCACTTTTCCTCACTCTAAACTTAAATATGTGGATAATATTGAGCTTATGACATATGATGGTTTTGATGAGTATGGCGACCATTCCTCTTTTTATTCAATGTGTGCAGAGGCTCTTGCGAAATTGGAAAAGAGTGGCGTTGACCTTTCAAAAGTAAATTTGGGATTGCCTTTTTATTCACGACCTATTGATATGGCAGGTTACTGGGGAAATTATTATGATGTCGCCGAAAAGCTAGGAATTTACGGAAACAAATTAGTTCAAACAATAGAAGCTGATGGAAAAATATATGAACAGCTTTGCTATTACAATTCAAGACAGCTTATTTATGACAAAACAGCTTATGCACTTGATAAAGGCATTGGTGGTGTTATGATTTGGCATTATGGTTGTGATACAAAGGATGAAGCTCTTTCTTTGTATGGAGCAATTGCACAAGCCATTTCTGACAGGTCGAAAGGGAAATAATTCAGTGTTTTTAATAAAGTGTTTTATCAAGATTATCAATTATTTGGTACTTTAATTAATGCATTAATATAAATGAAAATTTTTAAAAAACTAACTATTGTTTTAATAGTTAGTTTTTTATTTTTAGCGCATAATATTGCATTTGTTTTTTGTTATGAAACAAAAAACCTTTCAAAAATCGATATTAACTGGTGTTTTATGCCTTAGTTTTTTAACTTTGCAACTAATTTTGTTGTTTTTTTATTGGATATAATTTATTTTGGTATTGACTTTAAGATATACATAATGTATACTTAATATAAGGGAATAAAATTTTATGGGGGAATAGTATGGATAAAAATTATGAGTCTTTGTTTACTCCTTGGAAGATTGGTAAGGTTGAAATTAAAAACAGAATTGTTATGACATCAATGGGTGGCACATCTTTGTTTGGTTGGATGGAACCTAATCATTTTGATAAGGAAGCAGCAAACTTTTTGCTTGAAAGGGCAAAAAACAATGTTGGATTAATTTTGCCAGGTATTGCACCACTAAGTGACATTTTGATGGGGAAATGGCTTTATCAAGGCAAAGGAAAGTTTAAAAAACTCAAAGAGTTTATGGACGAATTTCACAAAACTGGATGCAAATTGTTTGTGCAGTTGACGGCAGGATTTGGCAGGTCACTTGCAATAAATGACATAATGATTAAAGCTTTGAAAAACAAGGCATTGGGCACGCTGTTGAAACCTGTTCTTGATGTAAGTTATTTGACGGCAAGTGCCTCTGCAACACCAAATCGTTGGTATGATGAGTGTATTTCAAGGCCACTTAAAGTTGAAGAAATCAAAAAAATGATTGATGCCTTTGCAAAAACATCAAAACTTTGTATGGATGCAGGTGTGGATGGTGTGGAAATTCACGCTGTGCATGAGGGATATTTGCTTGACCAGTTTACAATGAAATATACGAATTTGAGAACGGATGAGTATGGTGGTTCTTTTGAAAATCGTTATAGATTCCCTGTTGAAATTGTAAAAGCTATCAAAAAGGAATGTGGGGAGGATTTTCCTGTTTCTTTGCGTTATTCAGTTGTGTCAAAAACAAAAGGTTTTGGCAAAGGGGCACTTCCTGAAGAGAAAGATTTTGTGGAAGTAGGCAGAGATATGGAGGAAAGTGAAAAGGCAGCAAAATATTTGCAGGATGCAGGATATGATATGCTAAACTGCGATAACGGAACATACGATGCTTGGTACTGGGCACATCCGGGACCATATATGCCTCAGAACTGTAACTTAGAGGATGTTGCACACATCAAAAAGTTTGTAGATATCCCTGTCGTTTGTGCAGGAAGAATGTCTGTGGATGAGGCAGCAAAGGCAGTTGCCCATGGCGATATTGATGCAATGGGTGTTGCACGACAATTTTTGGCAGACCCAGCTTGGGTAACAAAACTTATGCAAGATGATTTGTCTTCTGTAAGGCCTTGTATATGTTGTCACAATGCTTGTTTCAACATGGCACATTACAAAGGTGTTGGCAATGACCAAACAATCAATGACAATGCAGGTATGGCAAGATGTGCATTAAATCCAGAAACAATGCATACAAAAAAATACAAGATAATTCCTGCAAAAAAACAAAAAAATGTCGCCGTTGTTGGTGGTGGCATAGGTGGAATGGAAACTGCTCGTGTGCTTGCACTGCGTGGGCATAAAGTGACATTGTTTGAAAAATCAGACAAGCTTGGTGGTGTGTTTATTGCTGCTGCATCTCCGTCTTTCAAAGAGAAGGACAGAGAGCTTATTGATTGGTATAAAAAAGAAATGCTTGATTTGGGCATTGATGTGAAACTTGCCACTGAGGTTAAGGACATAAATTCTTTGAATTTTGACGATGTGATTGTCGCAACAGGCAGTGTGCCTCGCAAATTGAATGTGAAAGGTGCAGAAAAAGCTATTGAAGCGTGTGATTATCTTTTGGATAAAAAACAAGTAGGTGACAATGTCATTGTGATAGGTGGTGGCTTGACAGGCTGTGAAATTGCTCTTGATTTGTATAACAAAGGCAAAAAAGTCACAATAGTAGAAATGAAAAATGACCTTATTGCAGTAAAGGGCGTTTGTCTTGCAAATTCTTCTTATTTGCGTGATATGTTTGAGTTGCACAGCGACAAAGTTGATGTCAAACTTGAAACATCGCTAAAAGAAATTACAGATACTGGAGTTATAGTTGCAGATAAGTTTGGCAAAGAGTATGCAATCAATGGAGATAGTGTGATTTTGTCAGTTGGTTACATTCCGTCCCCACTTGATGCAAAAGCAAAACTTGTCGGAGATTGCAAACAAGTTGGAAATCTTCGCACAGTAATTTGGCGAGCTTGGGATGTAGCAATGAAAATTTAATTTGCCATTTATTAAGCAAGGAAATATATGTTTTTCATAATTAATATAAAATAAATCAATTTATAAATTACATTATAATCTTTATGATTATTTATTAATTAAAATTATGTAAAAATAATTTAAAAAATAAAAAACGAGCCGATTTTTGGTTCGTTTTTTTAGTTTTTAGTATAAAGCATATTAATATTCAAATTAAAATTTATAATATTTTTTATAGTCAATATTTGCTAATTTTGCTTGTTTAATCAAATCTTTTGTTTGCAATTTGTATAGCTTTCCATCTTTTATAAAATTTGTTCCACATTGTCTAAATTCAAAATTAATATTCTTTTTCATGCATTGTTCTATGATATTAAGCACCCAAGCATAGTCAAGTGGTCTCGCATTCACATCTGACTCCCCACCGATAACTACTAATTCAATATTGTCAAGATATTTTTCAATATCAATATTTTCAAGCAATGGTTGTGCTGTTATACATTTGTGTTTTATTGGCAAATCTTTAAATATAGACAATTTATAATCAGCATTTTTTTGATTTTCAACGGTGCAACATACAACTACATTGTCATATCCGTCATTCCAGTCATTGGGAATACATTTTTCAAATCTATCAATTCTTTTTGTTAAAAATAGGAAAGTGCAATCTTGTCTTTCTTTTATCATTTTCCAACACTCAACTCGCCATTCGTCTGCCTCTTCAATCAAAAAATCGGTAGAAAAACATAGATATACTAATCCTGCTTTCATTTTATAATTTCCATTTTTTAATTTTTCCACAGGCTTGTAAAAATCTTTTGTTTTTACAATCTCATAGGTGTTAACATTTCTTTTTGAATCGCCTTTATGAATATAGCAATGTAAGCACCCATCACTACATTTTTTGCACCCATGCCACGGATTCCACATTGCCATATTATTCACTCCTAAATTGATTTTTTGTGATTTTATAGATATATTTTTGGTAAAAAACTTTTTCATGTTTTTCAAAACAGCAATTTTTCTAAAACTTTCAATATAATTTTATCTTATATCAAAAAATATTGTTTGTCAAGTTTAGTTGTCGCAAGATTATGTCAAAAAGTTTCAGCATTTTGTAGATTGTTACTTAATTTATTTGATTTTTAAACAAAAATAATGTAAACTATTGTTGTTATAGAGAGGTCGCCTAGCTTGGCTTATGGCGCACGATTGGAAATCGTGTAATGTTAACAGCATTCGAGGGTTCAAATCCCTTCCTCTCTGCCAATAAAATGGAATAGGCTTTTGTCTATTCCATTTTATTATCAAAAATATGGATTTGAACGCGAGGGTAAG
>CAJUEA010000018.1 GCA_910584975.1 uncultured Christensenella sp.
CCCACAAAAAAGTTATTTTGTGGGGTAGTTCATAAGGATAATATTTTATTTTGCTCAATACACAGAGTTTGAGATTCTTCGACTGCACTTCGTTTCGCTCAGAATGACATGACCAATGTCATTTGGTGTATTCATTTTGTCATCCCGAGCGTAGTCGAGGGATGACAATGCTGTAGCATGATGAAAAGCGTAAGAAAAGTGCATTAAGATTATAGCAAAAAAATGTTTGAATAAAGTGATTTGAAAAATGAAAATATGATGTTTAGTGAAAATTTTGCTGAAAAAAATATTTATTGACAATAACAAGTTAATTATGGTATACTAAAAAAGTATAGAATATAATAAAAATAAGTGTAAAATGAGGGAAAAATGTTTGAGATTAAAGGAAAAGATTTTCTACTAAACGGCAAAAAAGTCAATGTGTATTCTGGAGTTATGCATTATTTTAGAATGCAACCTGAATATTGGGAAGACAGATTGACAAAATTGAAATTGTGTGGATTCAACACTGTGGAAACATATATGTGTTGGAATTTGCATGAGCCAAAGAAAGGTGTTTATGATTTTGAGGGAATGCTTGATATTGAAAGATATATTGAGATTGCTGGAAAAGTTGGACTTAATGTTATTGTAAGACCAGGTCCTTACATTTGTGCAGAGTGGGATTTTGGTGGATTGCCACCTTGGTTGCTTGCTGACAGAAACATCCGTCTTCGTTGCAACAATGAGCTTTTCAAAAAGCATGTTGAAGATTGGTATGCTGTTATGTTTGACAAAATCCGTCCACACTTGGAGAGTAATGGTGGCAATGTCGTTATGATGCAAGTTGAAAATGAGTATGGAAGTTTTGGCAATGACTATGAATACTTGGAATTTGTGAAAGAGTTGTTTGCAAAATATAATATGGATGTTTTGCTTTTTACTTCAGACGGAAACTGGTGCAATATGTTGTCAGGTGGCTCTTTGCCAAGCCTTTACAAAGTGCTTAACTTTGGCAGCAACGCAAAAGGTGCATTTGGTGCTTTGGATGGATTCCAAAAAGATATGCCATTGTTTTGTGGAGAGTTTTGGTGTGGTTGGTTTGACCACTGGGGTGAAAAGCATCACACAAGAAACAGCACATCAGTAGTTAAGGAAATTGAAGATTTTATTGCTCAAGATGCAAACTTTAATGTGTATATGTTTTATGGTGGCACCAACTTTGGTTTTTGGGCTGGCTCAAACTTTGAAAGGGGCAAAATTAACCCAACAACCACAAGTTATGACTATTGTGCATTTTTGACAGAGTGGGGCGATTACACTCCTGCATATCACGCTGTAAGGGAAGTTATGCATAAGGTGCAAGGGCTTGAAATGCTGCCTTTGGTGGAAAGCCCAAAAATGCAAAATATTGGTGTTGTAAAAATGACTGAAAGTGCAAAATTGTTTGATAACCTGTCAAAAATCGGTACTAAATTCAGAAGTGCAACGCCTGAAAGTATGGAATATTTCGGTCAAAACTATGGTTTTATTTATTATGAAACAAAAATTAAAGGTAAGTATCAAATGCAACCTTTAAAAATTAATGGAGTTCATGATATTGCACATATTTATGTTGATGACAAAAAAGTTGCAGTTTTTGACAGAAACAAGAAAACTAATTTGTTAGGTATGAACAAACATCAAATGTTTATTGGTGGCGTTGACGGCGAAAAGAAAATTGGTATTCTTGTGGATGCTATGGGCAGAATAAATTATGGCGAAAAACTTGAAGACAGAAAAGGTATTGAAAGTGTTATTTTTGGCAAACAAATTATGTTTGGTTATGATGTTTATTGCTTGCCAATGGATAATCTTGACAAGCTTGAGTTTACAAATCAAATGGCAAACAATGAGCCAGTTTTTGTAAGAGGCACTTTCAAAGCAAACAGCAAGGATGAATGTTTTGTGCATATGGACAATTTTGGGAAGGGTAATGTTTGGATAAACGGCTACAATATTGGAAGATATTGGACAAAAAAAGGCCCTCAAAAAGCACTTTATATTCCAGGAAGTCTTTTGAATACTGACAAAGAAAATGAGATAATTATTTTTGACATTGAAGGCTATAAAAATGCCGAAGTTGTAATTGACGGAAAGCCTGATTTGGGAAAATAAAAATTACATAATGAATATAACTGCATATTATTTGAAAAAATAAAAAGGAGGGATTATGAAAAAGAAAGTTTTGTTTTTGGTTGTGGCATTAATAATTGTTGCAATGTTTACTTTGGCAGGTTGCAGCCCAAAAAATGATGGGGTGTTGGATTCGTATACTATTCCACAATTTGATTTGGATGCTACTGCTATGCCAAGCGACATTGAAGACAAGTACAAAGAATTGTATGGCTACAATGTGGTTGATGATGGTGGCAGCGAAATAAATTATCTTGCTCACCCTGATGCAGTTATGCTTGATGGCGAAAATGAAGGTAAAATGGTTATTTACTATTCAAAAGGTCACGGCAGAGGTGCAATTGGAGGAAAAGTTTCTTCAGACAATGGAAAAACTTGGGAAGAAATCAAAAATTTGCCATTAACTTGGAATAATAGCATGGAAACACCAACTGTTTATAAATTGAGAATGAATAGAGGCACTGCAAATGAGACAAGCAAATATATTTTAATAAGTGGTTGTCCTACTTGGGGTGGCAAATATAAAGGTAACGGATTTAATGTTTCTTTGAGTGATGATGGTATCACAGGTTGGACAGAATTTCAAAATTTTTATGGTTTGGATCTAAATGGTAAAAAAGGCGAAAACTTTGTTGCATCTATTGTTGCAATGGCATCACTTACTCAACTTAAAGACGAAAATGGAAATTGGACAAATTCTTGGATGGGCTTTTTCCACGATGATAATGCCTACAACTACAAATCAATTTTGACTTTTGATGAGTCTGGACAATATATGAAATGGTCTGCTCCTGAAAAATATTTTGCAAAGTATAGAAAGATTGAGAAAAAAGCTTTTATGTGTGAAGTTGAGGTTGTAAGAAGTGAATTTGGCGAAGGCAACGAACTTATGTTGCTTGCAAGAAGTAACGGCAGCAATGGCAACAAAGAATATAATGGTTTGATGTCCGTTTCAACTGACGAAGGAAAAACTTGGAGTGAGCCAAAGCAATTGCCAGCTGCAGTAAATGGCGAGAGATATAAGGCAGATTATCTTGCTGATGGAAGATTGTTTATTACATTTAGATCTATCAGTAAAAATTTTAACAATTTTGATAAGGTTGATGAAACAAAAGGCATAGGTAATGGCAAGTGGTATAGTGAAGGTTGGGTTGCATGGGTTGGAACTTATGACGACTTAAAATCTGGTTCAGAAGGTCTATATCGCATTAAACTTGCACACACTTATTTGGAAAATCAAACAAAATCTGTTTTGGCAGCAAATGGAGACTGTGGCTATTGTGGAAATATTGTGTTTGGAGATGGCTACAAAGTTATGACATCAACTTATGGAATTTTCAATTCAAATAGAGAAAAAACAATCATTGCAAGCAAGATTGTTGATATTAAGCTAATTGACCAAATGTATTTGAAACTTAAAGCTTGAGCTGAATTAGAAAATGAAGATATAAAATTTAATTTTTAAAATGTATGAATAAAAATATGACGGCAGAACTTATGTCGTCATATTTGTTGTGTCTATGTTTTTAATGTCGAAATTACAGTTTTATTGTGTTGAGTGGAAAATTGATTTTTTTCTATAAGCTATTTGGTAAAAATATCCTCTGTTAATTTATTATATAATGGTGCAAACTAAAGTTGATAAGAGGATTTATGCAAGAGAAAGTACCTGTTGAAATGATTGTTCGATTTACTGAAAATGGAGAAATACGCCCACTCAAAGTAATTTTTGGCGATAAAATCTATTTGATAGATAAGGTTTACAACAAAGTTTTGACAACTCCAAAAGGTGCATTTGGGGTTGCACTTGAGTATAATTGTTTGATAAATGGACGAAAAAAAAGTATTTTTTTTGATAGATACAACAACATTTGGTATGTTTTTAAACAGACAAAAGAAGATAAGCCTACACCTGTTTATAATCCTTTAAATTATAAAATTGAATAGCAAAAATTGAATTAATAGCGATTTTTGACACAAAATTCAAAAAAATCTTAAATTTTATTAGCTTTCTTTTAATGTTATTTTTGTTTTAAGATATTTGGTTTTGTTGGTGCTCTAAGTAAAAATGTAAAATGTTTAACAAATATTGGTACTTTTTCAGAAATTTATGTTATAATAAAATAATAATACTATTGCATAGATATTTTTTGTTGCAATAATTACATATTTTAAAAATTTGGTAGGAGTTAAAAATGAAAAAAACTTTTTGTAAACAAAAAACAACAATCAGTTTGGCATTTGCTGTTATTTTGATTTTGTGTTTAATTTGCAGTGTTTTTGGAATAGTGTTTGCAGAAGATAATGCGAAAAATGAAATTAGCATTATTCATGTTTCTGACTTGCACTATTATCCTACTTATATGTGTTACAAACAAACTGAAAGTGATTATCTAAAAAGTGCTATGCTTGAAAAAAGCAGATTTGAAAGCAAACTTCTCATGGAAAGCAGTGCTGTTATAAAAAAATTGTTTGAAGAAATTGCAACAAAAAAGCCTGATTACCTTGTTGTGACAGGAGACTTGAGCAGTGATGGCGAGCGAGTTGCTCTTATTGAAATTGCAAACGCTTTGCGTAGCTTGCAAAACAAAATAAGGGATGACGGAAAAAATAATTTTCAAATTTTTGTAGTTCCAGGCAATCATGATATTTTGAACGAGAACGCAACTGATTATTCTGAGCTTAAAGGGAAAAGAATTGATGCTGTTACAAAACTGGAGTTTGTCAAAATATTTGCAGGGCTTGGCTATCCAAATATGACAAGGGATGAGGCAGAGCAGTTTTATAGCAGTAGCTATTATTCAATAGACGAGGTAAACAAAAAATACTTGCCATATGATGCAAGTGTTAGCACATATATTCATTCAAACAATGCAGATAATATTGATTTTGTTTACAATGCATTGTCATTTGACGAAAGTTTTTATGTTGGTGGAGTAGCAGAGCTTGGTGATGGAGAGTTGTCATATATTGCAAAATGCCCTAACAACAACACTTTTATTGCTATTGACGGAATTGTAAAAGGTAGCATTGGTGGCAAAGTTAGTGATAATGTTTTTAACTGGTTGCAAGACAATAAGGTGCAACATTTAAGTGGGAACCTTATGGCAATGACTCATCACAATGTACTTCCACACTTTACAATGCAAGAACAATGGACAAAAAATTATCTTTACTCTAATTGGGAAGTCGTAAGAGATTTTATGATTGAGTTGGGTGTGAAGTACAATTTCAGTGGGCATATGCACGCAAATGATGTGGCTAGCTATTGCAATTATAGTGGCTATAATTTGTACGATATAGAAACAGGCTCGCCTGTGGGATATGGTGCAGCATACAGAGAGGCTACAATTAATTTTTATCAAGACGGCGCAAGCGATATGTTGCAAACTTTGCAGACTATTAAAAATGTGGATGTTTCTTTGCTTGTAAACGACGGATATCTGTCAGAGAGTATGAACATCACTTATCGCGACATTATTAATAATGAAATTATTCAGGATTTAGCTGGATATATTCACAATAATTTGTATAAGAGTATGCTTGATGGCGTGCTTGACAAAATGATAAAAGAAGTAAGCCGTGAAAATTTTGTTGAGCTTGTGATTGAAAAAATTGACAGCAGTGTTAAGGACGGAATTGTAAAATATATTATAACAAACAATATCAATGAGCTTAGAATTGTGCTTGGAAATTTGTACAATAAAATTCAAAGTGAAACACTTGCGAAATTTGTTTACACTGGCGAAAAAGAATTTTTGCAAGCAGAGGAAAACAAGCTGAGGGCATATATTTATAACTTCGCAAGCAAAGTGCTTAACATTGAGATACAAAAAAATTATACAATTCAAAATATGTTTGTGGATGCCTATACTGCACATTTAAAAGGTAATGAGGATTTGGTGCTTACAGACAGAAATTCACAGCTTAAGTACAGCATAGAGGAATGGTTGCCAAGTGGTCAGTTTGTGCAAAGCATTGTTGACATTCTTCGTAGTAACGATAATGGAATTGCACCTTTATTAAAGCAAGTTTTGTCCTCAAATTATGACTTGACAATTGGTTTGAGCAGTGAGCAAATAAGAAATATCAACAAATTGGTTAAACTTTACGACACAGAGCTTGCTAGCTTTAATTTGGATAAGTTCATCAAAAAACTGGCAGGAGATAAGCTTGATAATCTTCCAAGTAGTATGGTGGATAAATCTCTTGATTATGTGCTAACTCAAAGCATTGCTAAAGGTATAGGAAGCAAACTTAGTGATGTTGTTCGCTCTTTGGCTACCGACTCAACTTATGACGGCACACTTGGAGAACCAACTAAAGTGCTTTATGATATAAATGACCAATTTTCGCATTATGCAGGTGGAAAGGTTCGCGAGGCAAGCATAACAGACGGCAGATTGCCATCAATGCTTACAATGACTTTAGGCGAAAATGTTTATGCAGATAGAAATTTGGTTTGGTTTACAGATAAAAGTGTAACAGGAAGTCAAGTTCAAATTAGTGAAGGAGATAGGTCTTCATTTAATCCTTTGACTGTTGACGGAAGTTGTGAGATTATTGAAATTGATATGCCACTTATGGATGTTGGCATTTTAGCCACTTACACATCAAAAGAAATTGCAAGACATACGGCAAGTATGAAAGGCTTAAAAGCAGATACGCTTTACACATATAGGGTCGGAGATGCAACAAAAGGCTATTTTAGTGATTTATACACATTCAGAACGCCTATTACAGAAGATAAATCAGGTTTTGAAATGCTTATTGTCACCGATATGCAAGGTATGACCCAGTCAAATTATGAAGATAGTGCAAAAATGTTGCAAGCATCTATGCAAGTAAGCGAAAAAGGATACGATTTAATTCTTAATTTAGGCGATATGGTGGATAGTGGTAAAAACACCAATCAATGGCAGTATTTTTTGGATAGTGGAAGGAATTTGTATGGTACAACTCCACAAGTTGTTGTTTCGGGCAATCACGACATTGCCTTGGAAGATAGCAAAATAAACACTGCAAGTGGGCGTTCGCCATTGGATATTCACTATAACATAAGCGACAAAAAATATTATTCATTTGATTACAAAAGTGTGCACTTTGTTGTACTTGACACAAATGATATTGTAAATGACAACTTAAGTTTTAATCAAATTGATTGGCTAATCAATGATTTGCAACAAAACAAAGATAATCTTGTTGTGGTGGCAATGCACAAGGGTATTTATTCAGCAGGACCACACAGAAATGACAAAGAAATAATTAATATGCGAAAAACTTTGGGCAAATTGTTCAGTGATTACAAGGTTGAACTTGTTTTGCAGGGACACGACCATGTTTACAGCGAAAGTTTTTATATGGATGGAGAAGGCAAAAAAACAAAAGTGCCTGCTTACAATCAAGGTGCCCCAATAAACAATAATAGTGGTGGAGTGCTTTATATAACAATGGGTTCAAGTGGTAACAAATATTATAGTTTTGCAGATGAAAACATTGATTATATTAGTAAAGGAAAATTTTTCCACACCCCAACTTTGCAAAATCCAACTTTTGGAAGGTTAGTTTTTGACGGCGAAAACATAAAATCATTTGCTTATGAGTATGACTTGGAAAAAAATCAAATCAATCAGTTGAAATTTTTCAACAAAAACAGAATTGCTTTGATTGTTTCAATAGTAACTGCAATAATTATTGTTATTGGTGTAGGTGTTTTGATATTTATCTTGGTGCTAAATCACAAAAAGAAATTGGCAGCTTGCATAAAAGAAAACGAATTGGAAAATCAAAATGAAAATTCCAAAATTATTATAAAAATTAATGGTGGTAACAAAGATGACAATCTTAATTGTACCACAGATAACAATTTAAATGCTGAAAATTTTGAAAATCAAAGCAATAATCAGCTTGAAGATGAGGCTAATGGAATAGACGGCAATCAAAAAATAGATAAATAATAGGGATAAAATTAAAATGACACTAAATCAATCATTTGCAATCAGAGTAAGAGAGATTTTGAAAGAAAAAGGGATGACCCAATATAAGCTGGAACAACTGACAGGTTTGTATCATAGCACAATGAATGCAATGATGAATAACAGAATAAAATCTTCTAATTTTAAAACTATGGCGTTAATTATAAGAGAGTTGGGGATGTCAGTTACAGAATTTTTTGATAGTCCGATTTTTGATTTTAACAATTTGGACATTGACGACTAAAACAGCATTTAAAATGTATAAAATATTTATATAGACTTTGCATAAATTTTGCATTAAAGTTTTTGCAAACTACTAGACAAATTTTGTTAAATGTGCTATATTAATAATGTAAACTTTAATGTAGGTACGAGAGACCTCAAAGATTGACATTTTTTATTGGCTTGGGCTGTTTTTATCTTTTATTATAAAAATATTTTAGGCAAGTATTATGTGAATTTTGCTCGTATCTATTTTAGATACGAGTTTTTTATTACGGAGGATTGTATGCGTAAAGATTTGTTGGGACTGGAAGGGTTGAGTCGAGAAGAGATTGAAGAAATTCTTGATACTGCTGCCGTTATGCGTGAGCATTTGGATAAAGGAGAAATCAATCTTGACTATGCAAAAGGCGTTTCTGTGGTAAATTTGTTTTATGAAAACAGCACAAGAACAAGAACATCTTTTGAAAATGCGGCAAAGTTTTTGGGAGCAAATCAAGTGAACATTGCAGTTGGAAACAGCAGTGTTGCAAAAGGCGAAAGTATTTATGACACTGTAAAAACTTTGGAGAGCATTAAAAATGGCATTGTTGTGATAAGACACAATATGGCAGGAGCACCTCAGTATGTTGCAAAAAAAGTTAACGCAAGGGTTATCAATGCAGGTGACGGACAACACGAACATCCAACTCAAGCACTTTTGGATATGCTTACAATGAAAAGACATTTTGGAAAAATTGAGGGGTTGACTGTTGCGATTATTGGCGATATAAAGTATAGCAGGGTTGCAAGGTCAAATATCTTTGGACTTTTGAAAATGGGCGCAAAAGTTAAATTGTTTGGAATAAAAACTCTTATGCCAAAAGGTATTGAAGAGATGGGCGCCATAGTTTGCGACAGCATAGAGCAAGCAATTTCTGGCAGTGATGTTGTTATGGGGCTTAGAATCCAACTGGAAAGACAAACAAGTGGACAATTTCCTACTGTAAAAGAGTATTTCAATGAATATGGCATAACAATGGAGAGAATGAAGCTTGCAAATAAAAATGCAATCATTATGCACCCAGCACCTGTTAACAGAGGAGTGGAAATTTCAGGTGAGGCAGTTGATTGTGAGCAGTCAAGAATTTTTGACCAAGTGACAAACGGACTTGCTGTAAGAATGGCAATTATTAAATTAATGGCGGAGGAAAAATAATGTTATTAATTAAAAATGTTAAAGTTAATGGGGAAATCACAAATATTCTTATTAACGGCAACCAAGTAAGCGATATTTCAAAAAATATTAATGAAATGATGGATGTGCCTTGTTTGGACGGAAAAGGAAGAACAATCTTGCCTGCATTTGTGGATATTCACACACATTTGAGAGAGCCAGGTTTTGAAAGCAAGGAAGATATTACAACTGGACTTATGGCAGCTGTCAGTGGTGGATATAGTGCAGTTTGTCCTATGCCAAACACAAATCCTGTTACAGATAACAAATATATTGTGTCTTATATCAAAAATCGTGCCAAAGAAGTTGGACTTGCAAGGGTTTTCCCTATTGGAGCAATATCAAAAGGCTTAAAAGGCGAAGAACTTGCAGAAATGGCAAGTATGCAAAAGGCAGGAGCAGTTGCAGTAAGCGATGACGGAATGCCTGTTACAAACAGCAATCTTATGAGAAAGGCTATGGAGTATGCTGATGGGCTTGGTATGATAACAATAAGCCATTCTGAGGATAAAAGTCTTGCGGAAGGTCACGCAAACGAGGGCGCAAATGCAACAAGAGCAGGCATTGAAGGTATCAGTCGTGTGGCAGAAGAGGCAATGGTTGCAAGAGAAATTTTGCTTGCAGATAGCCTTGGCACAGCAGTGCATATCGCGCATGTTTCCACAACTAACAGCGTGGATTTGGTAAGGTGGGCAAAAGCTAAAGGAATAAAAGTGACTTGCGAAACTTGTCCTCATTATATTGTTGGCACAGACGAACTTATTTTAGATTATGACTGCAATGCAAAAGTTAACCCTCCACTTAGGGAAGAGAAAGACAGGCAAGCGATTATTGCAGGATTGATTGACGGAACTATTGATGCGATTGCAACTGACCATGCTCCACACACAAAATCAGAAAAGGATAGAGAGTTTGCTTTGGCACCAAATGGAATAAGTGGTTTGGAATCTGCATTCAGCTTATGTTACACAGCTTTAGTTGAAAGTGGTCTTATCAGTTTGCAAAGGCTATCTGAACTTATGAGCAAAAATCCAAGCGATATCTTAAACTTGCCTTGTGGTGCACTTGAGATTGGAGGACTTGCAGATTTTGTAATCATTGACACAGAAAAAGAATATGAAATTGACAGTAGCAAATGGTACAGCAAAGGCAAAAATACACCTTTCAACGGATACAAAGTTAAAGGACAAGTAATGACAACTATAGTTGACGGAAATGTAAAATTCAACAGGGAATCGGAGGAGAGAATATGATAATTGATAAGTTGATTGATGCAATCAAAAGAACAGATAATCCATCAGTGGTAGGCTTGGATACTTGCCTTGACTATTTGCCTGAAGATATGCTTGCAAAAGTGAATAGCTTGGAAGATGCAGCAGAGCAAATTTTTGAGTTTAACAAAAATATTGTGGATAATATTTATGATATTGTTCCTGCTGTTAAAGTGCAAGTTGCTTATTATGAAATGTATGGCTATCAAGGCATGATGGCTTTTAAAAAGACAGTTGATTACGCAAAAGCTAAGGGTATGATTGTAATCAGCGATGTGAAAAGAAATGATATCGGTTCAACTGCTGGTTGCTACAGCAAAGCATATCTTAGTGGTGTGCAAGTTGGAAACAAAAAAATCACTGCGTTCGACAGCGATTATATCACAGTAAACGGATATCTTGGCAGTGACGGCATTTTGCCATTTGTAAAAGACTGCAAGGAGAATGACAAAGGATTGTTTATTCTTGTAAAAACTTCAAATCCTACAAGTGGAGAACTTCAAGACAAAAAGTTCGAAAACGGAAACACTCTTTATGAGGAAATGGGCGATTTGGTTGAAAAATGGGGAGCTGATTTGATTGGTAAATATGGTTACAGTAGCATTGGTGCAGTGGTTGGTGCAACTCACAAAGAGCAAGCTGAAATAATCAGAAAACGCAATCCTCACACTTTCTTTTTGATACCTGGCTATGGTGCTCAAGGTGGAAAGGCAGAAGATCTTGCAGCTTGCTTTGTGGACGGCATTGGTGGCATTGTAAACAGCTCAAGAGGAATTCTTTGTGCTTACAGAAAGGATAAATATCAAGGTTTGGACTATGCAAAAGCTGCAAGACAAGCAAGCATTGATATGAGAGAAGATTTGAACAGTGCTATTAAAAAGTAATAAATCATATATTGTTTTTCAAAAAACATTGATAGTTAGCTTAAATAAAATAACAAATTAATTGTAGCAACATTATAGAGTAAAAAACACACTGAATTTGAGATTGTTGCAAATAACAGCTCAAAAATCGGTATTAATTATAAAAATAATGCAAATTTTTGCAAATCATAATCTAAGGAGAATTTGAATATGCCAAAGGATAAAGACATCAAAAAAGTATTGGTTATTGGCAGTGGTCCAATCGTAATTGGTCAGGCAGCAGAGTTTGACTATGCAGGCACACAAGCTTGCAGAGCTTTGAAAGAAAATGGAATAAGCGTTGTTTTGGTAAACAGTAACCCAGCAACTATTATGACTGACAAAGAAATGGCTGATAAGGTTTATCTTGAGCCACTAAAAGAAGAGGTTATCAAAAACATTATCAAAATTGAAAAGCCTGATAGCATTTTGCCAACTCTTGGTGGACAAACTGGTCTTAATCTAGCAGTTGCTTTAAGTGAAAGTGGATTTTTAAAAGAGCACAATGTAAGATTACTTGGCACAAATGTTGAAACAATCAAAAAAGCTGAAGACAGAGAAATGTTTAAGGACACAATGCTTGAAATTGGCGAACCAGTTATTGATAGTGTTATCGTTAACAATGTGGATGATGCTGTGGACTTTGCAGAAAAAAATGGTCTTCCGATAATCATTCGTCCTGCTTACACTTTGGGTGGTACAGGTGGTGGTATTGCTGAAACTATGGCAGAATTGAAGGAGATTTCAGCAGCAGGTATCAAAGCATCTCGTGTTGGTCAGATTCTTGTGGAAAAGAGTGTTGCAGGTTATAAAGAAATTGAGTTTGAGGTTATGCGTGACAAGTCAGGCAATGCTATCATCGTGTGCGATATGGAAAATGTTGACCCAGTTGGCATACATACAGGTGACAGCGTGGTTGTTGCTCCTTGTCAAACTCTTAAGCCTCATCAACTTAAAATGCTTAAGGATGCGTCAATAAAAATTATCAACGCTTTGGGTATTGAAGGTGGATGTAACATTCAATATGCTTTGTCAGTAAACAGCGACAAGTATTATTTGATTGAGGTTAACCCTCGTGTAAGCCGTTCTTCTGCACTTGCATCAAAAGCAACAGGTTATCCAATTGCAAGAGTAAGTGCTTTGGTTGCAATCGGCTATAATCTTGATGAAATTGTAAGCAGCAAAACAGGTATGACATTTGCTCACAAATCTCCGGCCGTTGATTATGTTGTTTGCAAATTCCCTCGTTGGCCATTTGACAAGTTCACTCAAGCAAACAAAATTCTTGGCACAAGAATGAAAGCAACAGGTGAAGTTATGTCAATCAGTAACAATTTCACAGGTTCTTTCCTAAAAGCAATCAGATCTTTGGAGCTTAACATAAACGGCACAACTCTTGATAAGTATAGCGATTTGACTTTGGATGAAGTGCTTGACAGAGTAAATATCAAAAACGATGAAAGAATATTTATGATTATGCAAGCTTTAAAAATGGGCGCAAGTGTTGAGCAAATCAATAAGATTACTGCAATCACTCCATGGTTCATTGAAGAGTTGCAAAAAATAGCTTTTGCAGAAAATAACATTGCAAAAATCGGTATTAAAGGCTTGAATGAAAAGCTTTTGAAAGAGTATAAAGTGCTTGGTTTGTCAGACAAACACATTGCAAGACTTGCAGGTTGCTCTGAAATAGAAATCAAGGAACTTCGTGCTCAATATAACATATATCCAAGTTATGGCTTGATTGATGTGGTAAGTGGTGGAGCTGAAGGTGGTAGCCCTTACTATTACAGCAAATATGAAGATAAAGTTGTAACTCCAAAACAAAATGACAAGACTGTTGTTGTTTTAGGTAGTGGACCAATTCGTATCGGTCAAGGTGTGGAGTTTGACTATTGTAGCGTACATTGTACTTGGGCATTGAGAAAAGCAGGTTATAGAACAGTTATTATCAACAATAACCCAGAAACAGTTTCAACTGACTTTGACACAGCTGACAGGCTATATTTTGAGCCATTGACTGTTGAAGAAACTTTGAATATACTTGCCATTGAAAAGCCAGTTGGTGTTGTGGTTCAATTTGGTGGACAAACAGCAATCAAACTTACAAAATCTGTAAGTGATGCTGGTTACACAATCATTGGTACTCAACCAAAAGATATTGATGCGGCAGAAGACAGAGAGGTGTTTGACAATGTGCTTGCGTCTCTTGACCTTACAAGACCAAAAGGCGAAACAGTGTTCACTGCAGTTGAGGCTATTGCCGTTGGCGAAAAGCTTGGCTATCCAGTGCTTGTAAGACCAAGTTATGTGCTTGGTGGACAAGGTATGGAAATCGCTTACAACGAAACTGACCTTGTTGAGTATATGAATATCGTAAACAGCGTTGAACAAGAGCATCCAATCTTAATAGACAAATATGTAACAGGTATGGAAGTTGAGGTTGATGCTATCAGTGACGGAAAGGACATTTTGATTCCAGGTATTATGGAGCACATTGAAAGAGCAGGTGTTCACAGTGGAGATAGTATCAGCGTTTATCCACCAATGCACATTTCAGATGAAATGACAGCAAAAATAATTGATGTAACAAAGCGCCTTGCCGTTGCTTTAAATACAAAGGGATTGATTAACATTCAATATATCATTGCAAACAATGAGCTTTATATCATTGAGGTAAATCCTCGTTCTTCAAGAACAGTGCCTTATATCAGCAAAGTTACAAATCTTCCAATGGTTCAACTTGCATTGAGATGTGCTTTGGGCGAAAGTGTTAAAAGCTTGGGTTATGGCACAGGACTTTACAAAAAAGCAGATGTTTATGCTGTTAAAGTTCCAGTATTTTCAAGTGAAAAATTGCCTGACCTTGAAATTTCAGCAAGTCCAGAAATGAAATCTACTGGTGAAGTTTTGGGTATTGGCGAAAGCTATCCAGAGGCATTGCTAAAAGGCTTGATTGCAAGTGGTATCAATTTGCATCACGATAGTGGCGTTGTAATCAGCGTGTCTGACAACTTCAAAAAGGAGATTTTGCCTGTTGCCAAAACATTGAGCGATCTTGGATTTAAGATTTTTGCAACAGTGGGCACAGCAAAATTCTTAGCTGAACATGATATTTATGCAATGGCAGTTAATAAATTGGTAGAAAAAAGAAATGGCGACATTGTATATTTGGCAAAAAAGGGTATAATAGAAATGATTATCAATACACCAACTAAAGGTCGTCAATCTTCAAGAGATGGATTTAAAATCAGAAGAACAGCTGTTGAACTTGGCATTTCTTGCCTAACAAGTGTGGATACAGCAATGGCATTATGTCAAGCACTAAAACTTAACAAAACTGAAAAAGATTTGAAACCATTCGCTTTGCAAGATTTAAAATAATATAGTAATTCAGTTAAAATAATGGGTTGAGGTAAATTTTCAATTTAATATTGAGAGTTTACCTTTAAACTCAAAACAAATAAATTGTGGGGTTAAAATGAAAAAAGACAGAATTGTTACAATTTTGAGTAATAAAGAAGTAGCAAAAGACATTTATGAAATGATTTTGCAAGTTGCAGACTTCCCATGTGATATGCGTGGTGGTCAGTTTATTCACATCGCACTTCCAAGCGAAGTACATTTGTTGCGCAGACCATTTTGTATTGCTGATTTTAATGCAAAAGAAAAAACAGTGACAGTGTCATATGCAGTTGTAGGCGAGGGTACTGCTTTGCTTAGCACACTTAAGGAAGGACAAACTTTGAAAGCTTTGTTTCCACTTGGCAACGGCTTTTATTTTGACAGCAATGTAAAAAAAGTTGCAATGGTTGGTGGTGGTATGGGTGTGGCAGTTTTGCCAGCTATTCCAACAGCTGACCCTAATCTTGAGTATGTTTCATTTCTTGGCTTTGCAAACAAAAACAAAGCCATCTTTGTGGATGACCTTAAGAAAAAAGGCGATGTTTACATTGCAACAGATGATGGAAGTGTTGGCGTAAAAGGATTTGTAACAACTCTTTTAAGACAAAGCATTGATTATGTCAAGCCGGATGTTATTGTTTGCTGTGGACCAGAAGTAATGTACAAGTCTTTGAAAAAGGAAATGGAAGGAATTGATATTCCAATTTATGTTTCACTTGAGCGTCGTATGGGTTGTGGCATCGGTGCTTGCCTTGTGTGCAACTGCAAAGTGAAAACAGCAAACGGCGAAAAATATTTGCGTGCGTGTGCAGACGGCCCAATCTTTAAGTTGGAGGATATTGTGCTATGAGTAATTTGAAAGTTAATATTGCAGGAGTTGAGTTTAAAAATCCTATTATTACAGCATCAGGAACTTTTGGTTTTGGCAGAGAGTACAGCAATTATTATGATTTGTCTGTTTTAGGTGGCATTTCCACAAAAGGTATGACTTTGCTTGAAAAAGCAGGAAATCCTGCACCTCGTGTTACAGAAATCAAAAGTGGAATGATAAATTGTGTTGGATTGCAAAATCCGGGTGTTGATTACTTTTTAAAAGAGCACTTGCCTTGGCTTAAAACTGTGGATACAAAGATAATTGCCAATGTTGCAGGCAGCACAATTGAAGATTATATTAAAATGTGTGAGAAGGTGTCTGTTGACGGCGTGGATATGGTTGAACTTAACATTTCTTGCCCAAATGTAAAAGCAGGTGGAGCGTCTCTTGGTGTGGACCCAAAAAATGTGGAAGAGGTTACTCGTGCAGTGCGTGATGTGTGCAAAAAACCTCTTATGGTAAAATTGACACCCAATGTTGCCAATATCAGCGAAAATGCAAAAGCTGCTGAGGCAGGTGGTGCAGACAGCGTATCTTTGATAAATACATTGAGTGGTATGGTTGTAAACTACAAAACAAGACGACCAATTTTGTCAAATAATCACGGAGGAATTTCAGGACCTTGTTGCAAGCCTGTTGCTTTAAAAATGGTGTGGGATTGCTACAACGCAGTAAAAATTCCTGTTGTTGGTATGGGTGGTATAATGACTTATACTGATGTTTTGGAGTTTATGATTTGTGGTGCTGCCGCTGTTCAAGTTGGTGCAGCCAATGTGTTCAATCCAATGGCAAGTTATGAAATTGTGAAAGACTTGGAGGCTTATGTTAAAGAGCAAGATATGGATATCAACGATTTGGTTGGCAGTTTGATTGCAAGCAATGGTGGCAAATGTGGCACAACTTGTGGCTAATCGGAATGTAGTGTTTTAAAAAGTTTATTTTTTGAAAAATAACGCTGAAAATCGATATTAATTTTAAAAATTTCAATAAAATTGACAAGAAAAAACAATTTGCCCTGTGTGGATAAAACCTCTAGGGCAATATTTTTTCACAAAAAAGGTTGACAATATCTTCCAAAGATTATACAATAATAATGTATATACATAATATATAATTTAAATTTATTGTGTATACATTTAATGTATATGTCTTTCAATCGTATTTTAATTGAACGCTTTTGTATAGAGTTTGATTTGTAATAATCTGTTAAAATATAAATTTAGTGGGGACATTGCTACAAGCTTGATAGAATAAAATAAAGAATTCTTTTGGCATATAAATTGTTCAAAAAAGTGGCATTCAATCTTTGATGTCAATTTAGCAATAAAGTGCTAAAAAGGGGAATAATCTTATATAGTATGCTGAAACCACGCTGATATTGTTTTCCTATAGACAGAGTTTTTGCGTTTGGTTGGTGCAGATGATATTTATTATGCAATAAAACAAGAGATTTTGCGTGCAAAAAAAGATAGTAAAAATTCAAAAATAAATGTGTGAAAAATCGATATTACTATTGATTTTTGAGGCAAAAATACAATTAAAAAGGTACTATTTAGATGAAAAATTTAAAAGAATTGTTTAAACAAAGAATATTCCGAACATTAATGTTGGTTGCGTTTGATATCGTTACCATACTAGCGTGTTTTTACATTTCATTTTTCTTGACCATAAAGATTTTTTACAAAAATATCTTTTGGGGAAATTTCAGTAATTTGGCGCTTGCAAGTTTTTCAATAGTTGCTTTGGTAGTTGTATTTTTGTTTATTTTTCAAACATATAAAGTTGTATGGCATTTTGCAAAGCCAGGACATTATTTTAAAATGGTTGCTGCCATTGTGTGTTCAATTTTATTGTTCGGCATATTGGATAGCACTTGGTGGAAATTGCTTTCAAGAGCATTTTATGATTTCACACAAAATCAAATTGCTTATATAACAACATTTCCCGTTTATTGCTTGTTGATGTTTTCCACAACTTTTGCTTTTGTTTTTCTTCGTATTGGCTATCAAACATTGATGACTTTAAAATATGACAAAACAATTATTGAAAGAAAAAAAGGCAAGTTAAGAACAATGATAATTGGTGCAGGCTTTACTGGCAACCATGTGCTTGATGAACTTAATCTCAACAACTCTCAATACAGCCCAATTTGCTTTTTGGATGACGATGTTTCTTTGGTAAACGGAATTATCAACAACATTGTTGTTGCAGGCAAAATTGAGCATATCAAAGATTATTGCGATAAATTTGATATCGATTTGATTATTTTTGCAATTCCGTCTTTGGTTGGTAAGCGAAGGTCAGAAATTTTAAAAGAATGTTCGGAAACTGGAAGAAAGTTGAAGGTTATTCCTCCTTTATCAGAGATTATTGAGCAAGATTCTTTTGTTACGCAAATGCGTGATGTCAACATTGTGGATTTGCTTGGCAGAGAACAAATCAAGTTTGAAAAGCAAGGCATAAAAGATTATGTTGCTGGCAAAACTGTAATGGTTACAGGTGGTGGTGGCTCAATTGGAAGCGAGCTTTGCAGACAAATTGCTACTTTTGAACCAAAGCGTATTGTGATTGTTGAGGTGTATGAGAATTGTGCATATTCCATTCAGCAAGAAATGATAAGACGAAATATCAAGTTTGATTTTGAGGTTGAAATTCTATCTGTTACCGATTATGATAAGGTAGAAGAAATTTATAAGCAATATCATCCTGAAATAGTTTTCCACGCAGCTGCGCACAAGCATGTTCCACTTATGGAGACAAATCCAGAAGAGGCTGTTAAAAACAATGTGTTTGGCACATTAAATGTGGTTAGGCTTGCAGATAAGTACAAAGTTGAAAAGTTTATTTTGATAAGCACAGACAAAGCCGTTAACCCTACAAATGTTATGGGCGCAACAAAAAGATGTTGTGAAATGATTTTGCAAACTATGTCAAAAAAATCTCAACATACAAAGTTTGCTGCTGTAAGATTTGGCAATGTTTTGGGTTCAAATGGTTCAGTAATTCCACTTTTCAAAAAGCAAATTGAAAATGGTGGACCTGTTACTGTAACTCACAAGGATATTATCAGATACTTTATGACAATTCCAGAGGCCGTCAGCCTAGTTTTGCAAGCTGGTGCGTATGCAGAGTCAGGAGAAACTTTTGTGCTTGATATGGGCGAACAAGTTAAAATTGTAACTTTGGCAGAAAATCTTATTCGTGCAATGGGCTATACTCCTTATGAGCAAATTGACATTAAGTTCACAGGCCTAAGACCGGGCGAGAAACTTTATGAAGAGTTGCTTATGGGTGAGGAAGGCTTAAGAAAAACTGCAAATGATAAAATATTTATTGGGCAACAAATTGATATTGAAGAAAATTCTTTCTATAAAAATTTGGAAGAAATGCGTGCAATTTGCAACACAAATGACAAAACAGATGTTGTAAACAAGCTAAAGGAACTTGTGCCAACATTTAAGCATGATGAAGAACAATTTAACAAAATGCAAGAACATACCAAGCAAATTATGCTTGAATTTACAAAAAAATAGTACAAAATTATTTTAAAAATAATTAACTTTTTTATGTCATTTTGCATATAATAAATTGTAAAAGCAATAGTTTAATTATAAGTTTTTTGAAAAGGTGTAGATATCAATTAAAACTTTTGTGTTTTACCTTTATTATTTAGTTAAAATTAAAAGTTTTTGCAATTCTTTTCGTCAAGGCAGTATTTGTAAAATCATAACATTACTGCTGTTGGGAAAGATTAATTGCATATTTTGAAATAATTGTTCAATTTGTTAAAAGTTAAGTCGCTATTTTCAAGCTTTTAAAACAAAATTGAAATAATTGATAAAATGTTGAAAAATTTAAAAATTTTCAAAAAAACACTTGACAAAGCGCTTTATATTTATTATACTATGTGAGTACAAAACAAATTTGCCTTAATAGCTCAGTCGGTAGAGCATTCGGCTGTTAACCGAAGTGTCACAGGTTCGAGTCCTGTTTGAGGCGCCAATAAAGTAGTAAAATTTGTTCCCAGCAAATTTTACTACTTTTTGTTATTATTAAGTTCTTTTCAATGATATTATATAATTTTTGCAACAAAGTTTTAAAATATTTAATTATAAATTTATTGATTGTGTTTAATTTTTGTTTCAGCTTTAGCATGAGCTTTTTTATAAACTAAAGTTTATATGGATTTTATAAATTTAAAATTTTCTTGACATAAAGGCTATTTAACCGTATAATATAAAGTATAATGAAGTGGAACAATCTATGAAATATGACATATATAATTAGTTATTTTGTGCAAATTAAGAAAACATAATTAATGAGTTTTCTAAAGTGATGGCTAGTGTTTTATAACTTTGCTAATATAAAATCGATTATAGCAAAATCAAGACAAAATAATTGGAGAAAATGAATGGAGAAATATAAGGTTATTGATTTATTTTGTGGTATTGGTGGTTTCTCTTATGGCTTTGAGATGACAAATAAATTTGAAGTAGTTGTCGCCGCTGATATTTGGCAGGTTGCCATTGATACTTTCAAAAGAAATCATGTGAATAAAGATATAGAAATTCTTTTACAAGATATAACAACATTATCCGATGAGTATTGGGAAAAGTATAGGGATAAAATAGATGTAATTATTGCAGGACCTCCTTGTCAAGGTTTTAGTATGTCTGGTAAAAGAGATATAAATGACAAAAGAAATACGCTATTTGAAGAAGTTATTAGAATATCTGAAAGAGTCAATCCTAGTTATGTTATTGTTGAAAATGTGGTTGGATTGCTTTCAATGGTTACGCCTGATGGTGTTAAAGTTAAAAATCTTATAATTAATGAATTTAATAGAATAGGGTATAAAGCGACATTTAAAGTTTTAAATGCTGCAGAATATGGGGTTCCACAAGCACGTAAAAGAGTTGTGTTTATTGCAAGCAAAAATATGCCATTAACCTTTCCTGTCGCTAGCTATAATGATAAAAACTTTATTACAGTTGGTGATGCATTGGGGAATGTTGACCCTGACGACGATATATATCTTGAGCCAAAAACAGAGTTCCAAATATTGATGGCAGGTAGAAAAGATATTCTAAATCATTCTAGAAGGATTTCAAATGAGTTAGTTACAAAAAGAATGTCATTTATTCCTCAAGGTGGCAACTGGAAAGATATTCCAAAAGAATTAGGAACAGGTGGTGGATTCCATAGTAATGCCTATAAAAGGTTAGATCCGAATAAACCTTCTGTCACGATTAAGCATGTGGCAAAAGCAATGATTATACATCCAACAAGAAATAGAATTCTAACAGTAAGAGAAGTTGCAAGACTTCAATCTTTTAGTGACGATTTTGTGATTGAAGGCACTGGCTCAGATCAACACCAACAACTAGCAAATGCTGTTCCTCCATTGCTTGGTAAAGCTATTGCTGAAGAGCTAGCAAAAAATCTAGTCAAGTACAAGATTAATTATACATTTATAGACTTGTTTGCAGGAATGGGTGGATTTAGAATTGCATTTGAAAAACAAGGTTGTAAATGTGTGTTTAGCTCTGAAATAGACAAGGCAGCAAGGGAAACATATAAATTAAATTTTGGAGAATATCCTAGTGGAGATATTACAACAATTGATTCAGAAAATATTCCAGATTTTGACATATTATGTGCAGGTTTTCCATGCCAACCATTTTCTATCGCAGGTAAACGATTAGGTTTTGAGGATACTAGAGGGACTTTGTTTTTTGAAGTTGCAAGAATAATTAAAGATAAAAAACCGGCAGCTTTTGTTTTGGAGAATGTTAAGGGATTAGTAAATCATGATAAAGGGAAGACAATTAATATAATTGAAAAAACTTTAATGGAATTAGGATATGATATTAAATGTGAAATATTGAATGCGTTGCACCATGGTGTCCCACAAAATAGAGAAAGATGGTATTGCATTGGTATAAGAAATGATATAGCAGTCAGTGGCAACATAAAGTTTCCACCTAAATGCAATCTTAAGTATGATTTGTCAGATATAATTGAAGATGTGACTAGTGAAGAATATAGAATTAGTCAAAGATGTATAGAAAATATTCAACATCATGTAAATATAATGGGGATTAATATTGACAAGTATACGCTTGCTTATGAGGTTCGTCCATCTAAATGTCAATTTGCAAATAAAATGTATTCACCATGTTTAACAGCTAAGATGGGGACAGGAGGTAACAATGTTCCTATTGTTGTGAGCCAAAATCGTAAATTGACAGAAAGAGAGTGCTTAAGAATAATGGGATATCCTATAACTTATAAAATAGCAAAGGGCTATCAATCTTATAAACAGTTAGGCAATTCTGTTGTAGTCCCATTATTAACTGATATTGCAAAAGAAGTAATAGACTATTTGGAGAAAAATATATGAGAATACTTGGCGATAATAGCGATGGTTTCAAAAATGAGATTAACATTGAAAAATGTTTAGACTTTAAATTGTTCGAAAGCATTAATCCAAATTTGCAACATTTTTTACAAGATGTTTTTAAAGGATATTCATTAAAAGGGAAAAGAGTACATGCCATAAGATGTCGTGTAAGAGTTAAGCCAGATTTTTACTTGCATATTGATGATATTCCTAAAGAAGTATATGTGAGTGTAAAAAAAGGTGTGGGAAATAGTGTTCATCAAGAGAGTTTGGTAAGTTTTTTAAAATTTATTAAATCTTTGGGAGCCTCCAACAATGTGCTTGATGATATAAAATATTATCACTATGGAGATGAAACTACAGATAATACAGGCAAATTTAGATATACGGCAAGAGAGTTCTCAAAATCGCATCCAGAAATTGTTAAAAGACTAAATGAGTATTTTGCACAAGAAAAGGTGCAGAATGAATGTATACAAAGATTTGTATTCAAGGGGAATATAGATGATGCCCCTGAAGCAGAATACATATATCATGGGACGGCATATAGTGGAGTATGGGCATCAAAAAAAGAAATCTATGATTACATTTCAGGATTAAGAAAAGATGAGCATGTTTCTTCTGTCAATATTGGACCTTTATCATATCAAGTTTGGAATAGAAATTTAAAATTTTCATCTAATGCCGAGAATAAAAGAGAACAAATGCAAGTTAAGTGGTCAAGTTTAGAAGAAATGTTAACAACCATTACTTCACAGAGAAAAGCCTATAAACAGCGTGGTACAGAAGAAGGAACATTGGACGAAATTACTAGTGTTGTTTTCTTTAATCGTAATCCAGAGCATACAACATTTTTACAGTATTTATCTTCTATTAAGACAGTTCCAAATAAAACACTAATGGTTAGGGTAACTACTAAACAATATTCTACTATCAGTGAGCAAAAAGTAATGACTAGAGCTGATGCTTATGCTATAAAAGTTATTGACGATAGAATTTACGATATCTTAGAAGAAAACGAGTTTTATTTGGATGAAACAATTTTGGTTAATTGCCAAAAGTATTTTGAATTTATTCCACAATCAGGAATATCTATTAAGATGCAAGGATCATGTAGTTATCAATTGTTGAAATTAACTCCAAAAAGTTTTAATAAGTTATTTGGTTCTTATGAGCTTGGTGCTGTAGCGTCTTTATTCTGTCAGAATGAAGAAGATCTTTTTCAAAATCTTGCGCTTATAAACGGGTGGCAAACAAATATAGATAAAATTAAAGAAAACTTTCCTATTTTTAATATAAGTGAATCATTACTTGTTTCATCTGTTGAGTTGTGCAAACAACTTAAAAAATATGCTGTTGATCTTATAAGGGAAAATATAGATTATTATCCAGAATTACAGAGAAAAATTTTTAACGGGATTGGTGTTTATCAAGAGCCGTATTCAGCATATTTTTTTATGCAAAATAATGTTATAAAAGCTTTAAAATATATTGAATATGTAATTACGACTGGCTCAGGTAGATCTCATGGAGATTATACCATAGTTTTAAAGCCAAGGTAATTTTTGATAGAAAATACAAAAAATAGTTTTGAAAATAGATTTCAAAACTATTTTTTAATTGTTTAAGCTGGTATTTAAACAAATTATTATAACTCGTTATGTGGTTATAAAATAATATCATATTATTTGAAAAATCACAACAAACTTTCATTTTGATATTGCAAGATTTTTGGGAATATGGTAGAATAATAAGGAATAGGATTTGAATGGGTGGGGTATGAGATTATCTGAATTTGGAATAAGTAAGGGTTGCGATAATTTATCACAAAAAATTTATGATATGTTTGTGGAGATTGCGAGCAAAGGCATTGATATTTTGGAATGGGATATCGATGGGCTTGTTTTTGACAAAGATTTTATCAATGAGCAACTTTACATATCAAACACGGCAAGTGAAAAAGAGTTGAAAGATTCTGTCAGAAACATTGCGATTAAGATGGGAAATTTGTCTAACCTTACTATTGACGGAATGGGAAATACCATTTTGTACAATAGCAGGTGCGTGCAAATTGCTCTTTTGCAATCAAAAAATGTGACAATAAAGAATTTTATATTTGACTATATTAATCCAACTGTTGCAGAGTTTACTGTTATGGGTAAAGCTTTTGGTTATATTGATGTTGAAATAAATCAAGATACGCTTTATGCAATCAAAGGTGGAAAACTATACTTTTTGGCAGATGACAAAAGCAGATGTGTAGTTCAAGAATGTGACAATGCAAAAGGCATTACACGCAGAGTTAATGAATTATCTTACAGAGGGCATAATTCATTCAATGGCAAATGGTGTAAAAAGTTGCCTGATGGAAAAATTAGAATTTATACTTTATATCCTTCTTTTAAAGTTGGAAATACATATCAATGTGCTTGGGTAAGGCGAGATGGCACAGGATTGTTTATGGATGAGTGCAAAAACATAACATTGGATAATTGTCGCTTTAAGTTTATGCACGGAATGGGTGTGCTTTGCCAAAGAACGGAAGATATTACAATTAAAAATACAGATTTCTTGCCAAACAAAGAGCATGGCAGAACGACTGTTGCTTTTGCAGATGTTATGCATTTTGTAAATTGCAAAGGAGTGATAAATGTCAAAAATGTCAAGGCAGACGGCACCCGTGATGATGTTATAAACAACCACGGCATACATCTGAAAATAACTAAAGTTGAAGGAGACAAAATTTGCGTTAAATATTGCCATTCACAAACTTACGGATTTAATTGTTTTTATGAGGGAGATGAGATTGAGGTTGTTGATAGCAATACTTTGTTGCCTATCACAACTGCAAAAATTAAATCAAGCACAATGCTTAGCCAAAGAATAATACAATTAGAGCTTTGCGAAATCGCTGAAAAAAATAGTATTTCTGTTGGTGCTGTGGTGGAAAATGCAACTTGGACAGCTTCACTAATTGTGGATAACCTTGAAACTTTCAATGACCCAACAAGAGGAATTTTGGTTACAACCAGAAAACCAGTGGTCATAAGAAATTGCACTTTCAATAAATGTTATATGCCTTGTATTCACATTTCAGATGATGCACGCAGTTGGTATGAAAGTGGCTATTGCAGAGATGTGCTTATTGAAAACAATGTTTTTAACAATTGTTTAGACTATGCAATCAGCATTGAACCGGAAAATATCGGAGATAAAGCTGTCCACAAAAACATAAAAATCATAAACAACAAAATTATAAGTGAAAATGGTAAAATTTTGACAGCAAAATGTGCTGAAGGTGTGATTTTTGATAAAAATATCATAGAAAGTAAGGCAGATATTGATGTCAATTTGAAAAATTTGTTAAATTCAAATATTAATTTGCAAAAATAAGCAATTATATAATTTACAAATTAATAAAATTGGTGTATAATCAATTTAGAATAAATAATTGATAGTTTTGTTTATTTTAACATAAAATAATTTTTAATATCATATTTTTTTGATTGAAATAAATTTTTGAATTTATAAGGAGATAAGGTTTTGGCTAAAGTTACATTTGATAAAGCTTTGTGCAAAAGTTGCGGACTTTGCGTTACTGCGTGTCCTAAGCAAATTATCAGCATCAGCACTACGGATATGAACAACAAAGGTTATTTTGTTGCTGAGGTTGTTGATATGGACAAATGCATTGGTTGTGCGTTTTGTGCAACAATGTGTCCTGATTGTGTTATAGAGGTGGAGAAATAATGGAAGAGAAAGTTTTGATGAAAGGCAATGAGGCTATTGCCGAGGCTGCTATCCGTGGTGGTTGCAGAGCATTTTTTGGTTATCCTATCACTCCGCAAAATGAAATTCCGGAGTATATGTCTGCACGCATGCCTGAGGTTGGTGGTGTGTTTATTCAATCTGAAAGTGAAGTTGCAGCAATTAATATGGTTTATGGTGCTGGTGGCACAGGCGTAAGAGCTATGACAAGCAGCTCATCTCCTGGTATTTCGCTTAAACAAGAAGGTATCAGCTATATTTGTGGCGCTGAAATTCCTTGCGTTATCGTAAATATGGTTAGAAGTGGTCCGGGACTTGGTGGTATTCAACCTGCACAATGTGACTATTTTCAAGCTGTAAAAGGTGGTGGACACGGCGATTACAAAATGCTTGTTTATGGACCAAACAGCGTTCAAGAATGTATGGATCTTATGTACAATGCATTTGATAAAGCATTTGAATATCGCTTGCCTGTTATGATTCTTGGCGATGGTATGTTGGGGCAGATTATGGAACCCGTACTTTTACCTCCTATGAAGGATATGTCAAAAGACATTCGTCCAGATTGGGCAACTGATGGAACAAGATTTGGAAAAGAACACAGAGTTATCAACTCTTTGTATATTCAACCTGACGAGCTTGAGGCAATCAATCACAAGTTGTTTGCAAAATATGATTTGATGGCAAAAAAAGAAACTATGTGCGAAGAGTATTTGTGTGATGACGCAGAAATTATATTGACAGCTTACGGCACGGTTGCTCGTATCGTTAAGAGCGCTGTTGATATGTTGCGTGAGCAAGGTCATAAAGTTGGTATGATAAGACCTATCACTTTGTTTCCATTCCCAACTGCAAATTATGAAAAGCTTGCAGCGCTTCCACAAGTTAAGGAGTTCATTTCAATTGAGCTTTCTATGGGACAAATGATTGAAGATGTTAAGCTTTGCGTAAACGGCAAAAAACCTGTTAAGTTTTATGGCAGATGTGGTGGTAATGTTATGACTGCTGAAGATATTGTGGCAGAAGTTTTGAAGGAGGAAAAGTAATATGAAAAAAGTTTTTGAAAAACCAAAAATGTTGACTGATGTTCCTTTTCACTATTGCCCAGGCTGTTCTCACGGCATAGTACATAGGTTGGTTGCAAGTGCAATTGACAAGCTTAATGCTCAAAAAGTTATTGGTGTTGCGCCAGTTGGTTGTGCTGTTTTTGCTTATGATTATTTCAATTGTGATATGCAAGAGGCTGCACATGGCAGAGCACCTGCAGTTGCAACTGGTATCAAACGCACAAATCGTGATGCAATCGTTTTTGCTTATCAAGGTGATGGCGACCTTGCAAGTATCGGTATGGCAGAAATTGTTCACGCTGCAGCAAGAAGTGAAAACATCACAGTAATATTCATCAACAATGCAATTTATGGTATGACAGGCGGACAAATGGCTCCAACAACAATGATTGGACAAAAGGCAACAACTTGCCAACAAGGCAGAAGTGTTGAGCTTAATGGTTACCCAATTCATGTTTCTGAAATGCTTGCTCAATTGCAAGGACCTTGCTACATTGAAAGAGTTTCCACTCATGATGTAAAGCATGTTAAACAAGCTGAAAAAGCAATCGATAAAGCTTTCCGTAATCAAGCAGAAGGCAAAGGATTTAGCTTGGTTGAAGTGTTGTCATCTTGTCCTACAAACTGGGGCAAATCTCCACTTGATTCAATGAAATGGGTGGAAGAAGAAATGTGCAAAATATATCCTCTTGGAGTATTCAAAGACACTACAAAGGAGGAACAATAATGGATAAAATTATTATTGCTGGTTTTGGTGGACAAGGCGTTTTGTCTTTGGGACAATTTATTGCTTATTCTGCAATGTATGAGGGCAAGGAAGTTTCTTGGTTACCATCTTATGGTCCAGAAATGCGTGGAGGCACAGCAAATTGTAGCGTTTGTGTGGATAGCAACCCTATCGCATCACCAATCATTGCTGTACCTGACACTTTGATTGCAATGAATAAGCCTAGCTTGGATAAATTTGTAAATAGCGTAAGAGCAGGTGGAACAATTATTGTAAACAGCTCTTTGATTGCTGACAAAGTTGCTCGCACAGATGTAAAGGTTTTTTATGTTGATGCAAACAAAATTGCTTTGGAGGCTCAAAACCCTAAGGCTGCAAACCTTGTTATTTTTGGTTCTTATGTAAAACATAGTGGTTCTTTAGATAAAGAGAATGCCATAAACACAATAAGCAAAATCTTTGCTAAAAAGCCAAAATTCATTCCTTCAAATGTAAAAGCGTTTGAATTGGGATATGCTTTGGACTAATTGCAAGGACTGTAAAACAAAAAATATAACTTTATAAAATGTAAACAAAAACAGCTGTTCAAATTGAGCAGTTGTTTTTTATCTTTTTCAAAAGAAAATACTAAGTTTTATTTCACCTTTTCCAGTGGAGTATTGTGATTGCAAATAAATTAAACATTATTTAATTAGCTTTATCAATTAAATAATATTTTTCTATATAATTGATTAATATAATTATAAATTTTATATATAAATATTAATAGATAATAAATTGCAATATGTTTCAAAAATCATAATGCGATTTTGTGTGTTAGAATTTATAAACTGAAAACTTCACCGAACATATTATTTGTTCGGTGATTTTCATTTTTTGTTGGATAACAAAGAAGTAATTGCAGGTTAATCGGTAATTAAAAATTAGAGAAAACTATGTTTAATGGTTGAATTATGTTGTTTTAGAGTAAATTAGGCTTAAAAGACTGTTTTTTATAATGAATAACTTTGTTCGATTTTATATGAGCATAAGGCAAAAAACGATTAAAAAATTGCAAAACAGATTGTTTTTATGTAGAAAAATGTCGATATTTATCGAACATTGTAGAATATTATTGAATATTAAATAATCATAATCAAAAATATTAAATTATTTGTCGATAATAGTTGATTTATTTAGTAATATGTTGTATTATTGTATATGTAAAATATATTTTGAATAAATTTGAATTATGACAAAAAAATATTTATTGAAATTTATTTTATAATTATTTAACAATATTTAATAATAAGGAGCAAGAAATGAAGAAAATGAAAGTAGTGGTAGTAGATGGAGACGCGCGAGTATGTGAGATGGCAAAGAGAGGATTGGAAAGTGAGGAAATGGAAGTTGTAGGCACAGCTAACAATGGAGTAGAGTGTCTTGAGTTGTTGAAGAATAATGAAGTGGATGTTGTGCTAACAGAGCTTATGTTGCCAGCAATGGATGGATATATGCTAATAGATAAAATCAATAATAGTGCGAGAGGAAATAAGCCAAAAGTGTTTGTAATGACAAGTATATCATCAGAAACACTTTTGACGGCCGCATTTGAGAAGAATATCATATATTACTTTATCAAGCCATTGGATTTTGCAGTAATCAAGAAAGTAATAATGGAAAAGTACAACAGCAATCCATTGTGGCAGATATTGAATAAGAAGGACAAGCAGGTTGTCAAAACAGAGGAAGTAATGACAAAACAAAAAGTACAAGTGTTGGATGAGAGGATATCCAAGATATTTATCATGATAGGAATACCAGCACACATAAAGGGCTATCAGTATTTAAGACACGCAATAAAACAAGTGATGGCAGATTCAATGCTAATTAATAACATAACAAAGAAGTTGTATCCAAATGTAGCAGAGGCATTTGACTCATCAGCAAGTAAAGTTGAAAGAGCAATAAGACACGCAATAGATGTAGCGTGGAGTAGAGGAAAGATAGAGAATATCAACAAGGTGTTTGGGTTTAAAGTGTATAGTGCCAACGATAAGCCAACAAATGGAGAGTTTATAGCGTTGGTAG
>CAJUEA010000019.1 GCA_910584975.1 uncultured Christensenella sp.
GTACTGCCTGTCAGATTATTGAACAATGTTGTTTTTCCACAGTTAGGATTTCCAACCAAAGCAAATCTTTTTGGACTTGCGTTGCTAACAACCATAATTTCGTTTTTCTCCTGAGCTTTCATTCGATTACCTCCAATGTAACACAAGATGCCTCAACCTTTCTCAAAGTCAATTCATAACTGCGTATGTTAATTTCAAGAGGGTCGCCCAGTGGTGCTTTTTTTCTCATAAGAACTTCAGCCCCCGGAGTAACACCCATATCAAAGAGGCGCCTTCTAACTTTTCCTTCGCCTGTTACTTTAACAATAACTCCCCTCTCACCAATTTTAAATTCGCTTAATTTCTTTTGCATAACCATTCTCCTTATGCCACAAAAATCTTTCTTGCAGTTTCTGTATCCAAAGCAATTCTGCCTTCTTTTATCTCACAAATAACATTACCACCTTGATTTGCAATAAGCTTGATTTTTGAACCAACAATGATTCCCAAATCTTCAAGATGTCTTTTGATGTCTTGATTTGCCACAATTTTCAATACCACAAGCTCGGTATCAATTGGTGCTAAAACTATCGGCATATTAACCTCCAAAATTTTTCAATTACTCTTTTTTATAGTTTATTTTTCTTTCATATTGCAATATGTTTTTTATTAGTTCGCATATGCGAACTTGACGCCATTAAAAAAGAGTTTTCTTTAACTCTGCCTACATTATAAACATCAAAATACTATTTGTCAAGCATTTTTCAAATATTTTAAAAAATTTTTCAAATCAACAAGAAATAAAAATTCAATATTGACTATTTATTTCCTTTATGATAAAATATAAAAAAGGAGGAAAATGATATGTGTGACGGATTTCTTAAAGATGATAATCCTTATGGATATAATGATGGTAGTTCATTAAATGGTTCAACTTATAGACCTAGTGGTGACGATGATGACGAAGATCCAGAACCAACTTCATATTCATCTCCAACATACGATGAAGATGAATATGAACAAGAAATGTAAAAAACAGGGCAATTAATTTTGCCCTGTTTTTATGATTATTAAATAAAATTTCTAAACTTAATATAATGTTTAATAATTGATTTTTACAATATTTATGCTTTGATTATGCCTTGCTCAATCAAATAATCTTCAGTAAGTTTTGTTGCGTCCAAAATAAACTTAACGCAAGGACGAGTTGCATAATACTCAGCTGTTCTTTCTGACGGAACATAATCTTTTGTAATATTCTTCATATTTTTCAAAAGTTCTCCACAAAGCAAACTGCTGTTCATCTCCTCAAATTGATCTGTCAAGCTGCGAACTTTTTGATAAATATCTTTTTTGTCGTCAGCCACATTGCCCAAAGTATCTTTTAGCACTCCAAGAACCATACCAATACCTGCCACTGCACCACACAAGTTTCTTGTTTTTGCGAAGCCACCACCAAATGCACTGCTTATTTTCAAAAGCAATTCTTCGTCAATTGGCAAAACATCTGCAAAAGCCATAATTACTGCTTGAGCGCAGTTGTAGCCTTCCTTAAAGCACTCATAAGCCTTTTGTTGTCTATCCATTATTTTTTGTCCTCCAGTTGTTCCAAATATTTTAAAATTATATCTGCCACTTTTTCAAGTGAAAGTTTTGATGTATTGATTGTGATATCATAGTTTCTGATATCGCCCCATTCCTTATTCGTATAGCTGTTGTAATATTGAGCCCTGTGTTTGTCTGCTTTCATAATGTATTTGTCAATATTTTTAACATCTTTAATGCCATACTTGTTTACAATTCTATCTCTCCTTGCATCCATATCTGCATGCAGAAAGATTTTAACCAAATTTTCTTTTCCTTCCAAAACATAATCCGCACATCTGCCAACAATCACACAAGGTTTTTCTGCAACCTCTTTGATAACTTCGCTTTGTGCAAAATAAACTTTGTCATTTATAACCATATCTGTGTAGGTAGAGCTGTAAAAACTACCAATGCCTGTTGAATATCCAAACATACTTGCAAATTTGCTTGTAGCCTTTTCGTCAAATTCTTTGTAAAACTCTGGATTAACTCCATTTTTTTCTGCTGCAAGCTTGATTAAATCGGTATCATAATAACCAATTCCCAATTTTTCTGCAACAATTTTGCCAACTGTTCTGCCCCCACAGCCATATTGCCTTGCAAGTGTGATCACAAAATCATTTTTCATAAATAACCCCCAAAATTTGCAATGTATACTACAATTTTTTTTAAAGTACGATTTTCATTTAAAACTATACAAAAATCTTTATATAAATTGCCACTTACTATATATTTATTATATAATTTATAATATTATTTGTCAATATTAAAATTGATTAATTTTGCAAAAACGGTTAAAATTTAAAAAAGTGAAAATAAAATTCAAAAAACTTTCAAAAATAAGCATTAAAATGATTATTTAATACAATAATATGCACTAATAAAATAAATTATTGTTATAAATTCTATTGAAAATATACAAATTTTGTGCTACAATAAAAGCATAAATATTTTAAAGGTGGTGTTCCTATGTTATCCTTATTATCAACTGCCGGATGGGACAATTTTGTTGCAGGTTTCAACAGCTTTATGGAAACAATGACAAAATTTTTCACATCTGGATTAGGCAAAATTGTTTTGTTCATTTTGGTTGCAATAATCGGCTTTATTTTGATTAAAGTTGTCATCAAAATGCTTAAAAAAATGGGCAAAAAAGTCAAAGTTGACCAAACTGTTTACAAATTTTTGGTTACTGTTGTAAAATTCATTCTTTGGATGCTTTATATTTTGACACTTCTTGCAATCGCGGGAGTTCCAATCACAAGTCTTGTTGCCATTATAACAGCTTTGACTTTAGGCATTACACTTGCAATTCAATCAAGCGTATCCAACCTTGCAAATGGTATTATCCTTCTTGCAAACAAGCCTTTCAAAATTGGTGATTTTGTTGAAATCAATGGCGTAAGTGGCACTGTTGTTGACATTAGCATTTTCAACACAAAACTTCAAACAGCAAACAACGAAGTTATCACAATGCCTCACAATGTAACAATCAACAATCCAATCATCGACTTCACAAGCCTTGAAATGCGTCGTATTGCCCTTGATGTTTCTGTAAGTTACGATAGCGATGTAAACAAAGTTAAAGAAGTATTGTACAATGTTATTAAAGAACAAGAGCTTGTTTTGCAAGATCAAGCAAACAGCGTCAACCTTGCAAAAATGAACTCAAGTTCAATTGATTTTTCCGTTAAAGTTTGGACTGCAACTGAAAATTATTGGGATTGTTTCTTTGCATTAAATGAAAGCGTATTCAACAAGCTAAAAGAAAATGACATTGAAATCCCTTACAACAAGCTTGATGTGTTTATCAAAAACAATGAACCTAAACAAATCGAGTTTACAAGTGCAAAAAGCAAAAAAGACTAATTGCAAACAAAAAAAATAAGAGTAAGCATTGTTTTGCTTACTCTTTTTTTATCAAACAGCATATGTGATTAACTTATATGTTTTAATATTTTATTAATTCCACACTAATACTTTGATTAAATTGCAAGTCATTTTCAAGCAAAAATCAAAGGCATAATTACCTTAGCAATTTCGATGTAACCTTTTGCATTAGGATGAAGCCCGTCATAAGTAAATTCTTTGTTAAAATTGCCATCCTCATCTGCCAAAACACTTGTCAAATCACTAAAAATAGCATTGTATTGAGAAACAACATTTTTTATCTTTTCGTTTAGCTCTTTAATTTCTTTGTTGGTTCTTGAGCCAACCATATTTGAATTTATTGACTTATTCACTGGATACAAACCACTAACTATGATTTTACTAACACCACTTTCCTTGCATTTAGCTATTGTTTTTGAAATGTTATCTATAATCACATTGTGTTCAATTTTTTTTACAATGTCATTTGTTCCAACCAAAATATAAACAACATCTGGATTAATGTTTAAAGCATTTTTCTCAAATCTTTCAAGCATTCTATCAGATGTATCTCCACTTATGCCACGATTGTATACAATTTTATCATTTTCTGCAAATAGCTCGTATGTTGGAAACAATTCAATAATTGAATCCCCAATAAACACAATTTGATTGTGTAAAGCAGACTCATTCAGCAATTCAAAATTTTCCATTTTAGTCTTTTTGACAATGTCATATTCAGTAGATTGATTGCCCCCACATCCAACCAAAAGAATAGTTGCAATCATTACTACAACTAAAACTGAAATTCCTAATACAAATTTCTTTTTCATAATTTCCACCAATTATTTATAAAATTCCAAATTTAAATTTTATCTCAACAATTAACCACAAAAGCTAGTTTTTTTCATAAAATTTGATACTCGATTTAAATGCCTTTTCACCAATATCAATATCCTTGTTTGGAAGGAATACTTTTTTAAGATTTTTACAACTAGCAAAAGCCTTGTCCCCAATAACTTCTATGCTATCTGGCAAAGTGATTTCTGTAAGTTCGCTACATCCATAAAAAGCATTTGCTTCAATTGTTTTAAGATTATTTGGGAACTTTATATTCGCTAGTTTACTACAACCACTGAATGCTTTTTCACTAATTATTTGAAGATTATTTGGCAGTTTTACATCAACAAGTTCACTGCAATCTCTAAAAGTATTTGCCCAAATTCTTTCTATATTATCTGAAATATTAATGCTTTTCAATGCACTACATTTATAAAAAGCCTCATTTCCAATAACTGTTATGGTACTAGGCAAATCTAGTTCTGTTAAACTTGAGCATCCACAAAAAGCATATTGATGAATAATTGCCAATTTTTTTGGAAGTTTTACACTTTTTAAGTTTTTACAAGCTCCAAATGCCCAATAACCAATATTTACAACTTTTTCAGGTATTTCAATACTTGTGAGCGATTCACATCCAGAAAAAACATCAGGACCAATGTCTGTCAAATTTTCAGATAAAGTCACATTCTTTAACGCTGAACACTGAGAAAAAGCAGCCCACTCAATAGTAGTTATACTATTTGGTAAATTTATTTGCAATAACCCTCTGCATTGTACAAATGCACCAACATCAATAAACTCCAAATTATCAGGAAATTTTATATTTGTCAAACTAGCACACTCCCCAAATGCAGCACGACCTATTTTTTTTACACTTTCAGGGATTGTAATTTTTTTCAATTTTCCACATTTTTGAAATAGAAAAGCTGGAATTTCAGTTGCATTATTAGGCAAATCAACTTGCTCAAGAGATTCACATTTTTCGAATACACTTTCACCAATGCTTTTTACACTATTTGGAATTGTTATTTTGGTCAAGTTAACACATTTTTCAAATGCACTTGAACAAATAAATTCAGTATTTTCATTAATATTGCAACTTGTGATTTCTTTTGATTTTGCTTGCACCAAAACAAAATATGGATTTTTATCATTTCCAATATAATATGCATTGTCATACTCATTAAAGTGTATGCTTTCACAATATCGAAAAACATTTTTACCTAAATATTTAAGATTACTTGGCAAAACAATACTTTTAAGATTCTTACAACCATCAAATGCCCCCTCTCCAATACTGGTAACATTAGGAGGAACAATCAATTTGTCCAAAGCATTATAGTCTGCATTTGTGGCATCATAGCAAACAAAATGACTTAGCTTAGCACAATTATGAAACGCGTAATTTTCTATTGTTATAATATTTTTTGAAATTTCTAATTTTTCCAAATTACAGCAAGCTCCAAATGTATGTTCACCAATATTATTTACATTGCTTGGTATAGTTAATTCTTTAAGGTTACCACAACCATAAAATGCATAATTTCCTATATTCTCTACACTATTTGGAATAATCAAATTTTTCAATCCACTCCCACTGAAAGCCCCTTCACCTATACTTTTAACACTATTTGGAATAGCTATTTCTCTAAGGTTAGGACAACTTTGAAATGCGTAATTGCTTATATTCTCAATTCCATTAGGTATTGCAATGCTAATAATATCTTCCCTTTTTTGAAATGTTTTTGCGATTTCATTATTTTTCACCACAATTTCTTGTGTTGTACCATCTATCAATGTAATAATAAATTTTAATTGTGTGTCCATATTTTCTCCTTATCACAAAATATCAATATGATTTTGTTTTAAACAATAATAAAAATTTTTAGACATTAAACAAATCTTTCAACTTGACTTCAACACCATTTTTCAAAAGCAGTTTCAAATTATCACATCCAGCAAAAGTATTTTGTCCAAGGCTTTCAATATTGCTTGGCAATTGCACAACTTCAAGACTTGTGCAATTAGCAAACGCTTCGTCAAATATATCTGCATTGTTTGGCAGTTTAATGCTTTTAAGTTTTGTACACCCCTCAAAAGCACAACATAAGATATTTTGTATAGTTTCTGGAATTTCAATATTTTCAAGGCTCGTGCAACCAAAAAATGCATTATCACAAATTGTTTCAAAGCCATAAGGTACTTCAATATCCACAAGTGACTTGCAATTATAAAACAACCCATCACTAACAGCTTGCATATTTTTTGACAAAATTGCGCTTTTAAGTTTAACACAATCGCCAAGTGCATTTTCCCCCATTCTTAGCACACTATCTGGAATTTTAATGTGTGAAAGTTTCCCACAAGCAGCAAATGCATAATCGTCAATCTCCTTCGCGCTATCAGGAATTGTTATGCTCTCAAGATTCTCACAAGACGCAAAAGCCGCAGGTCCTATATAAACAAGACTATCAGGCAAAACTACATTAACAACATTTTTACACCCCTCAAACGCACACAATTCTATGTGCGTAACTCCATTTGGGATAATAATATTAATCAAATCTTCCCTTGATTGAAAAGCACATTCTTCAATTGTTTTTGTGCCCTCAGGAACAATATAATCCACTTGCCCAGCACCTTTAAAAATTGCCAAGTTTTTATTATCATTTTTGCCCATAAAACACACCTACAACTTAAAATTTAAATAAACAAAATTTTTTACATTTAAAACAAAATTTTTACCTTTACCTTATCATAATAATTTCTAAAAAACAATTAAAAAACAAAACAGCCAAAAGCTGTTTTGTCCTATACAAAGATATTTTTAATCAAAGATAACAAAATTCAAACACTAAACAAAGCTAAATAAATATAACGCTAAATGGCAATTACACATTTGCTTTGCTTGTATTCAAATGATTGTTAATGCAAAATTTTACAGCTTATTACAAAACAATATTAAGTTAAATTGTTAGTTTACTATTTGCATAGTTCTGCAATTCCTTAAGCCTTGTTACAGAAAGTGGCTCCACTCCGTCAAGACGATATTTAATGCCAAGTTCGTTGTACTTAAACACACCCATAGTATGATAGCCAAGCAACTCATACTTTATAACATTAGGAAATTTGTTTACAATTTCAACATATTTGTCAATATCTTCTTCCTTGTCATTAATGCCAGGAACAACAACCGTTCTGACCAACACCTTAACGCCCATACGCAAAGTTTTTGTCAGCATTGTAATTGTGTTGTCAAGTGAGCCATTTGCATATTCCTTGTAATCCTCATTGTTATGAAATTTCAAATCCACAATTACCAAATCGGTATAGTGCAAAATTTCATTGATATTTTCAGGAATAACTGCACAAGAAGTATCAATTGTGTTTGTAAGACCAAGCTCTGAATGTACCCTTTTGAACAATTCAAGCACACCATCAGCCTGCATAAGTGGTTCTCCACCAGTCACAGTCAAGCCACCACCATTTTTATAAAAAGATTTGTAATGTTGCATTTGCTCAATCACACTATCCACGCTTTTAGGCTTGCCAATGCCACATTTCCAAGTGTCTGGATTGTGACAATAAACACACCTATAAGGACAGCCTTGCAAAAACAACGCATATCTTATCCCCGCCCCTTCAAGAGTTGCAAAACTCTCAATCGAGTGAACATTTAAAGTAATTTCCATATAAAACCTATTCGGATTTAAATTTTAATCTTGATTAAAATCTAATATTGCAAAAGCAATACTACGCCTCATAAAACTCTCAAAACCATATAACGATTTTGCAATTGATTATAAACATTTATAGTTTAAATGTTATCATTTTTTGCTAAAAATTTCATATTTGAATAGGCAAATATATTGCAAAAATCGATACTAATAATTTAAACAATCAGTTTATGCAAAAAGTGCTAAATAAACTTTAGCACAATTTGCTTTAACCAATATTAATTATAATTTTTGATGGAATGTTCTTGCAATAACTTCCTCTTGTTTGTCACGAGTAAGTTTGTTGAAGTTTACTGCATAACCACTTACACGAACAGTAAGTGTTGGATATTTTCCAGGATTGTTCATTGCATCAATCAACAAATCTCTGTTCAAAACATTAACATTCAAGTGATGAGCATCTTTGCCAAAATATCCATCAAGCATTGTTGTAAGGTTGCTGATTTGAGTTGTTTTATCCTTACCCAAAGCTTCTGGTGTAACAGAGAAAGTATTTGAAATACCATCACGGCAACTATCATAGTTCAACTTAGAAACACTTGACAAACTTGCTACTGCACCACTTGCATCACGGCCATGCATTGGGTTTGCACCTGGAGCAAATGGCTCTTTTGCACGACGACCATCTGGAGTGTTACCAGTTTTTCTACCATAAACAACATTTGATGTGATTGTCAAAACACTCAAAGTGTGAGTTGCACCACGATAGCAAGGAGTCTTCTTCAATTTAGCATAGAAGTCATCAGTGATTTCTTTAGCAATGCTGTCAACTCTGTCATCGTCATTACCATATTTAGGGAACTCGCCCTCAGTTTTAAAGTCAACAATAACACCACGCTCGTCCTTGATTGGAGTAACTTTTGCATATTTAATTGCACTCAAGCTGTCAGTCAAAACTGAAAGTCCGCTGATACCGAAAGCCATCCATCTGTGAGGTTCTGTATCGTGGAAAGCCATTGTCAAACGCTCATAAGCATATTTATCATGCATATAGTGAATGATATTCAAAGTGTTTACATAAAGATTTGCAATCCAATCGCTGTATTTGTCATAAGCTTCCATAACCTCTTCGTAAACAAGTGGCTTGCCTTCCTCAAATACTTTGCCTTTTGGAGCAACTTGAACGCCGTGAACTTCGTCAACACCACCATTCAAAGCCATAAGCAAAACTTTTGCCATATTGCATCTTGCACCAAAGAATTGCATTTGCTTACCAGTTTCCATAGCAGAAACGCAACAAGCGATAGAATAGTCATTGCCATATCTGCAACGCATTACATCGTCATTTTCATATTGAATACTATCAGTATCAATAGAAACTTGTGCACAGAAGTTCTTGTAAGCTTGAGGTAGCTTTTGGCTCCACAAAATTGTGATGTTTGGCTCACAGCTGCTACCAAGATTGTACAAAGTTTGAAGTACACGATAAGAGTTTTTAGTAACCATTGGATTACCTTCGCTGTCAACACCAGCCTCACTCATTGTAACCCATGTTGGGTCGCCTGCAAACAAGTCATTGTACTCTTCTGTTCTCAAGTGACGAACAAGACGCAATTTGATGATTAGGTCATCCATAATTTCTTGTGCTTGCTCTTCAGTCAAAACACCATTTTTCAAATCTCTTTCAAAATAAATATCAAGGAATGTAGAAATACGACCGATAGAGTTTGCAGCACCATTTTGCTCCTTAACAGAACCAAGGTATGCAAAATATGTGAATTGAACAGCCTCTTGTGCATTTTTAGCAGGGTTAGAAATATCAAAGCCATAGTTGTTTGCAAGAACTTTCAATTGTTTCATAAAGTCGATTTGTTTTGCAAGTTCTTCAACTATACGGATATTCTCCTCAGTCATAACTTTATTGCCATATTCAACTTTGTCAGCCTCTTTTTGAGCGATAAGGAAATCCATACCATAAAGAGCCAATCTTCTGTAATCGCCAATCAAACGACCACGACCATAGGCATCTGGAAGACCTGTGATAATGCCGACATGTCTTGCCTTTCTCATAGTTTCGTTGTATGCTCTGAAAACGCCATCGTTGTGAGTTGTTCTGTATTTGAATTGATCAAGAACTTTGTCTGAAATTTTGTAACCATAGTTATCACAAGCAGAAATAGCCATTCTCTTACCACCAAACAAGTTTACACCACGAACAAGTGGAGCCTCTGTTTGCAAACCAACGATAATCTCTTTGTCTTTATCAATATAGCCTGGGCCATAACTCAAAATAGATGTTTCTCTTTCTGTGTCAATGCCTACCACGCCTTTTTCAGTTTCCTCTTTCAACAAAGCGTTAATTTTCTCCATAATTGAAGAAGTTCTTTTTGTAGGTCCACACAAAAAGCTTGCATCACCATCGTAAAACTTGTAGTTGCGTTTGATGAAATCTGCAACATTGATGCTTTCAGTCCAGCTACCTTCGTTAAAACCTTTCCATTCCTCTCTCATTTTAATACCTCCAAGATTATTAAAGCCCAAAATGCATACACGGAATATTTATATGCCAAGGCTGTTAAAAGTTATTTAAATACATAATTGATATGTGTAAAAAATTTTTGCAATCATCCAAATTTTCGATAAATTTTTTGACAAATTTTATGTCTTAAAAACATTTCAAAAATTAAACGATTTTCAAACAAAATTCTGCATCAAATCTCTTATTTATATTATATATTTTATTGTATATATATAATAACACATTAACAAAAAAAAGTCTAGTCTTTTTCCTAAAATTTTTCACATATTTTTAAAAATTTTCATATCCTCATATTAGAAGCTAAAAAACAAATTTTTTATGCTGCATTAAAAGAAAAATTTGCAAAAAAACTATAAAACTTGGATAAAATACTTTAGCATAGTTATATCAAAATTTATAGTAGCGAAAATCAATCAGCATAATTTTATTGGTTTTTAGCTCAATCTATGTATAAGAGGTATTAATATGTGTAATTTTTTCGGTAATAATTGTTGTCGCAACAATTGGCTAAACAATTTTGACAATGCTTTTAATTCTTGCGGCTGCAATAATTGCGGCTGGAACAATGCTCGTTCTGGTTGTGGATGTGGTTGCAATAACGGTCGCAACGGCTGTGGTTGCAATAACGGTCGCAACGGCTGTGGTTGCAATAACAATGGATACAACAATACTCGCTCTGGCTGTGGCTGCAACAATGGTTGTGGTTGTAACAATGGTTGTGGCTGCAACAACAATCGTTCAGGTTGTGGCTGTGGATACGGCTCTTGCAGTGGTAGTGCAAACAATTTAAATGGTATTCCTGTATTTTTAATTTGGAATAACAGAAACAATGGTTGCAACTGCAACTGATTGCGACTTAAATATACAAACAAGCAAATTAATTAAACAAGATAAAATTTAAATTTTAAAATAAAGTACAAAAGATAAAATAAATTTTTCATCAACTAAAATTATTTTATAAAGTTAGAAAAATTTTTTTTCATTAATTTGAGCTTATATATTTATATAAATTTATAAATTATCTTTATTGAGTATATTTGCTTTCTCAAAAATTAGTAATGATTATTATTTTAATATTTTAAAAGCAATAATCATTATCGATTTGTAAATGTAAAAGTAGTAACCATTATTATTTTATTTCTAGAAAAATAAAATATACTTAATATTCAAAAATATTATTTAGGTATAAATGTTTCTGCTTTTATTTCATATAAATTACCCCGCAGCCAAAACTGCGGGGTATCTGCAATACATTAAATTCAACTAACTCTCAAAACATTAAATGAAAGATTAAGCATTAAAATTTTATTCCAACTCAAACAATTGCATTGTCAGAGTTTTCTTTTTCAGCATCACAGCTTTCTGCGTTATCCAAACACTTTTCTGACATATCGCCTAATTGCTCTTCTTCCACACTTTCATTCCCCATTGTATCTGCCACAATCAAAGCCTCTTCAGTAGCAAGGCAATCATTGATATTTGATTCAATTGCAGCCTTGTCAGCAATATTTTCCAATTCTTGATTTTCAGGAACAGCTTGAGCAATTTTTCGTTTTGCAAAGGCTTTTTTGACAGCAAAGAAATAGTAAGGAGTAAAAATCAACATAACAAGAATATCCGACAATGGATAACTCCACCAAAGCACATCCAATCCCCACAATTTACCAAACAATATAGCCAGTGGCAAAATGAAAATAACTTGCCTTAAAAGAGACATCAATAAAGATGTTATTCCATATCCAATAGATTGATATCCTGTTGTAACAATAATGTTGACTGCTGCAAACAAGAAACTCCAACTGATAACTTTTAATGTTACTGTGCCAACTTTCAAAAGTTCTGCATATTCCAATATTTCCTGTTCACTTGTAGAGTTTTCAAACAAACCAATCAACCATTCTGGACAAAGTTGAAATATAATCAAGCCAATCGCCATAATGATCAAGCTTACAATAATAGAAAGCCAAAATGTTTGCTTATATCTTTTATCTTGATTTGCACCAAAATTATAAGACATAATTGGCAATGCACCTTGATTTAATCCAAAAATAGGCATAAACACAAAAGATTGCAGTTTAAAATATACGCCAAGTGCAGATGGAGCTTTTGTGCTGTAAGCTATTATGATAGAATTCATAATGATAACAATAATACCACTTACAGCATTCATAATCATAACAGGCAGTCCAATTCGCACAATTTCTTTAAATTTTTTTAAGCTAATTTTAACATTTTTGAAAAACATATCAATGATATGTCTGCGTCTTGATGCCAACACAATAACAAAAATCATACTTATTATTTGCCCCAAAACGGTTGCAATACCTGCGCCTACAATCCCTAATTTGCAAACAAAAATAAAAATCGGGTCAAAAATAATGTTAATTACAGCACCTAACAATTGAGAAAGCATTGGGATAATCATATTACCTGTTGCCTGCAACACCTTTGAAAACAAAATTTCAATCATAGAGCCAAAGCAGCAAACCATGCAAATGGTAAGATATTGAGTACCCATATTTACAATCTGCTCATTAGCCGTAAATATTTGCATAAACAATTTTGGCAAAAAAGATCCCAAAATCATAAAAAATATCGTAGTTATTATCGCCATTTTAAAGCCAGTTTGTGCCAATGTATCGGCATCTGCTTTATTTTTCTCACCTAATCTTCTTGCAACTATCGTACTAGTGCCCACACCAACACCAAGCGAAAAAGCCAACATTATCTGCTGAAGAGGAAACGCAAACGATACTGCATCCAATGCAAGTCCACTGACTTTTGCAACAAACAAGCTATCTACAATATTGTAAAGCGACAAAACAAGCATAGAAAAAATTGCTGGCAATGACATTGTTAGCAACAATTTTGGTATTGGCATAACACCCAATTTATTTTCTTTTATTTTGTTATCAATAACCATTTCACTCATTTAGAATCAACCTCTTGATAAACTTAACACTTTAAAAGATAAATGTCAACCAAAAGTTGCATAATTTTATAAAATATATTATAATAAACAAGATATCAATTCAAGATTATCAAAAGTCATTCAAAATATGACAAAAGCAGATTTTTTATTACGGTATAAAAACAAAATCAGCGATAATATCAAACAAAATCACATATTAAGACAAAAAATACAACAAAAACAGAAAACAAGAATTCAAAATACGACAGAAAAGGTAAAAACAAAATGCAAAATAATACTATAATAACTGACGCAAAGGATTTTAATATCAAGCAAACTTTGGAATGTGGACAACTTTTTCGCTACACTATCAAAGATAATTGTGCAGAAGTTTTTTCACTTGATAAAAAAGCTGTTTTATACGAAAACAACGGCAACATTATCATTGAAAATGAAGATAAAGAATATTTCAACAATTATTTTGACCTAAATTGCGACTATTCTCAAATAAAAACCAATTTGTCAGGCTTGCCACTTATGGATAAAGCAATCCAATACGGCTACGGAATAAGAATTTTGCGTCAAGATATTTTGGAAACAATAATAAGCTTTATTATTTCTGCAAACAACAATATCCCAAGAATCCAAGGAATCTTAAGCAGAATTGCACCAAACGGCAAATTTCCACAACTTGCAGAATTAGCTTGTATAACACAAGCAGATTTCAAAGCAATGGGATGTGGCTACAGGGCAAGTTATCTTGAAAAAACAATTAAAACCCTTGCAGAAAATAAAATTAACCTTCTATCTCCATATGAAATGAATGGAAATGATGCAAACAAATTTTTATGCAATAACTTGGTGGGAGTGGGGCCAAAAGTTGCCGATTGCATTCTTTTGTTTGGTTATCATAAAATGGATGTTTTTCCTGTTGACACTTGGGTTAAAAAGATTTATGATGATTTGTTTGGAATCTCATCTTCCCCAAAAGTCATACGCCAAAAACTTATTGAAACATATGGCGAAAACGCAGGATATGCCCAACAATATTTGTTTTATCATAAGCGAGATAGTAGTAAGGAGTAAAATTGAACTATCTTCTTTCCATCGACTTGAACACAACAAGACTGAACAATCAAAACTACACTTGCCTTATCAACAGCATTCCAAAAAGCAATTTGACAATACATATTTACAATTATATTGAACAAAAGCACGGGAAACTGCCATTCAATCACAATGAAATTCTTCATCCATACATTGGCAGCAGAAAAAAAGTTGCACTTGATATTCCTCAAGCACTTGACATAGTTGAAATTTGTGCAAAAAATAAATTTGACAAAGTTTATATTTTATGTGGCGAGTATGAAAGCGAATTTTTGTATAACAAATTAAACCATATGAATATAATTTTTTGCAAAATACTACCCTCAACTTTAAGACAAACAGAGGAAAACAACATTGTAAAAGTTGACATCAATAATGCAGTTTTTGAAAGCACTAACGCAGTTCCTGATAATATTTTACAAGAAATATCGCAAAACCATCAATTTGAAAATGAATTTGAGAGTAACGAAATTCTGCATAATGTGGATAATTATGCAAAAGAAGTTGCAACAACTGCCATTGAAAGAGTACAACCATTCAAACTTTTAAGCACACCTTCCGACTCAAATTTGAATAAAAATTATTCTCAAATGAACAATCCTAAGGAAACAATTGATTTGAAAACAATTAAAGAAAACTTTGAGCATATCATAAATTTGAAAGATAAAAATGATAACAAATCAACGCAAAGCAAACTTACAACAAAACTTACACCAGAGCAAATTAAACAAATTTATGCCTTCATAAAATACAGAAAGCTTATAAGACAAATCTAAAAACTAACAATATCTGCATTGTGTAGATATTGTTCTTATATTAATATAACAAAATTTGTCGTCACAAAAAAAAAGACAACTATAATCGTAAAATTTTCTTATATTTATATATTGATTACCAAATACTATTATTGAATTTATTCTTCAAATAATCATTAAATATTTTCAGATTATCCACATAATGCAGATTATTTTAATTTTCAATTCCATAACTACAAAATTTAATTAACTTCAATTTTTAGTTTTAAAAGTTTTAAGTTTTAGATAAACAGCAGATTTATCATAAAAATTTAGCAAATAAATTTTTAAAACTTAATATCCATATAAGCATAAAAAAAACATCTCAAATGAATTGGGATGTTTTTTTTGTTTTAATGAAATTTTAATTATTAAATTAAATTTAAAAGCAAATTACAAAATTTGAAGATTTTTGTTAAAGTGCTTTTTAAACTCAGATGTTGCAGCAAGTGCGTTTTTAATTTCAAGTGAGCAATCAGAAACAGATTCTGTTTTCATAATTACGCTATCGCCCAACACATCACAATTAATCTCTTTGATTACGCTATCCATTGACCTATCCAAAGACTCAGCAATTCTCACAATAACGCCAAGCTTCAAAACAGCATACAAGTCTTCTTCGGTAATCATATCTCTGTATTTCATAAAAGTGCTTGCATCAAGCTCGCCTTTTCTGTGCATACTTGCCACCATAGCGCTCATAACAAGATCTTTATGAGAAATACCATACAAGTTACTGTGCAAAATAATATACGCACTATGCTTGTGATGGTCATAATATTTAATTTTATTTCCTGTGTCATGCAACATCGCAGCAACTCTCAAAACTTTAACATATGACCTAGGCAATTTATGAAGAACTCTCAATTGTTTGAAAAGTTGTACAGATAAGTTGTAAACTTGCTCCGCATGACCAATATTTTCTTGATAGAAATTTAGCGTTGTGTACAAACTATGTCCCAAAACATCACTTATAGGCTTATCATTTGTTGAAGGTACAGCAATTTTAAACATTGCACCTTCACGAAGTCCACAACCAGAAATCACAACATCGTTAAAACTGAATTTTTCAAACACAGCACTAACAGCTGCCAACGCTGATGGGAATATATCTGCTCTTACACTTGACAAACCTTTTATCTTCATTGTTTTGTCAAGGTCAAGTGATTTGATATTGTTGTAAATGCTGTTAAACTCATTGTTTGGTACAACATAGTTATGCAACATATTAAGTGGATATTTTCTTATCATACGGCTGATTTTGCCAACATTTCGGAATGAACCACCAACGCCTATGAATCTAACATCAGGCTCCATTTCATTTAAAAATTCAATTTTTTCAAGCTCCTCCATAAAGAAGGCTTTTATCATTTCAGCACGCTCTTGTGGCCTGTATGTAACAGTTCTGAACTTTTCTGTCAATGTCACAGCACCATAAGGTATAGTTGCGTGCCCCAAAATATTTTTACGATTGTAATAAATAAGTTGAGTGCTGCCACCACCAATATCCATTATCAAACCTCTTGGGATATCCATACTGTTGATAACGCCTTGGTATACCATTTGTGCCTCTTGTTCATCATCCAAAATTTCAAGCTTAAATCCACATTTCAACTGAACCTCAGCCAAAAAACTTAGCTGATTTTTTGCATTTCTAACAGCAGCAGTTGCGTAAGCATAAATTCTGCTTACTTTGTTTGAATCACACAAACGCCTAAACATCTGCAATGTTTTGATTGTTTGCTCCACTCTTGCAGGGCTCAAAACTCCATCTTCATCCACACCTTGGGCAAGCCTAACTGATTCCTTAAGCTCATCAAAAACAGCAAAATATCCTCCCTCGTGAACATTAACAAGAACCAGTCTTGCAGAATTTGAACCAAGGTCGATAATTCCGATTTTCTCCATATAACTCCTTCGCATAAGTATGCTAATTTAGCACTTGACTATCATTTGTCATCTGCATATATCAAAAAAAAATTTAAACAAATTAAAACATATTTGTCTTAATTGCATAAAAAATTCTCTCAGCGACTTAAAACAAATAATAACTTACATGTTGCTATGCTTATTATAACATAATAATATTAAAAAATCTATACTAAAAGAAAAATTTTACATTAATTTTATCTAAAAGTAATAAAATGTTTAAATTTTGTAAATAAACTAGAGTTGTTATGACTGAAAAAATAAGAAAAAACATATTTTTTTATTGTTTTTATCATAAAAACACTACCTATTACAAGCATAAACACACCGAAAATCGTCCTTAAAATACTGCTGTCAGTTTGAAGTGCAAAAAATGAACTTAGCACACTAAACCCCAAAGCAAATGGCAAAACTTTTAACAAAGCCTTAAAATCAACTAATTTATTTTTTATATGAATAATCAATGAGACAATTGCCATTGGTATAAAAGAAATCAAATTTATCGTTTGAGCTTGCAACTGTGGAACATTTAAAAACAAAGTTAAAAGTGGAATCAAAATGGTTCCTCCACCCATGCCCATTCCACCAATAAGCCCACCTAACGCCCCAAACAAAATATACAAAAAATATTCCATATCTCACCTCTATATTATCCTAAATCAATCAAAAATCGATATATTTTTATGTTTTATTAAAAAAATTCATTTAAAATTCTTTACATTGCGAATCAACAATTAGCAAAGCTAGATTTTTTAACAAATGGCACTTGCGTATATATAATGCAACTGACAAGCACAAAAAAATTAAGCTCTTTTGTTGTCAATCAAACTAAAAGCTTTATTCCCGCATAAATCATAATGAAATAAAAAACCAATGACAAAAGATCATTTTTTACAACTTTCAAAAGCAAAGAACCTAATATTCCACCAGCTATAACACCTATGCTTACAATTCCACCACTTAAGTAATCAAAGTTGCCACCCAACAAATAAATTATTCCACTGACAATGCAACTTGGTAACATCGTGGCTATTGCTGTGGCATGTGCCTTTTTCGCCTCAAGCTTCATTCCACTTTCGTATATTGGCACAACCAATGAGCCACCACCAGCACCAAGCAAGCCATTTATCAATCCAACAAAGCTGCTTGCTATTGAAACAAACACAAATTGAAATTTATTTGCTTTTTTAATTTTCTTTTCAACTCTCATAATTTTAATATGTGAAATTTGTCAATTATTATCCCAAAAGAACTGCTCAAACAAACAAAATTCGTCAAAAATCGATATTAAATTGATTTTTAACTTAGCATAAACAATAAAATAAAGCTTAATATTTACTCAAAAATTCATTTGCTAACACAAGTTCAAAATACATTTTTCTTATGCTAGGATACTCAAAACAAAGTTGCACTCTGGCAAAAACAAAGCCTAAATTTCCCACTTTTTGCAAAATAAAATTTTATGTGTGGCTAAAAATCAACAGCCATTTTGACAAAAAGTGGCTATTATATCGTTTAAATATTTTAATTAATTAAAAAATTTACTTATAAACTATTGCTTTATTTTTAATAATAGTATATAATAGTAACGATTAATTTATTTTAATTAATAATGTATTAATATACGAAGGTGGCAAAATGAAAAAACAACACAAATTTTTAACAATTCTGTTGGTTATTCTTTTGTGTGTTACTCTTGTAACCACACTTATTGCTTGCGATAAGGATGATGAAACAACAGAAGAGGTAAAAGACAGCAGTGAAATTATCGCTAATGGTAATTTTGAAGTTACTACTTCTGATACTTTCCCAAAAACACCAGGCAGTTGGACTGCAAGCCCTGGTAGCACTTCATCAGGTAATGAAACTTTGACTGATGAAAAATCTCTTGTGGCAGGTGTAATTGACACTGATGAAACTGTGTACAACAAAAACAAAAAGAACTGGAACAGCAGATTGAAAAATCCAGGTGCTTTTGCACAAACTGATTCAAATATTCTTATGATTTACAACAAGGTTGAAAATTCATATAAATATACTTCCAACAGCTTTAGTTTGAACGCAAACAAAGTTTACAGAATTGATATTTCTGTTAAAACTCAAGATATTGAGGGCTACGGCGCTTACATCAAAATTGGTGGCGACGCTTTTATTGAGTTTCCTAACATCAACACTAAAGGCGAATGGACAACCTACTCTGCAATGATAAAAACATCAAACATTTCAAGCAACTCTGTAAATGTTGTTTTATCAAATGGTAAAGATGGCAAAAACGATGGCTACCTTACTAAAGGTTATGCTTTCTTTGACAATATCGTTGTAAGCGAAGTGGAAAAAGACAACTACTCTGCTGCTATTGAAAAATTTAATGAGTTCAAAAACAACTCTGAAGGAAATATTCAACAAGATGTTAACGATTTAATTTATGGCGACACTCAATTTATCAATATCAGTGGCACTTCAAATCCATTTACAGCTCGCAAATGGACTGGTGTTTCTTCAAGTGGTGATAGTGGCGAAACTGCTCCAACAGGTTCCGACTATTTGGAAAGAGGTATTGTTGACTTTAGTGCATCAAATGGTATTCCTTCAGGTGCAACAGGAGTAAATGTTCGCAGTGGTGCTAAAGATAGCAAGGTGCTAATGCTTAACAACAAACAACAAACTGCTTACGCTTACAGATCAGACAGCAAAATCAAAATTGTTGGTGGAACCGATAATTATTACAAGATTTCTGTTTGGGTTTTGACAAAAGACATTGAAGGCAACGGCAGTGCTTATATGCAAATCAAGTACTCTACTGATAAAGCTGACGATATCAAAACTATTGACTTTAAAAATGCTACTCCAACAGCTACTGACGGAGAATGGAATCAATATTCAATGGTTATCAAAGCTGACGAAAAGAGATCAAAAGAAATTTATCTTCAACTTGGTTTTGGTCGTGGTGGAAAAGACGACAGTTCAAGGAATGTTAAAGGTACAGCTTTCTTTGACGATGTTACTATTGAAAAACTTGAAAATACAACAGGCATCACTGAAGATGTAAGCCTTGAATCAGCAATGGGAAATCCAGAAACTTTGTCACCTGACCCAACAGATTCAGCAAATTATGAAAAAGGCTACTACAACGAGAAAGATGGTATTCCTGAATCTTATCGTGGCACAATCTCTTCTGATGGTGGGGTTATCACAGTAAACAGCGACAAAAACGCTATAACAAGATTTATCTACAATGGTTCATTTACAATAAAAGCAAACAATCATTACAGATTTACTTTTAAAGTTAAAACAAATGCAATCAACGAAGATAAAGGCTTTGATATTAAATTCTATAAAAAGAATGGTTCAACAAACAACAAGCTTGATGTAGATTTGACAAATTCAACAATCACAAACTTCAACACAAAAAATGTAGAAGATAGTCTTAAACTTACTGATGATTATGTAGAATTTTCATTCCTATTCCAAGGCGATTTAAACAAAGACACCAGCGTATATTTTGAAATAATTATGGGAAGTGGCACTAACCTAACCCCAGACACACTAGTAAGTGGTTCAGTTTCTTTGAAAGACTTTGAACTTAACAAAATTTTCTACTCTGATTACAATTCAGAATCTGGAACATATGTTAAAAAACACTCTTTCAAATCTGAAACTCAATCCATTACAAATGCAGATTTCAATCAAATTGATATTGCAGCAACAAAAACACAATATGAAGATTTTGACGAGGCTGATTTCCTTGATGGCAACAGCAAAGGCGTATTCGGATTGCCACAAAGCTGGACAACTTCTGACAAAGAATATTTAAATGACAAATTGTATGCAGGCGTGTTTAATATTGAAAACACAGCACAAAAAAATGCTTTGAATATTACCGGCGATTTTGAAATGCCAAGTGCTATCAAATCAGACGAGAACAAAAATGTGCTTGCAATAAGCTCAAACAAAGCTAGCTCACCTGATGTTATTGACCAAGCTTGGAGCTTTACTTCACCTTCAATAAGCTTAAGCAAAGGCAAATACTATGAGCTAACAGTCTTTGCAAAAATCACAGATGGTAACGCAAGAATCAACCTGCTTTCTTCTTCAAAAACATTGCTTGAAACACTTGAAGTGCAAGATGGAGATTGGAATCAATATATTTTCTATATCAATGCAGGTTTTGATAATTCAACAGTTTATCTTGAACTAAAACTTGGTGACAACGCAACAAACAACGCATACGGAACAGTATTCTTTGACCTTCCAAAGCTTAATGAGTTGACTGAAGATCAATATGAAACAGGTAAAAAGAATATTGACTCTACAACAGAAAATTATCGCATTGCAACAACATTCAGCACAATCAATTTTGACAACTCAACTTCAAATGCTGACGAAGGAAAATTGAACTCACCTGACGGCTGGACTGGCGTTCACAATGACACAGATGCTCCAAGTGGCGAATACAAATCAATCGCAGGCGTTTACAACAGCAGTGACAGCCATCGTGACTGGTTTGGTGGAGATGGTGGCGAAGGCAAAAAAGAGCCTATCCCAGACATCGATTTGAAGAATATTATGTACTCTGTTCCTGGCAAAGACGGCAAGGAAGAAGGCGATACTAACAGCAATATTTTGGTTATTCACAACAATGTTGCATCTGAATACACTTACAGCACTACTCTTGCAGACAACAGCTTGACAGAAAACAAATTCTACGAAATTAGCTTGTATGTTCTAACTTATGGTGTTGACGAGTCAAAGACAGCTAAAATCTCATTGAAACTGCACAACTCAACTTATGAATTCTCAAAGAATGACAAGAGAGGCATCAATGTAAACACAAATGGTGCTTGGAAAAAATATTCATTCTTTATCGCAACTGAAGACAATGCAAACATTGACAAAGTTGAACTTTCAGTTTCACTTGGTGCATCAGGCAAAGACAACTATGTTGCAGGCTATTTGTTTGTAGACAATGTTTCAATAAGCGAAATTGATGAAGATAGATTCAACACTGAAGTACCAGAAGATAAGTACCCTACAACAAACGATGAGGAAGAAAACTTCTCTTTTGAAACTAGCTTTTCAAGCATTAAACACAGAATTGTATTTACTTCTGACGACTTGAACAAAGACCCTGAAGAAGAAACTGAGAAAGAGACTGACCCATTGCTATGGCTTTATATCACATCTGGTATCGTAAGTGGTTTGGTTCTTATCGCTGTGGCTATCTACTTGTTAAGAAAATTCAATATTTTTGCAAAATTCTCTAAGAAAGGTAATTTTGCAGAAAAGGGTAACGAAACTTACAACAGAAACAGAGTGGATGCGAACAAAGCAAATGCACCAACTCGTGATATTAACAAAAAACACCAAGATTAAAACTAAATATTTAGATTAATCATTTTGTTAAATCTTATAAAAAACAAAACTTCTGAAATTAATCAGAAGTTTTGTTTTTTTATTATATGTTTTTATTAATATTATAATTGTTATTTTAGATATTTTAAATATACTATATAAATTTGCTGAAAATTAACATTTTGAACCTGCAAAAAATACTATAAAATACAAATTGCTTTTCAAATCTGTAAGATATAACAATGTAATAATAATTATATATAATTTTTAAATGAAAAAAATTTTAGTACATTTGTACCTTTATTATCATACTAAATGGCAATAGAATTACTTATTCTTTCCTTTTTTGTTAAAATTGGACTTGTTTGCACCTCGTGAACTATTATTGCTTTTTGCAAAATTCTTTTTATTTGCCACGCCAAAACAATTAATTTTTGCATTGTTGTTTTTGTTCTGCAAATTTCTTTTATCGCTATCGTATGATTTAAATTCATTTTTTCTTACATTTTTATTGTTAGTTTTATTATTGCTTATCGCCTCTTCCTTTGTAGGTTTTATCAAGCAATTTGCACCAAAACCAATCAAATCTTTTCTGCCAGCAAGTTCCAATGCTTTATGCACTATATCATAGTTTTCTTTTTTGCGATATTGCAACAATGCTCTCTGCATTTTCTTATCCTCTTTTGAACGAGGCACAAAAATCTCTTCCATTGTGTCTGGATTTAATCCTGTGTAATACATACAAGTTGATTTTGTGGATGGTGTTGGATAAAAATCTTGCACTTGCTCAGGCATATAATTTATGCTTTTCAAATACTCTGCAAGTCTCACAGCATCAGCCAAAGTACAACCTGGATGAGAAGAAATCAGATATGGCACAAGATATTGTTTTTTGCCAAGTTTTTGATTGATTTTGTCAAACTTAGCCTTAAACTCTTTATAAACTCTAAAAGGTGGTTTGTTCATAAGTTTAAGCACATTGTCTTCAGTATGCTCAGGAGCAACTTTAAGCTGACCACTTATGTGATGTTTGATTAATCGCATCAAAAACTCGTCGTTATTATCCATCATAAGATAATCATATCTTATTCCACTTCGGATAAACACTTTTTTAACCCCTTCCAGCTCTCGCAATTCCTTGAGCAAATCAAGATATTCCGTGTGAGAAACTTCCAAATTAACACATGGCTTGTAACCAATACAATTCTTTTTTGTGCACACTCCATTTTTCTTTTGATATTTACAGGATACATTTCTGAAATTTGCAGTAGGTCCACCTACATCGTGAACATAACCTTTAAAATCTTTATCTTTAATAAATATCTTAACTTCACGCAATATAGACTCTTTACTGCGTTTTTGAATACTTCTGCCTTGATGATAAGTTATTGCACAATAACTGCAACCACCAAAACATCCTCTTTGCGAAGTTACGGAAAACTTAACTTCCTCAATGGCAGGAACGCCTTTTGTATACATTGGATGATATGTACGCTCATACGGCAAGGAATAAACCATATCCATCTCCTCAACAGTACATGCGCGTTGTGGAATATTTTGCACTAAATATTTGCCGTCTAGCTGCTTTTGCAACAAAATTTTTGCAGAAATATGGTCATTATTTTGCGATTGCATATTAAAAGCTTTGACATACGCTTTTTTATCTTGACAAACATCTTCAAAACTTGGACAAAAAATTGCTGAATGCTCCTCAATTTGAGCCTTAATTTTTCTGGAAAGCTTATCAAAACTCTCCAAGTAACATACACCTTCAATATCTCGCAATTTTGCAAGTGGCACCCCTCGCTTAATTTCTTTTGCAATTTCCATAATAGGAACCTCGCCCATTCCGTAAATAAGCAAATCTGCACCACTATCCACCAAAATGCTTGGCAATACTTTATCTGCCCAATAGTCATAGTGAGCAAAACGCCTCAATGATGCCTCAATTCCACCAATCACAACAGGCACATCGGGATAAAGTCTTTTTAAATTTTTTGTATAAACTGCAACAGCCCTATCAGGTCGCTTGCCAACCTCTCCACCTTCGCTATACACATCACGACTGCGAGGAATTTTTGCCACAGTATAATTGTTTACCATACTATCAACAACACCACTTGAAACAAAAAAGCCGTGTTTTGGCACACCAAACTCTTGATAATCACTATCCTTTTGTGGTTGTGGAATGATTGCAACAACAAACCCAAAATGCTCAAGCAAACGGGTAATAATACTTGTGCCAAAAGACGGATGATCACAATATGCCTCACCCGTAACATAAACAAAATCTGGCTGTACGCCGTTTAGTTCCTCTTTTTTAACCGCCAAAAAACTCATAGTGTACCTCTTGATAAATTTTAACATTTATTGCAGGTTATGTCAAGCAATAAATAATCTGCAATCGCTAGTTACACCCCTAGCAAAAAAAGCTTAATTAAAATAGCAATTCTAATATACAAATGCTATTTCACACATAATATTGCATAAATAAAAATTAAATATAATTACTTTATTATGTAACGATTAAGAAAAGATAAAAATTTGATTCTAGTATCGATTTTTGATAGGATTTTTCAATTTTAGATGCAAATTTAAGTCACTTTAAAAAACTGTACTTTTTACAATTTCATAAATAATATGAAATTTAAAGTGAAATGTTTTTGAACAACTTGTTTATCTGCAAAAAAAATTACCCACTAAAAAGTGGGTATTTTTTAAACTTTATTTTATTCTTGACTTAAAAACTTGTAGCCAACTCCTCTAATTGTTTGGATGTATTCTCTGTTGCTGTACTCTGAAAGTTTGCTTCTTAGTGACTTAACATGCATATCCAATGTGCGTGTTTTGCCATAATATTCAAATCCCCAAACATCGTTAAGAATTGATTCTCTTGGAACAACAGTGCCAGCTTTTGACATCAACAATTTTAACAAATTAAACTCTTTTAATGTCATTTTAACAACATGCCCATTAACAGTAACCACATGCTCTTCGTTGTTAAGGAAAATGTCACCATACTCAAAAACAGTTGACTCTTCACGCGCAAAATTTTGTTTGCGAATATTGACTTTGACTCTTGCAACAAGTTCAAGCACGCCAAAAGGCTTAGCTATGTAATCATCAGCACCAGAATCCAAACCACGCACTTTGCTAATCTCATCACTCTTTGCACTAACAATGATTATTGAAAGAGATTGATATTGCTCACGAAGAATTTTTACTGCCGAAATGCCATCCATACCTGGAAGCATAACATCCATCAACAATATGTTAGGCAGATTTTTTTCCAATGCGACAAACAACTCTTCTGCTGAATGAAATGTGCGACACTCGTAGCCTAAAGGCTCAAAGGTGTACTTGTACAAATCTCTAATGCTTTCGTCATCATCTACAGCATAAATTGAATATTTCATTTTAAACCTCTCCTAAATTGATTTACATAATTATAACACAAAACTTAGCAAAAGGCAAGACTTTTTTAAAAATTTTACATTCTTGCATTATTTCGCATAATAATTGCATCTTTTATTGAGTTAGCCTTTTCATCGTCTTTACATTTGCTTATTGCCACAAACAAGTCGGTATCAAGTGTTACATAAGCCTTTTTTCCGGTTATTTCTGACACTTTTTTCTCCACATTAATCAACAAATTTAATCTGTCTGACAAACTGAACAAGGGCTCTGAAAGCACCCCAACAAGCATCTCCCCACTTGCCATTTGATAGCAAACTGCTTGACGAACTTTTTCCACTCCATCCACAATTTGAACAAAATCTTTTTGAGCATTTTCAACTGAGTCAACCATCAAATCAAAGCTCAAATTTTGTACATTTACATCAACATATTGAATATTTTCACTAAAATAAAAATTATACATAATCATTTCACCTTTACTTGTAGTATTAGCAAACTTTACCATATTATGCATAATTTTATTTTTGCGAAATTGTATATTGAGTTGCTTATAATTTATTCCTCTGCAACAAATGTTACATTGCAACCATCGCTCCAAAGTTGATCCAAGCAATAAATTTTTCTGCTTTCCTCATTAAAAACATGTGCAAAAACTTCGCCATAATCCACAACTGCCCATCTGCCTTCAGCAATTCCCTCTCTTCTCAAAGGTTCAATGCCTTGTTTTGACAAAAAATCGTCAATATTGTTTGCAATAGCCTTAACTTGAGTTGTAGACTTTCCACTTGCCACAACAAGATAATCAGCAATAGCCGTCAAGTGATTTACTTTTATAACTGCAATATCTTTTGCTTTGCTGTCAAGGCAAGCTTCAACAACCATATCTTTAATTTGTTCTGCTGTAAATTCCATTTTATACTCCTCTGTAAAAAACTAGTTTAATTTTTTATAATATTCATACGCTGCAAGCGTTAAAGGATAAATATCCTTATTTGCGTTTTGCAAAAACCTCACTGTACATTCAAGGCAAGAGAAAAAACATTTTTCAAAGTCTTTATTTAAAAGCTGTCTCAAGTTCTCTACTCCTTCAAAATGTCGACCTTCTTCCAACATATCTGCCATATAAATAAGCTTGGACAGTGTTGTCATATTAGGTTTTGCCGTCGCGTGACAATATATCGCCTCAAGAATATCCTTATCTGTTATTCCATATTTTTCATATGCAACAACGCTGCCACAAAATGCATGTGTAATCGGCGTGTGATTGCTATCCTTTGGCAAAGGATATTTTGCATAAATTTCATCATAATTGCCAAGTTCTTTTGCACAATCGTGCAATATGGCTGCAATAAACACCTTATTATAGTCAAGTTTTAATTGACTCGCAAATCTCAAAGCAAGCAATACTACGCCCTGCGTATGTAAAAATCTTTCCTCGCTCAAATTGTCTTTCAACTTGCACACCAAATCATTATATTCATTGTACAAATTGTGTTGTTTCACATAATCATGCACCTTGTTATCCAACAAGTCTTCAACACTCAAATGCAATCTCAATCTGTTTCTTATTTCACTTGACGACATACTTTTTGGCAAAAAGTTAGATATTTCAATGCCTTTTACACACTTTTTATCATACTTTTGCATTTCCAAAAGCAATTTTCCCCTATCTCCGTCGCGTGGCACAACCAAAAGCTTAACATTTTTCAATATATCGTTTGGCCTATGCCATTTTTGAAAATTTAAAAAGCTATCTCCTCCAACAATATACTCAATATTTTCCCCATAAGCCGAAAATAAAGCAGGTAAATAATCTATAGTATATCCAACGCCTTGCATTTCAAGTTCTATTGTGGAAATTTCAATCTTATCATCAAGCACCAATCGCAACATATTCAACCTATCCACGTCACTTGCAGAAAGGCTTTTGTGTGGAGGATTGTGGCTTGGCAACAAAATCAATCTGTCATACCCTCTTTCCTTAATCAATGCTTTTGCACACTCAATATGTGTGATATGTGGTGGGTCAAAGGCTCCACCATAAACGCCGATAAATTCATTCATATTAGTATTATACATTATTTTACAACTTTTAGCAATGCTTTTTAATAAATGTTAGTTTTTTGTTCAATAATTATCATTACTCAACAAGCATAGTCCGAGATCCCTCGACTATGCTCGGGATGACACAAGCACAAGCATAATTTGATAAGTGCAATTCTTTTTCTGTCATTCTGAGCGAAACGAAGTGTAGTCGAAGAATCTCAAATTCTGTGTATTGAGCAAAATAAAATATTATCCTTATGAACTACTCCACAAAATAACTTTTTTGTGGGGAATAGCAAACGAGGTAAAAGTTACCTCGTTTATCTTTTAAAAATATTTTGTCATATCAGCATTACCACCGATATAATTCAATAGTGTTTCACTATCTGCCGTAGTCAAGTTTCCTTTATTTTGGATTATTGCTGACAACATTATTAATTTGTCTTTTATATCATTTGTGTTAAGCTTGACATTACCACTTATTATTCTATTAAGGTAAGTTACATCCATTGTGTTTACAATTCCATCGCCTGTCAAGTCTCCCAACACACTTAGATATATTGTTTTGCCAGCATAACTGATATAATATCCAGTACCAATATAATCATTATCTCCTGCAATAGCTCCATTTGCTTTGTGTATGGTTATATCACTTATGTTTGCACTCGTTTGAGTTGCAAGTTTTGTTTTAAACTCATTTACCTTTGTTTGTGGTGCTATGTTTCCAATGATTGCATTGTCATAAACATTCAATGTTG
>CAJUEA010000020.1 GCA_910584975.1 uncultured Christensenella sp.
TTCCTGTGATAATCAATATCCCTGCCTGCCTCATAATGCTCCCCCACAACATAAACATTGCCATCATAGTCCACTGCAAAAAACAAACAAGCAAGTGGATTGTTAAGTCCCGGGTCAATGGAAATATTGTCTTGCCATTCAAAAGGCACTGCAAAAGGCTCAACAATATGAAGATTGCTGTCAAATTCAGGATAAACAAGACCACAATCTGCACTAAAGTTTCCAAATCGCCTTGACTCAACCGACTCACTGCTCAAAGTTTTTGTCAAAAGTTCCACTTCTCTTTTGTTCAAAAAAGGATTATCTGCCCATTCAATATGAATATGCCACACCTCTGGATTATTTGATTTGTTCAAAAAAATCTCCTCATATACCCAAGTTAAGCCTTTGAGTGGAGTCATTGTGCCCCAAATTTCGCCACACCTGTCAAGCACACGCATAACACATTCTTCATAAACATCATATGGTGGCTCTTCATCAAACCAAACATAGTCAAGTGATGCTCCTTGAAATTTTTCTCTGCCTTGGTCACAGCTTTTAAATCCTATTTTTGACAATCCACCAAACACATTTTTCACAACAATATGGTCAATAATTCCGTACTCGGGTGCTCCCTTTCTCCCAGACATCATAACAATATCCTCAATCCAATCAGGGTTAAGATAATGCAAAATTTTGGCTTGCGCAACATCTCTTTGCACCTCGTATGACAAAGAAACAACCCAGCCATTTGTATCAGGACGATTATCTCTGTAAGGATGAATACCTCGTGCCCACCAAATTACTTCCACAGCACCACACTCAGTTTTGCCACTGCGATTGCCACCAAACACCCAACGATTCCTTTTTTTGCACTTATGAAATTCCATTTGCTTAAAATGTATTTTTTCGCCTGTGTTGTAATATAACAAACGATTTTTTCCTTTTCGTCGCAGTTCCTCTTTTTCTATGCTCAAAATTTGCTTAATAACCTCGTTGCTATCCTTCAATGCAAATGCCTCCTATCCTCAATTTAATTGCAATTTTTCACAAATCAATAAATTTATGACAAATTTTTACAAATTGAGAATGAATTTTTTTTATATATTTGTTAAAATATCCACAATTAAGTTAAAGGAGTGGATAAGATGAAAACAATCTCTTTTAAAACAATATTTCTTAATATATTTGTGATTTTTGCAATAATATTCACTTTTGCAATGCCATTTTTGAGCACGCAAAATGTTTTTGCAGAAGAACAAATAAAGAGATATTATTATATTGTACAAAACACCTATCTTATCCCTGACGGTCAAGAGATTAAAGGCAACATTCAACTTAATGCCAGTTATTATGTTCAAGCAACAGGCAACCCCAGTGTTGTAATCAATGATATTGCATACAACTATGTGATATACAATGGAATTACTGGTAAAGTTCCAATTGCCTCACTAAGCAAAAAAACTATTGACAATGTTTCCACTCCTTATTTTATAAGTAGCAGTAAATTGACAGTCAATTCAGATAGTGAAATTTGGATGTTTTATAATATAGATGACGAGTCAACAAGATGTCTAAGACTAGCAAACAACAGCAAGCTTGATTTTATTGCCTACTCAGAAAAAGGAGACTATATTCTTGCGAAATACACAAATGGCACTGTAGGATTTGTCAAAAAAAATCTTTGCACACCAACAATAATCTACTCCCCACACCCTAATCCAATAAACCCAGATACAACAAACAGCACTCCAAATTTCACACCCGACGGAAATACGCAAGATACAAAAAAGATGGATAAAGCTGCCATCACTCGAATAATTTTGATTGTAACCCTTTGTGTTGTTGCTGTTGTTGTAATTTTTTTGTTGTTCAAACCTTCAGGCAACAAACGCAAAGTCAGCAAAGATGATTTTTATGATTACTAAAATTGTATATTAATCGCAATAAACATTAATTGCATTGTATTTGGTTGTGACAGGGCTTTTAGCAATGTCATCATTGTAAACAAATGGCAACTCAACAATCATTTGTCCTCTGCCACAAGCCCTTTTGTGCAATTTGTCATAAGTTGCAGCAAAAATGTTGTCTTTTCCAAACTCTTTTTGAATAACTTCTGTACTATACCCAATTTTGGATAAATAGTAAGCAAAACTCGCAAGTTCCTTATCAAAGTTTCTAAAAATCTGCCTGATATTGATTTGTTCTTTTTCTGCAATATTCTTAAATGATATTTTCTTTTTATAATAATTATGCAATATGCTCTTGCCGGCATCCGTCAAAAATTTTAGTGCTTTGTCCACAATTTCTTTTGCTAGCAAACAATTATTTTTTCTTGTCATCAATGTTATCATTTCGTCAAACATTGAATTTGTTGCGTGATTATGCAATGAATTTGCCACCAATCTATCAAACTTGTTTTCAGAAATAATAACCACTCTGTCAAACATATTATACATATCCAATAAAGTTTTTTGCCATAAATAATTTTCCATTTTTTGCCTCCGTTTCTTGCATTCAATAATATTGAATTTTTATGTTGAATATTATTGTAGGTCAAAAAAATCATTGTTTTTTTCTTTTTTTGACGATTTTTGCCGAATTACACCGATATAATCCCACTACTTAAATGATACAACAAGAAAACAAACAGAAAAGAGTTTTATGACATTTTTTTTAGACAAAAAAAATTGTCCTTCAAAACCGAAAGACAATTTCATTAATTTTAAAGCTATTTTATTGTAAATTTCAGACATATTAACAAAAATTTTTATTTCTCAATCACATCACTATATTTATAATACTAAATTGACATTTCTATTTTTGCCTATAATTTTAAATACAAAAAATTAAATTATAATTTAAGGATTAAGAATATTTTTTGAATCAAGCAATTTTTTAATGCTTTTCATTATCAAAGTGTAAACTTCGTCAAGATTGTACATTGTCCTGTCAGTCGTACGACCCAAAGAATAAGAATGTGGGCATTTAACTCCTGCTGTAATAAGCATATCCAATGTTTCTTTATGGAAATCTTGATACTCTTGTATATCCTTATATTTTCTGGCATAAGAAATCATAAGTGATGCACCATAAGTGCTGATGTCCTGCAAATGCATCATATTAAGCACGCCAATATCATTGAAATAATCTGCTGCAATTGAATAAACTTCCTGCAATTCCGACCAACGCAAAGGGCAAACAAATTTATCAACAACAATAGAATAGTCTTGCAAAATATCTCTTATATAAGCATCATTAAATCTTGTTTTGTCCCACTTTCTATTCAAATAAGAGGTTGCAGAAACTCCACCAAAACGGGTACACAATCTGCCAATTGCTCTGCGATTATAAGTTGCAAAGCCCTTTTCTCCTTCAACATAACCAATAAGCAAACATTTGTTCTTTTCATTTTCGCCTCTTATGCGAAGCCCTAATATGCCTTTAGAAACAAATCGGCTCATTTTTGAAATGATTTCCGTACTGCCATTGTCACAAACTCGCAAAAAGCTTGGCATACAAATTTCTCTTTGCACCATTTCACGCGCACAACTTACAGCAGCCTCCCAGTTTTTGAACATATATGAAAATGCTTTTTTTGTCTCATAAGTGTATTTTCGCACCTTAAGCGTACAACTTACAAGAATACCAAATTTGCCCTCACTGCCAAGCATAATTTCATCAATGGCAGGCAAACAACTATCTCTTGTGCAAACATCAGTTTCCATAATTCCCTTAGGAGTTATATATCTGCTTGACAGCAAAATATCGTCAATCCCACCATATCTCATACTATTTTGACCAACGCTGCGACTTGCAACCCAACCACCAACAGTTGAAAATTCAAATGATTCAGGGATGTGTCCCAAAGTATATCTGCCTGTTACATTTGTAAAATACTCATTTGCATTGTTCAAAATTTCCTCAAGCTGAGGTCCAGTAATACCTGCCATAACAGTAACAGTTTGATCAATAGCACTAAAAGAAATCACTTTGTTGAAATTTCGTTTCAGATTGATTTTGATACCACCTCTGACATTTTCATTACTTCTTGTAATATTAGTTCCACCACCCATTACATAAATTGGAATGTTGTTTTTATAGCAATACTTTACTAGCATAAGCAATTGCTCTTCTGATGAAGGAGAAATAACGGCATCTGGGATATTTTCCAATATTTCTCTTCTAAGTCGCATGCTATCCATCACGCCTTTTGAGTAACAAGCCTTTACTCTTGACAAAGTATCTGTTGCAACATTAATTTTTCCAACAATATCCTCAAACTCTTTGATATGTGTTTTAGAAAGTCGCAAAGGAATATCAATGTCAACGATTTTATCTCCTTGACTGGATGGAATCATAAAGTCCTCGTCTGATAACGACAACTTTTCTTTTACAAAACTATAAAAACTTTCTGTTGGCTCTTCGATATGGTCAGGATTACCCCACCTAAACATAGTGCGATATGTGTTTTCATCCTCCACATCCAAACGCCAACTTGGCTTGTAATCTTTATATTTCATTATTTTCCTCGTTCACAATTTCATACAATTTCAAATATAATGGTTGCAACTGTGGATAAATACCCTTATAAACTTTGTTAAACAAATGCTTATAAATTTTTGTATTATCCAAATTTGGTTTAAATTCATCCTTAAAGTGCACCATTGCTTTGTTACATTCATCGATATTCGCAAACTCGCCTTTAATCCAAAAAGCAATCATTGCAGCCCCAAGTCCACTTGTTTCATAAGTCTGCACTCGATACACCGGTCTTCCAAACATATCTGCAGTAATTTGACAAATCGCATCACTCTGCGAACCGCCTCCAGAAACAGAAATTTTGTTTATTTTCTGTCCACTCTTCTTTTCAAGATATTCAAGCCCTTCATACAAAGCATAACCAATGCCTTCCACAATTGATTTATAAACATGTGCCTTTGTGTGACAATCGTTAAATCCAATTATTGTACCCTTTGCCTCAGGAATTTTAAGTCCAGGAGCCCAGTAAGGTTGCAACATTAAGCCATTGCTACCAGCAGGAATTTCCAACAAACTTTTATCCAAAATTTGCTCTGTCGGAACGCCAATATGTTCTGCAATTTTTTCCTCTGCATGTCCAAATTGCTTTTTGAACCAAGTAACCATCCAAAATCCTCTTGATATTTGAATTTCCGGACTAAAATATCCACGAACAAGGCTGTTATATGCAGGCATATATTTTTGTGGTTCAACATATTTTTTTGTGGTAATTTGAAGTGTTGTGGCAGTGCCAAAACTTACAGATGCCGTATCTGGACACAACGCTCCAGTGCCAAGAGTTTCGCACGCTTTATCACTTCCACTTGCAATAATCTCAAGTCCTTCTGGGATTCCAGTAATTTCAGCAACTTCTTTTGAAATTGTTCCAATAATTTCACCAGGTTTTATCAGTTCACATAGTTTTTCTCTTTCAACATTGTAAACAGTGAAAGTCAATTCATATGGCTTTTGCCATCTCTCTTTTTTGTAATTATAAGGCAATCTGCTTGCCTGAGATGCAGTGCAATCACACAATCTTCCACTCAATTTAAAATTAAGATAAGCAGAAATAAGTATATAGTACTTTGTCTTATTCCACAAATCAGGTTGATTTTCTTTCATCCAAGTGGATGGTGACATTCTGCGTTGTTTAACTGCTGTTCTATACATTCCTGCAATGCGAAATAACAGAGTCTTTATAAGAGGGAATTTTTGTTTTGGTTTAGCAAGACGCTGATCAAGCCAAGTTATTGACGGACGAAGTGGATTATAATTTTCATCAAGAAAAGCATAAGTATTTCTGATTGAAGTGATTGACATTGCAATAACATCATTCCACAATTCTCCTGCTTTAGCTTTTAAACCTTGAGAGGCCTCCACAACTGCAGTCCAATAATCCTCAGTATTTTTTTCTGCATACCCCACTTTTGGTTGATAATATGCTTCAGTTTCCACCTTGTTCGTGCAAACGGCCTCGCCTTTCTTGTTAAACAAAAAAGCCCTTGTGCTTTGAGTGCCAACATCAAAAACCAAAACTAGAGGTTCTCCCATAAATTATCTCCTGTATAATCAAATAACTTAATCGTTAATAGTATAGCATATTTTTGCAACAAAAGTAAACATTTATATAATAAATTTTATTTTATTTAAGCAAAAAATTTTGTTGTTCAGCAAAAATTATTGATAATTTCACAAAAAATCACAAAAAACCATTCAAAAATCGGTATGTTTTTACATTTTCAAGTTTCTAAAAAAATATATACAAAATAAAAAACAAAGCAAACAAGTTTTCGCTTGTTTACTTTGCATTTGATTTTTTTATCAATTACATAATCTTTTTGACATAGTCCCAAATACTTGCTTTTTTGATTTCTTCTGCTGCAAGCACATCACAAACTGCCACTTTTTGTCCGTCTATAACTGCATAAACTTCGCCAATTTTATCTCCACAATTAATAGGAGCTTTCACACTTTCTGGAATGTTGTATTCAAGTTTAGCGTTGCCTTCTCCTTTTGCTTGCAAAACTGACAAGTCGGATTTTGCCATAACAGCAAGTTTATCTTTTTTTCCACCATTAACTTTCACATCAACACTAAGTGGTGAACCACCCTTCACAAGCACAACATTTTTAAAGTTATTAAAGCCATAGTTAAACAAGGTTGACATAGCTCTAAATCTTGCCTTAGAGTCTTGTGCACCAAGCACACTGCCAACAACTCTCATTCCATCTCTTACGGCAGTACCTGCCAAACAGAATTTTGCGCTATCAGTGTAGCCAGTTTTTCCGGCATCACAACCTTTGTAGTGTCTGATTAACTTGTTTGTGTTTGCCATTTGAGTTACTCTTCCTGATGGATGAGTGTAATCCTCAAGCCAAATTGTTGAAAAGTTATAATACTCTTTGTGCTTTGCAAGTTCTCTCATCATACAAGCCACATCTTTAGCTGTTGAATATTGCTCTTCTTTTGTAGGATAACCTGTTGCATTTGAAAACAAAGTATCATTCATACCAAGAGCTGCTGCTCTTTGATTCATCATACCAGTAAATGCAACTTCATCTCCTCCAATAAGCTCTGCAACTGCCACAGATGCATCGTTTGCACTCATTGTTACAATACCTTTAATAAGGTCGGAAAGTGGATATTCTACTCCCTCATCCAAAAACATTTCGGAACCAACTTGTGCTGCTGCCTCGTGTGAAATTGTCACCTTTTGATCAAGTGAAAGCTTTCCACTGTCAACATTTTCAAAAGTAATCAGCAATGTCATAATTTTTACCATACTTGCAATCGGCTTTTTATCATTTTCGCCTTTTGCATAAAGAACTCTGCCACTATTAAAATCCACCAAGTAGCAATTATCTGAACCGATAACCTGCTCTTTTGGTGCCATTCCTGTGCAAGCAAAAACTGCACAGATAGTAATCAATAAAATTAAGCAATAAAAAAACTTCTTCATTTCTCACCTCTTACTACAAATAGTGTGCGAAAAATTGAAGAAGTTATGCAAATAAAATTTAACAATTACACAACAAATTTTATTAATTTTTTTTATCTTTTACAAATCGCTTTTTTGATGTTTTAACAGTCTTTTGCTTTTCCTCGCCAATTTTAAAATCTGTGTGTTTTTCGAATCGTGAGGCGATTATTTCATTTTTCAACAATACACCATAATTGTCAATCTTTTGACGCAACTTGCTACCAACAAAACTATTGCTGTTTGGATAAATTTTTAGCAGTTCCACCACAGACATTGCAATGCAATTATTCCCTTGAATTGTCTTTAAGCTTTGACTTGTCCCAAGCAACTTTGAACACACAAAAATTGGATTATATTCTCTAGTAATACCGATTTTTGAAGGGTTAACGCCAAAATTTCCACTGGCAATCAACACATCGTCGTACTTTAATTCACCAATCACGGACGCCAAAAAATCATTAACAAACAAAATTGCATCTTCCATTTTGTCTTTGTTGCCACTCAAAGCAAACTTTGCAAAATCATTAAATTCTGCAATCAAAACGCTGTCTTTTTCGCTCTTAAACTCGCTTAACAAATATGCAATTTCTCTGTCGCTCTCACAAATTTTATCCGCCTCTGTGCAATCGGAATTGGACGAGAAACATACGACATCAACATTATGCTTCTTCAAAGTATCAATCAAATTTTCTGCAATGCTATTGTCATCATCAAAAACAACATTGCCCAAAATTTCTTTAAAACCACATTCAAAATTTGTTTTTGTGGTAAGCATTCTCCCTCTTAAAAAATGACCTAATGCTGGTGTATTATCCTCTTGCAGGCAGCATTTAAAAAGCCCCATTTTTTTCAAAATTGTTGCTTTTTGAATGCACTTAACCTGCTCTGCTGTACACTCGTATTCGCTGTCATATTTTGAGTAATCAGGCAAACTGCCAACTCCCAGTCCATTAATTACAAATAAAAATATCCTCATATTGTGATTATACAATATAAGGATACATTTGTCAATGTAAAAAAACATAAATATTCAATACTATTTTAATGTTATTCAATGTTCGCATTTGCAAAGCGAAATAATAAGGCATTTTTTCAAATCAAAAAACAAACAACTTTTACACAATCAAACGATAATGATAAACTTTGCTATGGCAGGAATAATAATGCAAATCAAAATCAAAAATAACAGCAATAATGCACAAACGCACAAAATATGTTTTATGATAATTTTATTTGTGTTTTTGCACACTAATCCCTTGCCACCACAACTCATCCTGTAAAAATTGCAAATACAAGTAACAGCAATCAAGCTTGCAATAACAGCAATATACATTGGTATTGTAAAAGTTATAATGCAAATAAATCCAACAAATTTGTCTGCAATAATAATTCCTACCAATCTTCCACCAAAGCGATAGGCTGTGTAAAACAATACAATGTACGGCAAGCAGTAAAAATACTTATGATAAAGCTGCAAATAACACAATGCCATACCAAAAATAGTAAGCAACAAAACTTTGATAAATGTACCAAACAAATTGAACTGTTCATTGCTGATAAGCACAATATAGTTATATCTGCTTGTTACATTTTCTCTAAGCGAAGTTATTACTATTCCCAAAACAAGCCCACCAATAATAGTAAGCATAAGGCACAGCAACAATCGTTTATGCTCTTTAATATAACATTTTAAGCTTGTTAACAAATAATCTAATTTACAACGAAATCCACCTTGCATACCAAAAATAAATTATGCAAGGAATATTCAGTTTATGTCAAATTTTAAATAATTTTTTGTTTTTTACAAAAAAAATAATAAAACAAAAAATTATACTATCCTCAATTATGTAATGAAATTTTAAATATTAATCAATAGAACTCATATCTGATTTTTTCAATCATAGTATATATAAAATGCTTGTTTGTAGGCTTGCCCTTAACATCAGAAATTGTTGAACCAAATGTTTGATAAAGCAAATCACTGTTGCCATAAAGCCACGCATTACTGATGCTGTTTTGAATATCTTTTTCAATAGTCGCGATATTTTTTTTATATTTATCAGCAATCAATTTGTATCCTACTCTAGATAGTGGCTCTAAATTTTCGCCTTTTATCCCCAAATTAATAATATCAGCCAAATAATTTAAGCCGATATTGTTTGGTTTAAAACCATATTTTAATAAATAATCGTAAATCATATGCACTCCACCTCTGTTTCTTTTATTTTATCACTTTTTTTATGTCGAATTATAGCTTTTTTTGTCGAATTTTGTCGAATAATGTCGAAAAAAAACACATTCCTAAAATAATTAAGAATGTATTTTTGTTCAATATCAATTAAATCTTAAAAAATTATCTCTAAAAATCACTTAAGTCAAACATCATAAAACAAGAGATAAAAGATATAATCAATCAACACTTTAAAACAAAATTATTAATTATTTGTCAATCATCCAATCTATATAAGTGCCATAGCCTTTGGTGCTGTCTGCCAAAAAAACATGCGTTACTGCGCCAATCAATTTGCCTTTTTGAACAATAGGACTGCCACTCATTCCTTGCACAATGCCACCACACAATTTAATAAGCCTTTCATCAGTTACTCTGTAAAGAATACCTTTTGGTTTGTCTTTATCCTGCTTGCAAGCCTTAATTATTTCAATATCATAATATGTTGGTATACCTGTAAACGCAGAAGATACTATTTGTGCTTTTCCGGGCTTAACACTTTTGCAAGATGCAACATTAATTTTTTTCAATCCAGAAGTATCACCTGTATAATTTCCAAAAATGCCTTGCGTTTCGTTGGTATCAATGTTTCCAAGTTTAACCTCTTTTACAAGATTACCAACCAACTCCCCTGCACTATTCTTTTTGCCTTTGTAAACGCTAAAAATATTCGCATCGCAAATAAAGCCATTCACAGCAGTTGTGCCATCCTTGCAATACACATCACTTATAGGATGTCCCAGTGCACCAAATCTACCATCTTTTGTATCAATAAATGTCAATGTACCAATACCATCTGTTGCATCAGACACACTAAGCCCAATTTTAAACTCTCCAGAAATGCTATCTTTTTCTGCTTTAACAAAAGCAGTGTACGGCACACCATTTCTTATCATAGAAAGCTCTATATTGTTTTTGTCCACCTGACTAATAACATTTGCAATATCTTCAGAGGAATACACCTCATTACCATTTATTTTTTTCAGCAAATCGCCTTTTTTGATATCACTATCAGCAAGAGGTGTTTGCACACCTTCAGCTGTCACAACAGGCAAAATGCTCTCCACAAGCAGGCCATTTGGACGAACTTCCACGCCTATCGGCTGACCTCCCAAATAAACTTGCCTATTTGACAATTTTTCTTCCTTTATCGTTGGGGTAAAGTTTAACAAAAAAACTTCCTCAGTGCCACCCGTAAACCCTAATGCCATAATAAAAACAGCAAGCAATAAAATAAGGCTTACCGAAACAATAATTTTCTTTTTTGACAAATTCACAATTCCCTCCTTATACAAATAGTCTTTTGAGAAATGCAAAAGCTATTCTATAAATGAGCGTTTTAAATTTGTAAATTTTACCAGAAGATATATTGCTCTTATTTTTTTGAAAACTACACGATATTATGTTGTCTTAACAAATTAATTTTAAAAATTACATTTCAATCGATTCGTAAAAATATTATATAACTATATTTTTATACAACATACTACCATTTGTCAATCAAACAATAATATGATTATTGTAAAATTTATGCGAATAAAATAAAAGAAAGATTTTCAATCACTTAAAAATCTCCCTTTTAAAAACATTATTTATAATTGTCATTTGCTATTAAATTTAATTGTTGACTTTAAATTTGATAGCAAAACAAAAGCAAAATTATTCAAATCAAGCTGTTTCCTCTTCATATGGTGGTGGTTCGATACCATCCAATTGCAAAGGAGTTGCATCGTCTTTTTTGTAAAGCAGTTTCAAACAAATTGGTGTCAAGAAACTTGAAATGATAATTAGTAATACAACTGGGAACATATATTTCGCATCTATTATTCCCGCATTTATTCCTTTGTTTGCCACAATAAGCACAACTTCTCCTCTTGCCATCATACCAAAGCCAACCCTAACAGAGTCTTTGAAAGAATACTTGCACATCAATGCTCCTGCACCACAACCAAGTATTTTTGCAAGCAAACCAAACACCACAAATGCCACACTAAAACCTAAAAGTTCAACATTGAAGGTTGAAAAATCCATTCCTATACCAATGTTTGCAAAGAATATCGGACCAAAGAACATATAAGAGTTTGTATCAATCTTTTTTTCAATATATTCAGTTGATGGCATATTGCTCATTACAACACCTGCAACAAACGCACCAGTAATGGCAGCAACACCAAACAACGCCTCAGATGCCCAAGCAAAAATCAAACATATTACAAGTCCGAAAATTGGAATTCTTCTGCTGACAGGGAATTTTTTTGAAAGCCACTTGATAATGTAGTGACAAAGCACGCCAGCACCAACAGCAAACACAAAGAAAAGCAAAACTCTGATGACTGTTTCTGTAATTGTAACATTGCCATCGCCACTGCCATTTATGCTTATAACAACTGACAAAATCAAAATACCAATAATATCATCCAAAATCGCAGCACTCAAAATACTACTGCCGACTTTTCCTTTCAATTTGCCAAGTTCCTTTAAAACTTCAACGGTAATGCCAACTGAAGTTGCAGTAAGCATTATACCAAAGAAAATACAATGCATAACTTCTGATTGAGAGTTAAATGCAGCAAATTTTCTGTCTATACCCCAACCTACAAAAAAGCCAAAAACAAGAGGAACAACCACACCAAGAACTGTTATAACGATTGATGGCAAGCCATTCTTTTTGATTTCTTTAATATTTGTGTCAAGACCAGATGAAAACATAATCATCAAAACACCAATTTGAGATAATGCCTTAAAAACTATGTCAATCTCCGCATTGGCACCAACTTTAATAAAACCAGTTATTGGTCCTAAAAGCATACCTGCAAGCAACGCTCCCACAACTTGTGGAAGTCCAAGTTTACGACAGATTATGCCAAATATTTTTGTTGTCAAAAGCAAAACGCCTAGATACAAAAATAATGTAACAACAAATTCAGTTTGCAATGCAATATTAAATGCTAGCAAATTTTTGAACATAGACATCTTTTAACTCCCAATAAAATATTTCTAAGTTTTCTAAACCTATGACATTATACTCTTATTAAGAATTATTGTCAAATTAATTATGGGCAAATATCAAATATTTTCAAAAAAATTCGCTTGCGATTTTATTTTTTTAAATTTAATTGATTTTTCAATTTTTTGACAAAAAAAATCTGCCATAAAGCAAGCAGATTTATCAATATTAGTTTTAAAACTTCGCATGATTAAATTTGAGTCATAAAAGTAAAATTGCAATAAAACAATTACGCAAACATATACTTATTTGCGCAATTAAAGCAAAATCAAATCAAATTTTATTATTTAATTTCAAAATTCATCAAAAGTTCTTTAAGGGCAATCATTTCTTCCTTAGACAAAGTAACACCCTTACCCATTTTGCTACCATCTGGGGACCACTCTCTGATATCATATTTAGCCTCTTTTTCATTCCAGCTAATAAGATTAAGTTCCTTTTTCCAACCCTTTTGAGATTCAGACAAAGAGCCAATGTTGGCAACAATTTGATAATTAAATTCTGGCATAACACCCTCCATAATTTAAGCTACCTTTATTTTAGCATAATAAAATAATAATTTCAATACTTTTATTAAAAATTATATAAATTTTTTTTTAAATATTTACTATATTATCTAATAAAATATAAATAACCGAAATTTATCAACAAATAAGCTCAAAATTAGACAAATTTTCACTCAAATATTTTTTTATAATATATCAAAACATCAAATGATAGACAATTTTTCTCTATAACTCAAGAATATGTATAAAATTAATGCTACTTGCCAATAACCATTGTATCTGGAGGTTATTATGACAAAGAAAAACACAAAAACATTTAACAATTTAGCAAAAGCATATGTAGGAGAATCTTGTGCTCGTGGCAGATACCACATGCTAGCAGAATTTGCAGAAAAAAGTGGATATGTTGCAATGAGTGATATGATAAAATTGATTGAAGAAAACGAATTTCAACATTCAAGAATGATGTACAGCTTTATTTGTTCTATGGACAAAGAAACTATTGACAACATTGATATGAATGTAGGTATACCTTTCAAAGAAAAACCAAACACTCTTTTGGAAAATCTTAAGTTCTCTGCTGAGGATGAAAAAATTGAGGCAACAAAAATTTATCCTCAATTTGAAAAAGAAGCTCGTGAAGAAGGCTTTGAAGATGTTGCAAATTTCTTCAGAAACCTTATTCAAGTGGAAACTTGCCACCAAAGCACTTTTGAACAACTTTATGACCAATTGAAAAATGGTACTATGTACAAAAAGCCAAAGGCTATCAAATGGAAATGTGCATCTTGTGGTTATGAACACACCTCAAAAGAGGCTTGGACAAACTGCCCTCTTTGTGGTGCACCTCAAGGCACAGTAATGATTCAAATTCAAGACTGATTTAAAATCTTTTCAAACAAAAAAATGTTGACAAATAGTCAACATTTTTTTGTTTATCTAATTCACTAAATTATTAATAAGAACATTTTCAAAACTATGACATTGTATTTGTATGGTATTAAATTTTAAATTACAATTCTAATTGCAAAGTAAAATTAATGTTTTTTATCGATTAATACCGATTTTTGACAGGATTTTCCAAAAATAATCCTTTTCAAAAAATCATAAATTACAATTATTTTTACTTTCTTATTGTACCATTTCCAACACAAATGTATTTTTCTGATGTCAATTGTTTTAGTCCAAGTGGACCTCTTGCGTGCAATTTTTGAGTACTAATACCTATCTCTGCACCAAAACCAAACTCAAATCCATCGGTAAATCTTGTCGATGCATTCACATAAACACAACCTGAATCCACCTTTGTTGTAAACTTATCAATATTCTTTTGATTGTTAGAAATTATTGCCTCGCTGTGACCTGTGCTATGTATGTTGATATGATTGATAGCATCATCTACACTCGCAACACTTTTAACGCTGATTACCATTGAAATATGCTCTTCAAAATAATCTTCCTCGCATGCAAGTTGTGCATTACCATAATATTTTGCACATTCCTCATCGCATTTAATAAGCACCCCAGCCTTGTCAAGCTCTGCAAAAATTTTAGGCACAGCATCTACAAGAATATCCTTGTTTATCAACAATTGTTCCAAAGCATTGCAAACTGTTGGGCGTTGCACTTTTGCATTCAAAATCACTTTGCAAGCCAAATCAAGATCACAATCGTTATCCACATAGATATGGCAATTTCCACCACTACTTGCAATAACAGGCATAGTTGCATTCTCAAGCACAAGCTGTTTCAACTTATCCCCTCCACGAGGTATGATAACATCAATATAATCGCCTTGCTTTAGCATTTCCATTGTAAGACTTCTGTCTGTATCATTCACAAACTGAATAAAATTTGAAGAAATACCAATGCCTTCAATCGCCTCTTTCATAACTTTATAAAGTGCTCTGTTGCTGTTGATTGCATCGCTACCACCACGCAAAATCACGCTGTTTCCTGTTTTAATGCAAAGCCCTGCAACATCAATCGTAACATTTGGGCGTGCCTCATAAATAACGCCAATCACACCAAGTGGCGCACGCACTTTGCTAATTTGCAAACCAGAATAAGCAGTCCATTTTTCGGTAACCTCGCCAACAGGGTCAGGCAACAACACAATTTGTTTGATGCCTTCGCTCATAGCTTGAATACGCTTTTCATTCAAGGTCAACCTATCCAAAAACGCGCTGTCTTTACCTTTCAATGTCTCAATATCCAATTTGTTTTGAGCCAAAATAAAATCTTTTTCTTTAATAATTGCATCTGCAATAGCAGTTAAAATATCATTTTTTTGATCTGCAGTCATTGCACTAAGCTCATAACTTGCATTTTTTGCCGCCATGCAAAGCTCTTTAATATTAATCATTATTCCTCATCCTCTTCTGGAAGTTCTGCATTGTGATATACATTTTGAACATCATCATTATCCTCAAGCATATCAATAAGTCTTCTAACTTTTGCAGCTGTTGCATCATCGGGGGTTACAGTATTTTGAGGTATCATACTGATACTTGCCTCCAAAATATTCAAGCTTGCATTTGCTTCCAATGTTTGATTTACCTCACTGAATGCAGATGGCTCAGTGTAAATCTCGCAAACATCTTCGCTTACTTGAACATCGTCAGCACCTGCCTCCAATGCAATCTCCATAATTTCGTCTTCGTCATGTCCTTCCATATCCACAACTATCAAACCTTTTTTGTCAAACATATAAGACACACAACCACTTGTGCCCATCTGACCACCACATTTATCAAAATGATGTCTGATATCTCCAGCAGTACGATTTTTATTGTCAGTCAAAGTTTCCACGATAACAGCAACACCACCAGCAGCATATCCTTCATAAACATTTTCCTCATAGTTAATGCTACCAAGTTCGCCACTTGCCTTTTTGATGCTTCTTGTAATGTTATCATTAGGCATATTGTTTGCCTTAGCTTTTGCAATAACATCACGCAATCTGCTGTTGCTATCCGGGTCCGGTCCACCATTTTTAACTGCTACTGCAATCTCTCTACCAATTTTAGTAAAAACATTAGCCCTTTTTGCATCATTAGCACCCTTTTTTCTTTTAATATTAGCCCATTTGCTATGTCCTGACATAAATCCTTCCTCCGATTTCTTTTTTAACTTTCCAATTTGTCTGTCAAATTATTTTGTCAAACAAACAATATTTTCAATTAATTTAATTTTATAAAAATGTTTTAAACTATTTTTCAATGATTTTACTATAATTAAATTATAACAATATTAAATTTAAACATTTTGTTGTTTTTTAATTATTTTTTATATTGCTATAAACTATTTAAATAATTCTATCAACTTCGTTTAAATGCAAATTGCAACAAAACATCATCCATAAACAAGTTGATACAATGCAATGCTTAGTGATACACCTGCATTCAATGATTCCATATTTTTGCTCATTGGCAAAGAAATAATTTTATCTGCACTCTCCCGCATTTGCTTGGAAACGCCTCTTGACTCATTGCCTACCAAAAGTGCAAATTTTTGTGGAATATTTTTGATTTCAAACAAATTTTCGCCTGCCATATCAAGTGCAAATAACTCGCAATTCAAATTTTCTTTTGATTGCATTTTTTTTACATTAACAAAAAATATTCCACCCATAGAACTTCGTACAACTTTAGGAGAATACAAATCCACACAATCTCCATAGCAATATATGGTTGAAACTCCACATGCAACAGCTGTTCGTATAATTGTGCCAGCATTTCCGGGGTCCTGCAAGTTGTCCAAAACAACACACTTTTCGCTGTCTGTCACTAAACTTTTCATTGCACACACTGCAATCACACCACTTGGCGACTTTGTATCGCTCACAGAATCCATAACTTTTTGCGATATAATATAAATATTTTTACATTTTTCAGCAATTTTTTCGTGCTTGCAAAAAGTCTCCTCTGTCATAAACAATGCCAAAATCAATTGTTCAGGAATATCTTTAACAATATTTACGCCTTCTGCCACAAACTTACCACAAGCGTACCTATCTGCTTTAGAGGCAAATAGTTTTTTAAGCTCTTGTATTTTTGAATTGCTGATGCTTGTTATTTTTTCCATAATCATTTTGTAAATGCAATGTTTTTTACAACATTCTATTATATTTATTATATCATTTTTTGATAAATTTGTAAATACCCAAAAAATCAATTAAAACCTTCAAAAAATTGAAGGTTTTAATAAAAATTACTTAGCTAATTTTGATTTAGCTTTCTCACAAAGAGCAGTAAATGCAGCAGCATCATTAACAGCTAAATCAGCCAAAACCTTACGGTTAAGTTCAATTTCATTAAGTTTCAAACCATGCATCAAAGTGCTGTAAGTTAAGCCATTCATACGAGCAGCTGCATTGATACGAGCGATCCAAAGTTGTCTGAATTCTCTCTTCTTAAGTTTTCTTCCAACATATGCATAGTTGCCGGATTTCATAACGGCTTGACGAGCTACTCTGTAAAGTTTGCTTTTAGCACCAAAGTAACCCTTAGCTTGTTTCATTATCTTTCTACGCTTTTTAATTGCGTTAACGCCTCTTTTAATTCTCATTATCCATTACCTCCAATTCCATTAGCTATAAGGAAGAATCTTCTTAACAGTCTTTGATTGAGTCTCAGACACATAAGTTGCTTTCTTCAAGTTACGCTTTCTCTTAGTTTCTTTCTTTGTCAAAATATGGCTTGCACCATTCTTAGCTCTTTTAATTTTACCGTTTTTAGTAAATCTAAAACGCTTTCCAGCACCGCTGTGTGATTTTACCTTTGGCATAATACCTTCCTCCAATATATTAATTAATTATTTTTTTATGTTAGATGCGATAATCATAGAAATGCTTCTGCCCTCTAAGTTTGCAGCTTTTTCCACAACACCGAATTCTTTAACAAGTTCAAAAAACTCATCCATAACCTTAATTGCTATTTCAGGACGAGCCATTTGTCTACCCTTAAGCCTAATAGACGCACGCACTTTGTCGCCTGCCTTCAAAAATTTACTTGCGTTGTTTGCCTTTGTTTTCATATCGTTTGTGTCGATAGTTGCAGACAACCAAATTTCTTTTAGCTCAACAATTTTCTCTTTTTGTGCTTTTTTCTGCTCTTTTACTTTTTTGATTTGCTCATACTTAAATCTGCCGTAGTCCATAATTTTTGCAACCGGTGGATTAGCAGTAGGCGAAATTAACACCAAATCCAATCCGGCACCATATGCCATATCTTTTGCTGAATTTGTTGGTGTAACACCAAGTTGTTCACCATTTGCACCAATCAATCTTACTTCTTTGACTCTTATTTGGTCATTGATAATATGCTCTTTATTAATAATTATGTCCTCCCACAAACAAAAAAATAAATGGATAACAAACATCGTTATCCATCTTATTACAATATAATGTTAAGCTTTTGCACATAATTTTATCTTGTCTTGCACCAAATCATACAAATTCGCACTGACAAAACATTATCTGCACAGCTAAAAATACTGTTACCACGCTCGCTCACTTGCGGCAGGTGAGAAATAACTTCTGCTTGTTATCAATATATTATCACACCCTCACCACTATGTCAAGCATTTTTCACACTCTTTTTTACAAAAAATCTAATAATTAATTTAAGCAATTTGCTAATCAATATACACAACAACACTCTACAATAAATGTTAAATATTGTTTTTATGTCCAATATTATGAGATGTCTTAAAATATTTTTAACTCTTTAACCTCTTGCAAAACTTGAGTTTCAAACTGCTCCTCAGACATAATATTTGAACTTTCCTCACCACGGCGTCTCACGCTAACATTGCCACTTTCTGCCTCTTTATCGCCAATAACAACGATGTAAGGAACTTTTTCCATTCTTGCAGCTCTAATTTTGTAGCCAATAGTTTCGCTACGATTATCCACTTCCACTCTAATTCCAGCAGCAGTCAACTTGTCAGCATAAGCTTTTGCATTGCTTGCTGTTCTGTCAGTCAAACTCAAAACTTTCACTTGAGTTGGAGCAAGCCACAATGGCAAAGCACCAGCAAACTTTTCAAGCACAAGTGCCAAAGTTCTTTCATAGCAACCGATAGAGGTTCTGTGAATAATGTAAGGTCTTTTCTTTTCGCCGTTTTCGTCAATGTAGCTCATATCAAACTTTTCAGCAAGGAACATATCCACTTGAATAGTAATCAAAGTGTCCTCTTTGCCCCATACATTCTTAATTTGGATATCAAGCTTTGGTCCATAAAAAGCAGCCTCCCCAATACCAACTGAATATTCAATGCCAAGGTGATCAAGAATTTTGCCCATTGTTTCCTCAGCAGAATTCCAAGTTTCCTCGTCTTGAATATATTTTTCAGTGTCTTTTGGGTCATATTTAGAAAATCTGTAAGAAATATCATCTTGCAACCCAACAGCTGTCAACATGTATTTTGCAAGCTCCACGCATTTTTTAAACTCTTCTTCCAACTGCTCTGGCATACAAACTAAGTGTCCTTCACTGATTGTAAATTGTCTTAGTCTGATAAGTCCATGCATCTCTCCACTGCTTTCGTTACGGAACAATGTAGATGTTTCGCCATATCTACAAGGCAAATCTCTGTATGATTTCAAGCCATTGTTATAAATAGTGTATTGGAAAGGACAAGTCATTGGACGAAGTGCAAAAACTTCAGCCTTAGGGTCATTTGCATCGCCCATAATAAACATTCCATCTTGATAGTGATCCCAGTGACCAGAAATTTGATACAACTCACGCTTTGCCATAAATGGTGTTTTAGTAAGCATATAACCTTGTCTTGCCTCTGTATCCTCAACAAATCTTTGCAAAACTTGAACAGTCTTTGCACCTTTTGGCATAAGCAATGCCAAGCCTTGACCGATGTTTTCATCTGTCATAAAGTAGCCAAGTTCTCTTCCAATCTTGTTGTGATCTCTCTTTTTTGCCTCTTCCATTTGAGCAAGATAGTCTGTCAAATCAGATTTCTTATCAAAGCAAGTTCCATATATTCTTGACAACATCTTGTTGTTTTCATTGCCACGCCAATAAGCACCCGTCAAACTTGTAAGCTTGAATGCCTTAATCATACCAGTGTTGTGCAAATGAGGTCCTGCACACAAATCTGTAAAATCACCTTGTTTATAAAAAGAAATAACTGCATCTTCAGGCAAATCGTTAATCAATTCCACCTTGTATGGCTCATCAAAATCGCTCATAAGCTTAAGCGCATCTTTGCGAGAAAGCTCAAATCTTTCAATAGGATATTTTGCTTTGATAATAGCCTTCATTTCCTTTTCAATTCTTTCTAAATCATCAAAATTTATAGGTGTTTTAAAATCTATATCGTAATAAAAGCCATTGTCAATAGCAGGTCCAATAGCAAGTTTTGCTGTTGGGAATATATTTTTGATTGCTTGCGCCAAAATATGTGAACATGTATGCCTATAAACTTTTTTGCCCTCTTCTTGTTCAAAGGTCAAAACTTCAAAATTTACATCTTTGTCAATGATATCGCTCATTGCACAAACTTTGCCATCAATTTTGCAAGCAACAGCAGCCTTTGCAAGACCTTCGCTAATACTTTTTGCAAGCTCAAACGCACTGATAGCACCATCTCTTTCAATAATACTTCCATCTTTCAAAACTATTTTCATACTTCCTCCAACGGCAAACGCCAATAATTTTTATCTCAATATATTATTTATTATACTTTAATAATGTTGATTATTTTTATTGCAAATGTTTACAAATTATAAATCGTTAAAATTTATTCAAACCTTAAAATACAGCTAAATTTTAAAATTAAAAACTTAATGCAACATTAAATAAAAAAGCAAATTTGTCTAAGCACAAAAATTTTAATATAGAACACAATAAAAAAATCCTTATGCAAAAGCATAAGGACGATAAAATCGTGGTTCCACCTTACTTCACACAAAAGTGCCTTAATTACATACTAACGCCTATGAGCGTGCGACTTCACTAGTGGTGGTATATAAAATCACTTATTGCATTCTCGCACCAACCGAATGCTCTCTGAAAACAGCCCGACTTTACACATGTCCTCTAATCGCAATTAATTATACTTAGATTATATGCTTTATTTACATTTTTGTCAAGATATTTTTGATATATTGTATTTTTGTCTTGCTTAAATATTATTTTAAGAAAAAAACTCTAAATTCAAACCTTAAATAATCAAAATAATTTAGCAATAATCTAAACATATAAAAGCATTATTTCACATAAATTGCAAACATCAAATTTATCCCTCCAAAACTTGCAGATAATCCACAAGCAATTTTTTTGCTCCAATTAAATCATGCTCCAAATAATTTCCACATTCTTTTCTGCTGCTTCCAGGAACTTCATCAAGTTGCAAACATTTTTTAATACAGGATATAATCAAATCCTTTGCTTCATCATATTTAACGCCCAACATAAGCAAATAAAAACCTGTCCTGCAACCCATTGGTCCAAAATAAACAATATTTCTCTTTTGTGTGGAATTTCGTACAATAGTAGCAAACAAATGCTCAATTGTATGCATACTAGCATTGTCCATATAATCCCCACCATTAGGAGTTTTAAATCTCAAATCGTATGTAAAAATATTATTAGACTCTCCACTTAGATACAAACCTTTCTTATGTATATCATGATCAATTTGAAAAGACTTGATTTTTTCCATATTATCCTCACATAAATTTAATTAAAACAATATTAAAACAAAGTAAAATACTAATAAACATAAGAATATTCATATTTTAATATTGTATTGCACTAATATTTTGTACTGCACACACATTGTAACACAAAAACAAAATTTTATCAACAAAAATCAATTTAATAAAAAATTTAGCAGTAAAATTCCACATTAAGCAGATTATTATCTCTATTTACATATATTTTATATATTTTTATAAAAAATTTTGCATAATATTTTTAAATATGTATTTACTTTTTGCAAAATTAATGATATAATTAGCTTGATAGATTATAAATAATCTAATTATAAGAATATTAATTGCTAAATTATCGGAAGCAGATTTTTGATATATTACATATTGGATTTAAGTTTAAAATTTGTGGAAATTTTATTTATTTATTTAAATTCAATTACAACTTATGCTAATTGCTTTATGACTTTATCAGTCATTTTATAATATAAAACAGCCAGTTTATGGCGTAAAATGGGGTAAAACACAACTCGAATACAAAAGAAACTTAAAAAATATTGAGCATACAGGTATTTTCTTAATTAAATTTATAAATTTTTACTTAAAATCAGACAATTTTAAGCAAATTCTACAAATATACTCTATGCTTAGCTCCCCTATACTATAAAATTTCAAATTATCAAAAATTTTCCGTACAATGCTATATTCTACTAACAAAAAATTAGCATCTGTACGATTTTTTATGCTATTTGTCTTCCGATTTATATATATAATGAGGATTTTATGAACAAATTATTATATTATTCACCAGCTAAAAAATGGCATTCAGCGCTACCAATGGGCAATGGGCACACTGGCGTTATGGTTTATGGTGGAAAAACATCAGAAAAATTGATGTTTAATGATACAAATTTATGGTCTGGTTATCCAAAAAATCACGATAATCCTGAAAGTCTTGAATATCTTGACGAAGTTAGAGATTTGATAATGTATGGCAGAAACAAAGAGGCACAGGATATAATTGAGGAAAAATTTATTGGAGATTACAGCGATGCATACTTGCCATTGGGTGAAGTTGACATTAAATTTTTAGGTGGAAACAAACGCAACTATTCAAGAACTCTTGATTTGTCAAATGGTCTACTGAATATTTCAACAGCAACCATTGAGCGTGAGGCATTTGCAAGCTATCCAGCAAAAGTTTTTGCTTACAAAATTTCTGCAGAAACGCCAATAAGTATCACTTTAAACGGAAAATCTCAACTTAAATACGAAATAAACACATCAGACGGCAACTTTAATATGCTTGGCAATGCTCCTGACTGGGCTGCACCACACTATTTGAAAACAAAAAAAGTTGCAACATATGATGAAGGTAAAGGAATGTGTTTCTGTTTGTCAGCAAAAATTATGACAAACGGCAAAATATCAACAAACAACAACTCTGTTTTGGTGTCAAAAGCCACAGAAATCACAATATTTTTTACAACAGCAACAGGTTTTGTTGGTTATGACAAAATGCCACGAACTTCAAGAAAATATGCACTTGACTTGGCACAAAAAACTTTGAATAATCTGCCAAACAATTATGAACAAATCAAAGAGGCTCATATTGCTGACTATAGTGCAATTTATAGCAAACAATCAATCGATTTGAAAAGTGATATTGACCTTCCAACAGACAGATTACTGAAAGAAGCTAAATTTGGCAGAGTTCACAACGGCCTTATTGAACTTATTTACAATTATGGCAAATACTTGCTTATTTCATCAAGCAGAAAAGGTGGAAGTGCTGCCACTCTTCAAGGCATTTGGAATAAGGATTTAAAAGCACCATGGTCAAGTAACTACACCACTAATATCAACACACAAATGAATTATTGGAGTATGAGCCAATGCAATATGTCAGAATGTGCGGAACCATTTGTCAGACTTGTTTATGAAATTATGAAACACGGCAAAACCACCTCTCATGTAAACTTTAATTGTGATGGTTTTACTTGCAATCACAATGTTGATATATGGCGCAAAACAGCACCTGTAAAAGGAAACAGCGAATATATGTTTTCCCCAATGTGTGGGGTATGGCTTGCGAATGAGCTTTATGAGCATTTACGCTATGGAGATATGGAGCAATATCGTGATAAAATTCAAGCAATCACAACCGAGGCTGTTAAATTTACTTGCGATTGGCTAATTCTACGCAATGGAGAATATATTACCTGTCCTTCAACTTCTCCAGAGGCAAGCTTTGTAAAAGACGGCAAAAAATGCAGCGTTGACTATGCAAGTGCATTTGACCTTGGCCTAGCAAGACAATTATTTGCAAACTTCCAAGAATTTAGCACTGATGAAATGCTATTGAAAAAAGTTTCTCAGCGTTTAAGCAGACTAAGACCTTTCACTTGTGGCGAATACGGGATCAACGAATGGAGCTCAGACTATGATATGCCTGAAAAAGGACACAGACACTTTTCTTTGCTTTATGGATTTTATCCTGCAAAAGTTATCGGATATCACAGAAATCCACAAGAAAGAGAATGGGTTGAGCGTATTTACAATCGTCGTATTGACAATAGTTCAAGCTTTATTGGTTGGAGTTCTGCTTGGGCAATCAGTTTGGCTGGTAGATTAAGAAAGCCTGAAACAGCAAAAACAATTATCAACAAGATGATTCAAAGGTCTTTCTTTAAAAATCTTTTTGATTTCCATCCACCTTGCTTTTTCCAAATTGATGGCAACTTTGGATTTATGTCTGCAATAAATGAATTACTGGTTACAGAAGAAGACGGCGTTGTTGAACTATTACCAGCATTACCTGCTGACTTCACTGAAGGTGAAATTAAAAATCTTCGCACAGCAACTGCAAATGTAATTTCATTCACTTGGAAAGATGGAAAAATCAATTCACTTAATGTTGAAGGCAAAACAATGAAACTAAGAAATATCAATTTGCATGAAGAATTAAAACTTGATAATGTTGAATTAGTTTAATAGATTATAAAACAATAATTATTATAAAAATAAGTGATTATTCTTAAAACAATAATCATTTATTTTATGAAGGAAGAAATTTATGTTTCAAGTTAAAAGACCAAGAATTGCAAGATTTGCAAAATGGGCAAAAATGAATGAGGCTTTTGAAAAAACAAAGCATTATATTGGCACGGACGGCAAAAGCATTGTTCATAGTGTAAAAAAAGATTGCTCATATTCAAATCACATTGAAATATCAGCATTTTATGTGTCGGGAATAATCAGTTACGGAGCAAAACAAAATGGCGAATTGAGAATTATGCGACATGTTGTTTTTCCTACACTTAGATGTTACCCAAACAACACAAGTGGCTCACTGGACTACAATTTTAAAGGTATTAAAATTTCATCACCAAGCAAAGCTAAAGAAGTTGTTAGCGATTTTGTTTTTGATGGAACTTTAAAAATTCTGTCTAAAATTGACAAACTTAAAGTCAAAAGACATATTTTTCCTGCAACCTCTCAAAAATGCTTATTAGAGCGCATTACAATCACAAATACGGATAAACAAGATATTTCAGTGCAAATCATTAATCTTGATAAGGATAAGCTTACACCTGCAAGATATGGCAACAACCGTGAGCGATACCAATTGGTAACAATTATTTCTGAACGAAATGTTACCATTCGTGCTGGTGCCACTGCAAAAATTGACATTGCTTATTGTGGACTTAAGCTTGACGAACAAATTGATATTGATTTTGACAAAGAAGAAAAATTGCGTTTGCAACTAATTGAAAAACTTGACAACTTGCTGCAAATTAAAACGCCTAATATAAACATAAATCTTATGGCGCGTTATGCAAAAATCAGAGCAAGTGAAAGTATTTTTAAAACAAAAAATGGACTTATGCACTCTCCTGGTGGTGGAAATTATTACGCTGCTTTGTGGACAAATGACCAGTGTGAATATGTAAATCCATTGTTTGGCTATTTAGGCTATGACATCGGCGAGCAAGAAAGCATAAACAGCTACGAACTATATCGCCAATATGTTGCAGAAGATAAAGCCATCATAACCAGCATTGTTGCAGAAGGCGACGACATTTGGCACGGTGCTAAAGACAGAGGCGACAGTGCAATGTACGCATATGGCTTGTCAAGATTTCTTTTGACTTATGGTGACAGAAAAATTGCAGAACAATTTATTGAACTTGTTGACAAAAGCTTGACATACACAATATCTCAAACAAATGAGGATGGCGTAATTGCATCAGACAGCGACGAGCTTGAAAACAGACTTGAATCTGGCAATGCAAACTTGTGCACATCCACTCTTGCTTACGATGCATTGATAAGTGCAAGCTACCTACACAAAGAGTTTGGAAACATTGAAAAAGCTGATTACTACTTGAAAACAGCAGAAACTTTAAAGGAAAATATAGTCAAATATTTCAGCAAAAATGTTGAAGGCTATGCTACATTTATGTATTGCAAAGAAGAGCCAAATCTTCGTTCCTGGATTTCAATGCCAATGGTTGTGGGCATTTTTGAACGCAGCAAAGCGACAAAAGATGCCCTGCTATCTCCAAAACTTCAAGTTGCAGAAGGTTTATTGTCAGTTACAGGCGACAAAACTTTTTGGGACAGATCAACATTGTACACCCTAAGAGGATTATTTAATGCAGGATACAGCACAGAGGCTTTGGAACTACTTGAAAAATTCAGCACAGCAAGATTGCTTGGAAATCACATCCCTTATGCTGTCGAGGCATTCCCTGAAGGAAATCAAGCTCAATTATCAGCTGAAAGTGGTCTTTACTTGCGTATTTTCACTGAAGGTATTCTTGGAATACGCCCAACAGGCTTTGGCAAATTCCAAATCACACCAAACTTGCCAAAAACTTGGGATTGTATGGAGTGTAATAATATTAAATTTGCAGGCAAAACCATAAACATCAAAGTTACTCGTAAAAAGTCTGGCTACACTCTACAAATCGCACACAATGACACAATTCTTGACTTTGAAGGCAAAAACTTTGAAATTCAATTATAAAATTAATCAAAGTAATTGTGATAAAATTTGATTCCAATCAATTTAATTTTATTAAAAATTAGTATGAATTTAATTTGAAATAAATATGGTTAAACATAAAAGCCACGAAATATTTCGTGGCTTTTTATTGCTCATAATATTTTTTGATAACCAAATTAATCTTTACAAAAAAATTTTAAAGCTAAATTTATTGTTAAACAAGTTTATTTTTTATTAATTGCTAATTAATTATTCACAAGCACATCAACACAAATTGGCAAATGGTCGGAAATTCGACTTGTTCTGTCCGGATTAATATGGAAATAATCAGATGTTAACACTCTGAAAGTCAAAACTTTTGCAAATTGCTCATTTGTCATAAAGATATGATCCCATGTTGGGTCATCATACAAATATCCTCTTGTGTTGTCAAATTTTCTTTGGATGTCAGGCACAAACTTTGTATCAACATAATGTTGTGCAATTTTTTCATACGCAAAAGAACCACAAGCCTCGCCATAGCATTTGAAATAAGTCACATCATTTTCAGCCAAAGTATTATCACCATTAAATCTACTGTTTTCATGCTCCATAGAGTTGTAATCTCCAGCCATAAAAACAGGCACATTAGGATATTTTCTTTTACCACATTACAATTTACTCAAGCACAGCCGTTTTTGTCTGCTCAATAATTTCCTCTCCATTCAAGTTCTTATCTTTGAAAATCAAACTTGTAATATAAGTGACAATTGGGCTCACTGCCATACAAATCACACCAATAAGAGGGGCTCTTTTCACACCATCGGAAATCATATTTGCAAAAGTCAAGCCATTTGCTTTAGGCTCAATCACCCCAAAAACAATAACCAAAATTAAAGTCAATACAAGGCAAGCAACCATTGATGCATATGCACCATATTTATTGACTTTTTTGCTGTAAAGTCCAAGCACATAAGGTCCGATAAAGCAACCTGCAAGCACACCCCAACTCAAAGACATAAGTGTTACAATTGCAGAAATTTTAAACACAGCAAGCAAAACAGAAACGACTACAAAAAACAAACAAAATCCTCTTAACATCCAATTAACTTGTTTTTCTGATGCATCTTTTTTGATAAAACCTTTGTAAGCATCCACAGCCACGGATGACGCCCCTGATAAAGACAATGATGCCAATGTTGACATACTTGCAGAAAGCACAAGAACTACAATCAAACCAAGCACAGCACTTGGAAGAGCTTTTTGCAACATTAGTGGCACAATCAAATCGAACCCACCCTCTGGCACTTCACTAAAGAAAAGATGACCCAAAGCACCGGTAAAATATGCACCAAACCCAATAACCAAACAAAAAATTGTGCTTACAACCATAGCTTGTTTGATAGATTTGTTGCTTTTTACAGCATAAAACTTATGTACAGATTGAGGCAATCCCCAAACACCAAAAGATGTCAACAACACCAAAATAATACAGTTAAATAGTGGCGAATCAAGCCCACCACCACTAGCCGGCACCAAACCAAAGCCATCGGT
>CAJUEA010000021.1 GCA_910584975.1 uncultured Christensenella sp.
TTTCAAGTTTATGTATTGTATCCCAATAGAAATAGGCCCCCCCCAAAAAAAAATAGCTGTTTGTGGGGACTCCTATAAACTCGAAATAACAATGTTATTGTTGTTTGGTATCATTAAAGGACTGAACAAATTTGTTTTTGCAATACGAAAGCAATTATTGCTTTGATAAAATTTCTTTCATTTTTTGAAGAGCACGGCCACGATGGCTGATTGCATTTTTTTCTTGTGCAGTTGCTATGCCAAAACTTTTTTGCAAATCATTTGAAAAGAAAAGTGGGTCATATCCAAAACCATTGTTTCCTTCAGCTTGTGTTAAAATTTTGCCATATGTAGCACCTTTGGCAGTTATTGTTTTGCCGTCAGGGTAGCATATTGCAATAACGCTTGTGAAGTTTGCATTTCTGTTTTGGATATTTTTCATTTCTGCAAGTAGCTTTTGATTGTTTTTGTTGCTGTCGCTAGGTTCGCCAGCATATCTTGCAGAATAAACACCTGGTGCACCTCCCAATGCCTCAACTTCAAGACCACTATCGTCGCTTAGAGTGGTTATACCAGTAAGCTCACAAATATATTTTGCTTTAATCAAAGCGTTTTCTTCAAAAGTGTTGCCATTTTCTTCAATTTCAACATTGATATTTTTGTCAGAAAGTGTATAAATATTTTTAAAAAAATCTCCTAAAATTTGCTTGATTTCAACAACTTTATGTTTGTTGTTGCTTGCAATAATTAAATCTTCAGTTATTTTCATTTGTTTTGTCCTCGTTAAAAACATCGTAAATTATCATATTATTTTTTTCTTTCAGTTCTTTGACAATGTTGCTCAAATTTTCTTCATTCACATTTAAATAAAGCATTGCAACAAGCTTGTCTCCGTTTTTTGGATAGGTGTTGTAATAAAGTATGCTTTGCTTGCTGATGTTGTCGTGTCTGATGTTTAAAATGTCATTGAATTCAATTTTCTTTTTAATAAAACTTATTGAAATAATAAAATGATTGTTTGTTATAATATAAAAACTTCCAACTTTAAACAAAATCAAAAAAGCAAGCAATACTACAAGAAGAGCCATACTTACAATGTAAGCAACAAAACTCTGTTGATTCTCTATTGCCATAGACAGAAAAACGATATCGCAGATTATGCCTATTACGCATATTGTAATAACCAAAAACAATGTAAAGTTTATTTTGTTGTTAAATTTTAATTTATATTTTTTGTCCATATATTAATTATAGCAAATTTTTGCTAAAAATACTAATGTTTTTTTAAAAAAATATTTTTCTGCATTAAAGAGATTTTTACAAGTCGATATTCTGCATAATGTGGAATTTAATGTATGGAATTACTAAAATGAACACAAACAAGTAGCATAAAATCAAAAATTTTATCTGAATATTGAATTGTAAAATTAAATTATTTTTCCTTATCTTCTGCCAAATTATAAAACAAAAAGAAAAATTTGACTTCAAGAAATGTTGAAATATGTAATTTTTTTCAAATAACCCTTGCAAATTTGAAAAAAATATTGTATTATATTAGAGTATAAATATTTATAATAAATAATTATGCGTAAAATAAATGCAAATATCGCATACAAAAAGATTAAGATCAATAAATTTCTTTTGCAAAATTAAATTCAATTTTGAGAGAAAGTTTTTGTTTTTAATGTAAATTTAGACGATATTAAAGTTTGTTTTGAATAGCAGATGAGATATAAAAGGAGAAAATATGGTTAAATTGATTAGCGGTAAAAAGTTTTTGTATCAGGGTAAGTTTGTGGATGGCGAGTTTCTTGCAAGCCAAGGCGTAAGCAGTAAAGTTCTTGACGAGGCTTATAAAGGTACAATTGCTTATGGCATACTAAAAAATCACAATATCAGTGGTGTGACAGAAAAAGGCAAAGGATTACAAATTAAATTTGATGCAATGGCGTCACATGATATTACTTATGTTGGAATTATTCAAACAGCAAAAGCAAGTGGATTGGAAAGATTTCCAATTCCTTATGTGCTTACAAATTGCCACAATTCACTTTGTGCAGTTGGTGGCACTATAAATGAGGATGACCATGTTTTTGGGTTGTCTGCAGCAAAAAAATATGGTGGAATTTTTGTGCCACCTCATCAAGCAGTTATTCACACTTTTATGCGTGAGAATATGTCTGGTTGTGGAAAAATGATTTTGGGTAGTGACTCTCACACAAGATATGGTGCACTTGGTACTATTGCTGTGGGCGAGGGGGGACCTGAACTTGTAAAACAATTGCTAAGCAGAACATATGATATCAATTATCCTGATGTTATTGCAATTAACCTTAAAGGAAAGCCAAGAAAAGGCGTTGGACCTCAAGATGTGGCGCTTGCAATTATCGGAAGTGTGTTTAAACAAGGCTTTGTTAAAAACAAGATTATGGAGTTTGTGGGTGACGGAATTAAAAATTTGCCTATTGAATATCGTAACGGAATTGATGTTATGACAACAGAAACAACTTGCTTGAGCTCTGTTTGGATGACTGATGACATTGTTAAGGCTTACTATTTTGAGCATGGCAGACCAAATGATTTCAAAACTTTGCAACCAGCTGAAATTGCTATGTACGATGGTGTGGTTGAGGTTGATTTGTCTTTGGTTGAACCACAAATCGCGCTTCCTTTCCACCCAAGCAATGTTTACAATTTGGCAGATGTAATTGCAAATCCAAAAGACATTTTTGCAAAAGTTGAAGAGGAAGGCAACAAGCTTTTATCAGCAAACAAAGTTAAGTTTAATTTGCTTGACAAAATCACAAAAGACGGAAAAGTTCAAGTGCAACAAGGTATTATCGCAGGTTGTGCAGGTGGTACATACGATAATATTATTGAGGCAAGCAATATTATTGACGGAAAATATATTGGTAAAAATGAGTTTACTATGAGTGTTTATCCATCAAGCCAACCAATATATTATGACTTGATGAACAAAGGCGCTATTTCAAAACTTGTGAAAGCTGGTGTTAACATCAAGACATCTTTCTGTGGACCTTGCTTTGGAGCGGGGGATGTTCCTGCAAACAATGCTTTGAGTATTAGACATACAACAAGAAACTTTGAGAGCCGTGAGGGAAGTAAGCCTGCAAGCGGACAAATTTCTTCAGTTGCACTTATGGATGCAAGAAGTATTGCTGCAACTGCAATGAATGGTGGTATTTTGACAAGTGCTATGGATATTGATTACGACAATAGTATTCCAAAATTCTGCTATGACTCAAGCATTTATGAAAACAGATGCTATAATGGTGTGGCAAAACCTGTGGAGCAAGAGCTTGTTTATGGACCAAACATCAAAGACTGGCCAGAGGTTATTCATTTGACTGACAACATTATGCTTAAAATGACTGCTGTTATCAACGACCCTGTAACCACAACTGATGAACTTATTCCATCAGGTGAAACTTCAAGCTACAGATCAAATCCTTTGAAACTTGCAGAGTTTGCTTTGTCAAGAAAGGTTCCTGATTATGTGCCAAGGGCAAAGGCAGTTTATGGCGATGAGCTTGCAAGGCGTGATGGTGGAAAACTTCCAAAAGAATATGAAGATGCTTTGAAGGTTGCAAAAATTAAACCTGAAGGCAGTGTGTCAATTGCAAGCATTATTTATGCAACAAAGCCCGGTGATGGCAGTGCAAGAGAGCAAGCAGCAAGCTGTCAAAGAGTGCTTGGTGGTGCAGGTAATATTGCAAGAGAATATGCAACAAAAAGATATCGTTCAAATTTAATCAACTGGGGTATGATTCCGTTTATTAGTGAAAAAGATAATTTTGAAGTGGATGACATTATTTTCATTCCTAATGTTAAAAAGAACATTGAGAGTGGTGCAAAAGAGTTTGCTGCAGTGGTTATCAATGGCGACAAAGTGCGTAACATTACTTTGAAATTGGATAGCCTTACAGACACCGAAAAAGATATTATCGTATCTGGTTGCTTGATGAATTATTACAAAGATAGAAAATAAAAAGTTAAAGTTGAGAAGGGAAAAGAGAAATGTTTTTTGACAAAAAAATTGAGCAAATGGCGAGAGATCAGATGCGTGAAATTCAGCTTGAAAGACTGAAAAAGATTGTTAAGTACGCATATGAAAGAGTGCCATTTTACAAAAAAAAGTTCGACGAAATCGGGTTGTTACCAGAGGATATTAAAACTTTGGAGGATATTAAAAAAATTCCTTACACAACAAAAGCCGATTTGCGTGACAACTATCCATATGGACTGCTTGCTGTGCCAATGGACGATATTGTTAGGGTGCATGCCTCAAGTGGAACATCAGGCAAACCGACAGTGGTTGCATACACAAAAAATGATTTGGATATGTGGTCGGACTGTATGGCAAGATTGATTGTGGCGGCTGGTGGCAGAAAATCTGATATTGTACAAATTTCCTTTGGTTACGGCTTGTTTACAGGTGCTTTAGGACTTCATCAAGGCTGGGAAAAAATTGGCGCAACTGTTATTCCTGCATCTTCTGGCAACACTGAAAGGCAAGTTATGCTTATGAAGGATTTGGGGGCAACGGCTTTGGTTGCGACACCTTCATATGGCTTGTACATAAGTGAAGTTGTGGAAAAAATGGGAATTAAAAAGGAAGATTTGAAGCTTCGTATTGGTTTGTTTGGTAGTGAGGCATCAAGCCCTGAAATGCATAAAGAGTTGCAGGATAAGCTTGGACTTTTCCCAACTGACAACTATGGACTTAGTGAAATTATTGGTCCGGGTGTTGCTGGCGAGTGTGAGTTTAAGTGTGGAATGCATATTAATGAAGACCATTTTTATCCGGAAATTATTGACAAAGAGACTTTGCAACCTATTGAAGACGGAGAGTGGGGCGAACTTGTCATTACAACTTTGACAAAAGAAGGCTTGCCAATGCTTAGATATCGCACAAAGGATATTACAAGGCTTATAAAGGATAAGTGTCAATGTGGCAGAACAACTGTAAGAATGGATAAAATTCAAGGTAGATCTGACGATATGCTTATTATCCGTGGCGTAAATGTATTTCCTTCACAAATAGAGGGTGTGCTTATGAGTATGCCTGAAATTGGTGGTAATTACGAGATTATTGTGGAAAGAATCGGTCATATGGATAAGCTTACTATCAATGTTGAGGTTAAGGATATCGGCTTGCTTGATAATTATTCTAAGCTTGAAGATTTAGTTAAAAAAGTTAAACAAAAGCTTAAGGTCGTTTTGCAGATTGATGCTGTGGTTAGACTTGTTGAGCCTCAATCATTAAAAAGATTTGAAGGCAAGGCAAAAAGAGTAACTGATTTGAGAAAACTTTAAAAATTATTGCAATGATTATAATAAATTGTGTTTTGTTGATTTTGTAAATTAACATTAAATATGCAAGATTGAATCAAACATTGCACACGATATTTAAAAATGATTTTTGATTAAAACCATTCAAAAATCGGCACTAAAATCAATTTATGAGGTATTTATGAAAAAAATTCTTTTGGGAAATGAGGCTATTGCAAGAGGTGCATATGAGGCTGGTGTTAAAGTCAGCACTGCATATCCTGGCACCCCAAGCACAGAGATTACTGAGGCAATAGCAAAATATAATGAAATTTATGCAGAGTGGTCGCCAAATGAAAAAGTTGCCCTTGAGGTGGCTATTGGTTCAAGTGTTGCAGGTGCACGCAGTATTGTTTGTATGAAACATGTTGGTGTGAATGTTGCAGCTGATCCTTTGTTTACTCTTGCATATACAGGTGTAAATGGTGGCTTGGTGCTTGTTGTGGCTGATGACCCGGGTATGCACAGCTCTCAAAACGAGCAAGACAGCAGATATTACGCAATTGCAAATAGTATTCCTATGTTTGAGCCAAGCGATTCTGCCGAGGCAAAAGACTATACAAAGCTTGCTTTTGAAATAAGCGAAAAATATGACACTCCAGTTATGCTTAGGAGTACAACAAGAGTTTCACATTCACAATCTTTTGTGGAGCTTGAGGATAGGCAAGAAGTGGGCATTAAGCCCTATGTGAAAGACATAACAAAATATGCAATGATGCCTGCAATGGCAGTTGGAAGACACAAAGTTGTGGAAAGCAGAATCAAAAAATTGGCTATGGATGCAAACACAATGTCTATAAACAAAATTACATATAAGTCTTCGAAAATCGGTATTATTTGCAGTGGTGTGGTTGCAAAATATGCAGAAGAGGCTATTCCTGATGCAAGCATTTTGAAACTTGGTATGGTAAATCCTTTGCCAATGGATATGATTAAAGAGTTTGCAAAAAATGTGGAAAAGCTTTATGTAATAGAGGAGCTTGAACCTATTTTTGAAACACAAATTAAAGCACAAGGTATTGAATGTGTTGGAAAGGAGATTTTTTCTATTCAAGGCGAACTTTCAGTTGCTCTAATCAAAAATAAACTGCTAGGCGAGCCTATTCAAGAGGCAGACAAAACTTTGCCAGTAAGACCACCAGTAATGTGTCCAGGTTGCCCTCACAGAAGTGTTTTTTATGTGTTGCACAAGCTAAAACTTATGGTTACTGCTGATATTGGTTGCTATACTTTGGGTGCAGGACAGCCTTTGAATGCTGTTGACACCGTTGTTTGTATGGGTGCAAGTATTGGTATGTGCCATGGCGTGGATAAAGCACTTGGCAGAAAGCAATCTGAAAAAACTGTTGCAGTAATTGGAGATTCAACATTTGTTCACAGTGGTATTACTGGTGTTGTGGATGCTGTTTACAATCAAGGCAGCAGCACAATAATCATTCTTGACAATTCAACAACTGGTATGACAGGACATCAACCAAACCCTGCAACTGGCAGAACAATAAGAGACCAAGTTACTCATCAATTGGATTTGGAGCAACTTGTAAGAGCTTGTGGAGTTAACAGCGTGCAAATTGTGGATGCTTATGATATGGCAGCTGTGGAAAAGGCAGTTAAGGAAGAACTTGCAAAAGATGAAGTAAGCGTTATTATTGCAAGAAAACCTTGCGTGCTTTTGACAAAAGAAGTTAAAACACCTTACATAATTGTCAATGACAAATGCAAAAAGTGTGGTATGTGTATGAAAATTGGTTGCCCTGCAATTATGACAACAAAGGATAAGGTTGTAAGCATTAAGGCTGATCAATGCGTTGGTTGTGGTGTTTGCGTGCAAATGTGTAAGTTTGACGCTATTGCGTTGGGAGGTAAAAACTAATGGCTAATATTTTGATTGTTGGAGTAGGTGGACAAGGAACATTGCTTGCATCAAGAGTGCTTGGCAATTATGCGGTGCTAACAGGTCAGGATTGTAAATTGTCAGAAGTTCACGGAATGAGCCAAAGAGGCGGAAGCGTTGTCACTCATGTGCGTGTTGGAAAGGATATTTTGAGCCCTATTGTTGCAGTTGGCGATGCAGATATAATTATAGCGTTTGAAAAACTTGAAGCATTGCGTTGGCGTCATTTTCTTAAAAAAGATGGGATGATGGTTGTTAATGACCAAGAAATTTTGCCAATGCCAGTGATTACAGGTGCTATGGAGTATCCACAAGATATCACAGGGCAATTAAAGCAAATGAATTACAACACTTTGGTTATTAATGCTGCTGAACTTGCAAAAGAATGTGGAAATGTTAAAGTTGCAAATGTGGTTATGTTGGGTGCACTTGCAAAAAATCTTGGTTTCAAGTATGAAGATATTATTGAGGCTGTAAAGATGACTGTGCCAGCCAAATTTTTGGATATCAATTTGCTTGCGATTGAAAAAGGCTATAACGCAAAATAATTGTATTATAGCATATTTATAAATTTCAAATACTTTTAGATTGATATTTTATAATTGAAAAGCTATAGAATTATATGAGATTTCTAATTGTAAGACTAAGGAATAATAATTTTTAATGCTAATTAAAATTTCAAAAATTAAAACAAAAATAAAGATATTTGAATATCTATAATTTGAATATTAAAATTACTGAATGATAATGGGGAAAATTTAGCTAGGCTATGGAGGATAAAAAAATGTATCACGATGATATGCAATATCTATCAAGGGAAGAACTGGAAAAGTTGCAAAGCGAAAGACTTGTTAAAGTGGTAAAAAAAGTTTATGACAATGTTGAAATTTATCGCAAAAAAATGGATGCAGCAGGCGTTAAGCCAGAGGACATCAAATCAATAAAAGACATCACTAAGTTGCCTTTTACTGTAAAACATGACCTTAGAGAAAGTTATCCGTTTAATTTTTTCAGCTGTCCTCAAAGTGAAATTGTAAGAGTTCACGCATCAAGTGGAACAACAGGCAAATTGACCGTTGTGGGGTACACTCAAAATGACTTGGATATGTGGGCTGATATGGCAGCAAGGTGCCTTAGTATGACTGGTGCTGATAACAATTCAGTTGTTCAAGTTTCATTTGGTTACGGCTTGTTTACTGGTGGACTTGGTTTGCACGATGGCAGTCAAAGACTTGGTGCGATGACTGTTCCAACATCAAGTGGTAATACTTTAAGACAACTTCAACTCATGAGAGATTTTGGTGCTGATACTTTGTGTTGCACTCCTTCATATGCAATTTATTTGAGTGAGGCAATGGCAAAAGAAGGCTTTAATGACAGAAGTCAATTTAAGCTAAAGCGTGGTATCTTTGGTGCAGAGCCTTGGTCTGACGAGATGCGTAGAGACATTGAAAAAAGATTGCAAATAAAAGCGTATGATATTTATGGTTTGAGCGAAATTATGGGACCTGGTGTTGCAATGGAATGTGAGGAGCAAGACGGACTTCATATTAATGAGGACAACTTCTTCCCAGAAATTATTGACCCTGACACATTGGAGCCAGTGCCATTTGGTGAAAAAGGAGAGTTGGTTATCACAACACTTACAAAAGAAGGTATTCCACTTATTAGATACAGAACAAGAGATATAACAAGCTTTAAACTTGGCGAGTGCAAATGTGGTAGAACTTTGATTCGTATGAACAGAGTAACTGGCAGAACTGACGATATGTTGATTATTCGTGGAGTAAATGTTTTTCCATCTCAAATTGAAAGCGTGTTGTTTAATATCGGTGACAGAATTTCTCCTCATTATCAAATTATCGTGGATAGAGTTGGCGCACTTGACACATTTGAAATTCAAATTGAAATAAGTGAGTCATATTTCAGTGATGAGGTTGGTAAGTTGCAAGCTTTGAAAAAGGAAATTGAACACGAAATGACCTCTAACTTGGGCATAAGTGCAAAAATTACTTTGGTAAGCCCTAATAGCTTAAGCAGAAGTGAGGGTAAAGCAAAAAGAATAATTGACAATCGTAAAAACAAAAATTGATAATTATAGTGAATAAAGTTTTTATTTAGTTTTATAAAAGTTATTTTACGAAGTTAAAATTAATATCGCTATTAGAGTGTTTCAAAACTTAAATTTGTTTGCTTTTGAGACAATGTAATGTTAAGTTTTGATGTTTTAAATAATGCGAAATTAATAAAAAGAGGAATAAAATATAAAAGAAAATATATTATATAAGGGAGAGATATATGTTAGTTAATCAAATTGCAGTTTTTTTGGAAAATCGTAAAGGCAGAGTTGGTGATTTTGCTAAAGTGCTTGCCGACAATAAGATTGACCTTGTTTCAATGAGTATTGCTGACACAAAAGAATTTGGCATTTTGCGTGCAATCACAAGAGATAATTCAAAAGCTGTCAAAGTTTTGCGTGAGGCTGGTTTTACTGTTACAAGTTCCGATTTGATTGGAATTGAGGTTGAGGACAGGGCAGGTGGCTTGTCTGATGTACTTGCACTTTTGTATGCTGGTGGCGTTGAAATTGAATATCTTTATTCTTATGCAAGAACAGAGGCAAAAAAAGCTATCATTATGCTTAAAGTTTCTGATATTAATAAGGCAATGGATGTGATAAAAAATAACGATATCAAAGTTTTGGAAAATTCTATTATCTGATTTAATTTGTAAAAAAGTTGCCCTCAAAAGTAAAATGATATTTATATTAAAAGTCTTTTAAGATAAAATATTTATTTATATACGCTAGCTTAAAAATAACTTAAAAAGAGGCGATAATATTTTAACAAAGTATATTGATATTAATGTAATAAAAGCAAATATTCTTTCAGCAAGCAATTTGGCAAACACTGATGTTATGGCTGTTGTAAAAGCAGATTGTTACAGCAACGGCATAAATATTGCTTGCTTTATCGAAGAATATGTTTGTGGCTTTGCCGTTGCAAATGTTTTTGAAGGCGTTCAACTTAGAGAGCTTGGAATAAAAAAGCCTATTCTTGCATTATCATTTAAAAAATCGGATGGTGAACTTTGCAAAAAATATAAAATTATGGCATCCATTTGCAATCCGAAAAATTATGTTAGAGGAATAAAATATCATATTGCCATTGATAGTGGGATGAATAGAGGCGGCTTGAAAAGAAAAGAGGAGCTTTTTGAACTTTTAAGCTTGCTCAAGCCATCTGAAATTGCAGGAGTATATTCCCACATTTATTCGCAAAATGAAATTTTGACAGATAATCAGATTAAGAAATTTAATCAAATGGTTGATACTGTGGAGCAATTTAATAGGTATGCCAAAGTACATATTTTTGCAAGCAACTACAAACATTTTGCAGATAAATTGCCTGTTGATTTTGTGCGTCTTGGCATTGGACTTTATGACAAAGCAGTTGCAGTTACATCAAACATTTTGCAAATTAAGGATGTGAAAAAAGGCGAAACAATTGGTTATGACGGGCAATATGTAGCATCTCAAAATATGAAAATTGCACTTTGTGAGGGTGGGTATTTTGATGGCATTATTAGACGATTTTGTGGACAAAAAATGGCATTTAATACCGATTTTTGCAAGGTTATAGGCAAAATAAGTATGGATTCGCACATTGTGGATATAAGTGATTTGACTGCAAAAGTTGGGGATGAAATTGTGATTTATGACACGGAAGAGCTGTCGTTTGAGAGGCGTGCTGCAGATATGCAAATATCAGAGTATGAACTTATGACAGCACTTAGAGGTAGATTTGAATATGTGTATTTTAACTAAGGAAGAACAAAGAAAAATTGCTCGTGAAAATTTGAACAAAATGAGTTATTTTGACAGAAGTTTTAAAAGTCAAATGATTGTGAGTGATATAATAAACAGCAAATTGATTAACAATCATAGTCACATTTTGCTTTACAAAGCAATGATAACAGAGGTAAATATCGATTGGCTTTTGGAATTTGCAATGACATACGGAAAGCAATGTTATTTGCCAAGAGTAAATGGCGATAATATTGAATTGGTAAAGTATCCATGCAGATTGCAAAAAGGTGCTTTTGGTATTTTGGAGCCAGTGGGAGAGGCAGTTGAAACAAACATTGATTTGTGTATTGTTCCTGTGCTTGCGGTGGATAAAGACAACAATAGATTGGGAAAAGGCAAAGGATATTATGACAGATTTTTTGCAAAATTTCCAAATTGCAAAAAGGTTGCAGTTGCTTTTCGTGAGCAGCAATTTGATAGCATTGCTACAGAAAAACATGATGTGAAAATGAATGAAATTTTTGTGAGGTAAAATGAGAGTAGTTGCAGGAAAACATAGAAGTAGACCATTGATATCCCCAAAAAATAGAGATGTCAGACCAACAACAGATATGGTAAAAGAATCAATTTTCAATATTATTCAAAATGATGTGGTTGGGTCAAAGTTTTTGGATTTGTTTGCTGGCAGTGGTGCTATTGGTATTGAGGCAATAAGCCGTGGTGCTGAAAAAGTAGTTTTTGTGGATAGTAGCAAGGAAAGCATTGGAATTGTAAAGCAAAATTTGCAAATGCTAAAGGAAGACGCTCAAGTTATATTTGGTGATTATCAGTATGCATTATCAAGGCTTAAAAATGCACAATTTGACATAATTTTTCTTGACCCACCTTATGACTTTAAGGAATTTGAAAAGCTTATGGCACTTATTGCAGAAAACAATGTGCTTGCTAATTGTGGCATTGTTGTTTATGAAAGTTTGTTCAATAAAAATGACAATAAATGCACCAGTGGATATAACATTGTTAAATCAAAAAAATATGGCATTACAGCAATAAATATTTATGAGGCTGAATGATGAAAAAATGTTTGGTAAGTGGAAGTTTTGACCCAATCACAAAAGGACACATTGATATTATCAAAAAAGCTGCTGAGATGTGTGACAATGTGATTGTTGGAGTGTTTAACAATGAAGAAAAAGAATATTTGTTTGATTTGAGTGCAAGGGTGAAATTGTGCGACTTAGCATGCGAAGAAATGCCAAATGTTCAAGTAGTAGGCGATAGTGGTATGGTGTGTGATTTTTGCAAATTAAATGATATTGATTTTATTGTTCGTGGGTTCAGGGACAAAGTGGATTATGAATATGAAACTCAAATGGCAAAATTCAATTTTCAACATTCAGGGGTTATAACTTATCTTTTGCCTGCAAGCGAAAAGTTTGACGGCATAAGCAGTAGTAGGGCAAGAGATACATTATGCAAAATGTTTGAAACTTGCAAAAAGAACAATGATATTTCAGATTGCCAAATGAAAGATATCAAGCAGCAATGTTTGCAAGAATATACTTGTGATAATGCAGTATTTGATACAAAAGATTTGAAAATAAATGATTTGTTGCCAGAAAAAGTTTGGAAAGAAATCAGGAGGATAAAAAATGCATGATTTTATGAGAATTTTAAATGAATTAGAAGGCGAAATTAAGGATTCTAAGCGTTCCATGCTTGGGGGAAATCGCTATATTGACGAAGGAAAATGTATGGATTATATCCTGACATTAAAATCACTTTTGCCACAGGATATCAAAGAGGCACAAATCATTTTGGCAGAAAAAGAAAATATACTCAGCGAGGCAGAGGACTACGCATCACATCTTGTGAGCGATGCAAAAGCAAAAGCTAACAAGATTTTGGACGAATCCGAGCTGATTGCACAAGCTGAATACGAGGCAGATCAAATTTTGAAAAATGCAAAGGAAGAGGCTGATAGAATAAAATATGAAACAATGAATTCAGTTATGGATTTGCTGAAAGAGTCTGAAAACAAAATGATTGACATCATAAATTGTGTTAGAGATTCCAAAAATGTGATTATTGATGAGTTTCAAAGTATTAACAATAAAGGTAATAACAGATAATATTTGTAAGATAGCACAAAATTGCAGTGCTATCTTTTTTTTGTGAAAAACCAATCGAAAATCGGTACTAATTTGAAAATTTTTATTTTAAAGATTGTTTAACAATTATACTTTTTTGATTTCTTATTTGTTAGTTTCGTTGTAAATATAAGTTAAATTTGCTTTTATTTTTAATTTTGTTGTTTTCATTTTTTTGCTTGCAAATTTGTACACATTGAAAGAGTTGTTTTGCATTATTATAATTTAAGATTAAAAAAATGTGTAAATTAGCGATTATTATTGCCTAAAAAAAACTTGCTTTTTCTTTAAATTTTACGCTTTTTCTATATAAATATAAAAATAGAAAAAATAATACTTTACAAATAACAAAAATAATGTTAAAATAAACATAATGCAAAATATTGCGATTTAAAAAACTTATTTGTACTATTTGGAGAAGAGTGTGGAGAAAAATAGCAAAAGATTAGCTCTTGTTTTGGAGGGTGGTGGTGCTAGAGGTGCATATCAAGCAGGGGTGTTAAAAGCTCTTTTTGAGGCTGGCTATAAGTTTGATGGCGTAGCAGGTACTTCTGTTGGTGCATTAAATGGCGTTATGGTAGCACAAAATAAGTTTGAAGATAGCCTTAAAATTTGGAATGCAATTGACTTTGAAAATGTGCTTGGCATAAACAATATGTATGGCGAAAATCTTGCAAACAAATCTTTTGACCAAGACACTATCAAATATTTTTACAACTATGTAAAAAAATTGATTGGGCAGCGAGGACTTGATACCACAAAAATCAAAAACTTGATAAAGGCAAATATAGACGAAGATATTCTGAGAAATTCGGGTGTGGACTTTGGAATTATGACATATTCCTTAACTGAAAAACAACCTTTGTCAATTTTTGTGGAAGATATGCCATATGGGCAGGTTGCAGATTATGTTATGGCATCTGCATCTTTCCCGGGATTTAAAAAAACTGTGGTGGAAGGACAAGAGTATATTGACGGTGGCATTTATGACAATATGCCTGTCAATATGATGTTGGATAGAGGCTATAAAGATGTTGTTGCAATTGAAACAAAAAGCTCAATTCCAAAACGCAAGCCTAAGGATAAAGATTGTCAAATTTATTACATAAGACCAAGTGAAAAACCGGGTAGGGTTATGAATTTTGCAGGACAATCCACAGAAAGAGCTGTGCAAATTGGATATATGGATGCTCTTAAACTGTTGCGTGGCTATGTGGGAAAAAGCTATTTTATTGATGTCAAAGGCAAATCTCCTTTTGGTTACGGCTTATGTGATTTTGATGATAGTTTGTATGCTGAAATTGCAACTGCTTTTGGCGAAGTTTATTTGGGACAAATTGAACTTACGGAAGTGCTTTGTAAGGAACTTAAACTTAATGGCAAAAACTTTGCAGAATGTGCAATAAGTATTTATGAAAAAATTGCAGCAGTGGAAGGATTGGAAAGGTTGAAAGTTTATCGCTTAGATGACTTTATGGCGAATGTATTTGAAAATTTGTACAAAGTGCCTACCGATGTGGGGAGCAAAATTTTTAGGGAAATAAAAATTGTAATGATTATCTCAAACTATTTGAGAAATAATAAAAAATAATAACTTGGAAATGAGGCGTTTATGTTAAGAGTGGAAATTGATGACAAATACAAATGGAATTTGGCTGACATTGTGAAAAATGAGACTGAATGGAATGCCATTTACAATGAAATCAAAGACAAAATCAAGCAGATTGCAAATTTTGCTGGAAAACTTGACAATAAAAAAAATATTTTGGATTGTTTGAATTTTAGCTCTGAAATATCCGAAAAACTTGAAAGAATATATGTTTTTGCAAAAATGAAGATGGATGAGGACTCCGAAATTGCAAAATATCAAGCATTGACAGATAAGGCAGAAAGAATCCTTGTAGAGTATTCTGCAGAGTCAAGTTTTATCACTCCTGAAATTACAAAATTGGAAGATAAAGTTCTTGAAGGATACATTGCAGATGGCGATTTTGAAAAGCACTCTTGCTATTTTGAAAGTGTACTTCGCGAGAAAAAATATATCCTTTCAGAAAATGAAGAGAGAATTTTGAGCAATACTCAAACTTTTTCAGACAATTTCCACGCAGCTTTCAATATGTTTGACAATGTGGATGTGGATTTTGGCAGTGTCAATTTTGAAGGCGAAAAAATCAAATTGACGCATGGCACATATAGTATGGTTATGCAGTCAAAGGATAGAAAAGCAAGAAAAGATGCTTATAGGCATATGTTTGGTGCTTATAAAAAAATGATTAATACCATTGCAAGCTTGTATGCTGGCAATGTAAAAAAAGATTGCTTTTATGCAAAAGTAAGAGGCTATGAAAGTGCAATTGCAAAGGCAATGTACAATGAAAATGTACCACAAATCATCTATCAAAATTTGACTGAAAGTGTGGATAAATCACTAAAACTTTTGCACGATTATTTGTCACTTAGAAAAAAAGCTTTGGGACTAAGCAAACTTGCAATGTGGGATATGCATACCCCTATTGTTACGGAAATTGAGCATAACTACAAATATGAAGATGCAGTGGAGCTTGTGAGAAATGCTCTTAAACCACTTGGAAAAGATTATGAAAAACTACTTGATGAGGCTTTTTGCAACAAGTGGATTGATGTTTTTGAAAACAAAGGTAAAAGAAGTGGGGCATATTCTTGGGGATGTTATGGCGTACACCCATATGTCTTGCTAAATTACACTGGTGTTACTCACGATGTGTTTACAATAGCGCACGAATTAGGACATGCAATGCACAGCTATTATTCAAATGCAAGTCTTCCTTATGAAAAGGCTGGTTATGAGATATTTGTGGCAGAGGTTGCAAGCACTGTAAATGAAATTCTGCTGTTAAAATATATGATTGCAAAAGCTGAAGGAAATGAAAAAAAATATCTTTTGTCTTATTATTTGGATATGTTCCGTACCACATTTTTCAGACAAACACAATTTGCAGAGTTTGAAATGATTGCTCACAAAGCATATGAAGAAGGTGAGTCTTTGACGGCAGAGTTTTTGTGTGCAGAATATAAAAAGCTTAATGACAAATACTATAAGGCAAACACACTTGATGACGGACTTATTTGCTATGAATGGGCAAGGATTCCACATTTTTACAGAAGTTTTTATGTTTATAAATACGCAACAGGAATTTCCTCTGCAGTTGTCATTGCAAACGGAATTTTAAGTGATGGCAAAAATGTAGAAAGTTACAAAAAGTTTTTGAGTTTGGGTGGAAGTATGCCTCCGTCAGAAATTTTGAAAGTAGCAGGCGTGAACCTTGAGGACAAAAAGACTTTTGACATTGTAAGAAAAGAATTTAAAGATACATTGGACCAGTTGAAAGAGTTGGTTAAAGGAGAAAAATGAGCGATATAAATAATCCTAAAATTATGCCAAATAACATTGAGGCAGAGCAGTCATTGCTTGGCAGTATGCTGATTGACGATAATGTTACAACAGAAGTTCTTGGCGAGCTTAAGGAAAGTGATTTTTATTACTCTTCACACAAATTGATATTCAATGCAATGTGTGACTTGCAGCGTGAAGGCAAGCCTGTTGATATCATAACCATTTCCGATAAACTGGTAAAAACAAAAGCCTCAGACAGATATGGCAATGTGTCAACCAGTGATAATTTACAAAAGGTTGGTGGAATGGCATATCTAACAGAGCTTACAAATGCAATTCCGTCTTCTGCAAATTTCAGATATTACCTGAACATTATCAAGAAAAACGGAATGTTGAGGACGATTATTAATGCATCCAATCGAATTAATGAAAATACATACAACAGCGACGATGCTGATATGGCACTTGCATATGCTGAAAAAACGATTTTTGACATTTCTGACAATCAAGAAAACAAAGAGCTAGTACATGTGAATGACACAATCAACAAAGTACTTAAAGGGTATGAAGATGTGCTTACAAACCCTGACAGCAACAAAGGACAGCTTTCACATTTTAAAAATTTGGATAAATTTACAAATGGTTACAAAGGCGGTCAAATGATAATTTTGGCAGCAAGACCCGGTTGTGGTAAAACATCTTTTGCAATGAACATTGTTTGCAATATTGCAAGAAAAGAGCCTGAAAAAGTTGTGGCTGTTTTCAACTTGGAAATGAGCATAAGCGAACTTACTCAAAGAATTTTGCTTACAATGGCAAGTGTTCCTCACGAAAGTGTTACAACAGGTGCATCTGCCGATGAGTTTAAAAGACTTTGGCAGGCAAAAAAGATTTTGGAATCTTCCAATGTTTATATTGATGACACTGCAAACACAACTCCAGAGCAAATTATGAGCAAGTGCAGAAGACTGAAACAAATGAAAAAAAGACTTGATTTTGTTGTAATCGACTACTTGCAATTGCTTAAAGCTCACACATCAAGACAAAGTATTCAACAAGAAGTTACGGAAATTTCAAGAAGTTTGAAGATAATGGCAAAGGAGCTTGATGTTCCTGTTCTTGCATTGTCACAAACATCCCGTGACCTTGAAAAGCGTGAGGACGGGGATCCTAAAATGTCCGACCTTAGGGAGTCTGGTGCAATCGAGCAAGATGCTGACCAAGTTTACTTTCTTATCAAACAAAAAATATCTGAAAGCAGCATAGACGAAATTATCGATTTACATATTGTAAAACATCGTAGTGGTGCTTGTGGAAAAATCAGCTTTAAATGGGAAGGTAGTATGGTTAAGTTTACTCCTGTAACAAGTGAGGAAGTTCGCCATATCAAGCAAGCGGGCAAAACTGTGGATGAGGCAATCGCTGCAGGCAAGGCTTTGGAACAAGAAAAAGCAGAGGAAAATAAAAAGCTTGAAAGTAATAGCAGTGACAATGATGCAAATCCTGTTGACAGGATTGATTTGGAGGAGCTAACTCCACCACCTGCCATTACGGAAACGCTTGTTTTTGATAACAATCCTTCAAAAATCGATATTAATTTTGAAAATGACCATCAAATGAATGTTGAGCCAAATTGGGGAGAGGAGCTTAACAACATAACAAGCAACATTGTTATTCCTTCTGATATAACTGACGAGGAATAGTAAAAATTTATTGTGAAATTTTAATTGGTAGCAAGTTTTATAATATGCAAATGCGTATAGATATTGCGAAAAATTAAAGTTAAGACACATTGTTATAATTAAATATGCTTGAACATAAAATATACAAACGAGGTGTTTATGGCATATTTTGATGATATTTACAAGACAATTAAAGAAAAATTAAATTACAAAATTACAATCACAAATGGTGGTTTTGTTGTTGAGGATTTCAAAAGCATTATCTTTCAAAGCAAGGAGCATATTGAAATTTTAAGCAGCAAAAACAAATTGCAGTTTGACGGAAATGATTTTGTGATTAAGGAATTGCAAAACGGACTTTTGATTGTTACGGGAGCGCTTAAAACTTTTGAGGTGGTAAAATTATGATTTTGTCAAAAATCAAAGTTGCAATCATCGGAAGTAATCGCACTCGTTTAATAAATAAGCTAAAAAATGAAAATATTCCAATTTATTATCTTAAAACAGATGAAAGCACTACCTTTTGGGTAAAGCAAAATGATTTGAAAAAACTCAAAGAATTTGCTGATTTATATGGCGTGCAACTGGAAGTTGTAAAAACAAGTGGGGTTGCTGGGAGCCTTGAGAAGACAATTAAAAACTTGCCGTATATTACAGCAGTGATTATTTGTTTTGTAATTCTTATCATTTCCACTCAATATGTTTATAATGTTAAGGTTGAGGCGCAAAATGATGTTTATGCAAACAAAGTCGAGTTGCTTTTGAGAGAAAATAATATTTTTGGAACCATCCCAAAAGGCAAAATAAATTTGAATGAAGTTGAAAATTTGATTTTGTCAAATTTAAGCGAAGTTAGTTTTGCAACATGCTACATTGAAGGTTTTTCTTTGAAAATCAAAATTGTGGCTAACGATAATCCAAAGCAAACTGAAGAAAAAAAGAATTTGCATTCTGATTTTGATGCTGTTGTAACAAGAATTATGGTAAGGTCAGGCACGGGTGAAGTGGCAGTTGGGCAAAGGGTAAAGGCAGGCGATGTTTTGATTGGTGGTTATCACATTGCAGACAACACACCGTCGGACGGCGAAGAGAATGGCGATATCATTGAAGTTGCGGCAGATGGCGAAGTTTATGGAAAAGTGTACACTCACAAGCGATTTGTAATTCCTGAGCAAGCATACACTTTTGTAAAAACTGGCAAAAGCAAAATCAAGCGACAAATTGGATTTAACAAACTGGCAGTTATCAAAAGTGGAAAAGTGCCGTATGAATTTTATGAGGTTGCCACAACAAATATAAAATTGTTTGGATTGTTACCACTAAACATTACAACTTATGAATATTTTGAATTGCAAAAAGTGCAAATTGAACAAAATACATATATAGAAAATTTGAAAAATAAGTGTGACAGCGAGTTTATTGCAAGCTTGAATTTGGATGCAAAACTGCTTGTGAAAAACTATGAGATAAAAGAAGTTGAAGGAATAAAATATCTGGATATTTTTTATGAAACAGAACAAAGAATTGATAATGGAGGATATAATTATTAATCTTAACGAATATACAACAGAACAATTAAGAGAAGTTTTTGGAGAATACGACAGCAATATCAAATATCTGTTGGCCAGATTGGGTATTTCTGTGGCAAGAGATGCTGACGGATTAAAATTTGTTGGCGATGATGACAAAGTGAAAATGCTTGAGCAAATTGTTGATATTTTGCTATCAAAAGCACAAAGTGGCGAAAATATCAACAAAACCACATTAAGGCTTGTTACGGATATTGTGCTTGACGGGCAAAGTGAAAACATTGATAGCTTGACAGATGCAGTTGCTTTTACGCACAGAGGTAAGCCTATCAAAGCAAAAAGCGTTAACCAAGCAAAATATTTGCAAGCAATCAAAAACAACTCTTTAACATTTGGCATAGGACCTGCCGGCACAGGCAAAACATATCTTGCTGTTGCAATGGCAGTGGCATCATACAAAGCAAAAATGGTGGAAAAAATTGTGCTTACAAGACCTGCTGTTGAGGCTGGCGAAAAGCTTGGATTTTTACCAGGAGATTTGGGGCAAAAAGTTGACCCATATTTAAAGCCACTTTTTGATGCATTAATTGAAATGATGGGGCTGGAAGTTTACACAAGACTTATGGAAAAGGGCGTTATTGAGGTTGCTCCACTTGCATATATGCGTGGCAGAACAATATCAAATGCGTTCATTATTTTGGACGAGGCTCAAAACACAACCAAAGAGCAAATGAAAATGTTTTTGACCAGAATTGGCGAGGGCAGCAGAGTTGTTGTGACGGGTGATGTAACGCAGATTGACTTGCCTTATGGCAAAAAGAGCGGGCTTGTGGAGGCTTCTCAAATTCTTGAAGGTATTGAGGATATTTCCATAAATTATTTTAAAGATAAAGATGTCGTAAGGCATGAACTTGTTATGAAAATTGTAAAAGCTTATGATAATTATTACAAATTAGGAGAAAACGATGGCAAAAACGAGGGCGGGTTATCCGATTAAAAAGAAAAAAATGAACCAAGCTGAAGCGATAGAATATTTGCATAAAGATTGGTTACAACAGATTATCGTAATAGGTTGTATTATGCTGATAAGTTGCTTGCTTGCAATATCGGCAGCAACTACATATACTTGGAGTATTAGTGTACTTCGAAATAAATGGGTGGATGTAATTATTATTGCAGCAGTGTTTTTCATTGCAATATTAATGTTTTATGAATACTATTTGTATATGTCAAAAGATAATTCTTACAAAAAGCTTTTGATTATTGGTATAACTTTATTTATCACAGTTTTGGGATGTCAGTTATTCAGCCATTTGATAAGTCCATATTGTTCTCCTCTTGCAGTTTTGCCAATTATTTTGAGCATTATGATTGGTGGAAGGACAGGCTTTATGGGACTTGTTGTTACAATTTCCACTTTGCTGCTATCTTATGCTGTTATGGATTACGGAATGGTGGGCGTTTTGTCAAATACATTCTATGAAATAACAACATCACTTATTGTTTCAATGATAAGAGTTTTGCTGATAATGTTTCTTATCCGAAGGAATTATTCTCGTTTTAAATTGCTTTGGGGTTCAGCGGCTATCAATCTTGTGGCATCACTTCCTATCATCTTGCTTTCAATGATTGTTTCAACCGAGTGGGATTATTTGTTGCTTTCATACACATATTCAATCTTGGGTGGATTTATTGCGATTATTATTTTCACAGCATTGATTCCTCTTTACGAGCAAATATTCAATGTGTGGACAAACTTCAAACTTGCAGAAATTTGCAGTCTTTCCAGACCATTATTGCAAAGATTGTCAAATGAGGCACCTGGTACTTTCAACCACTGCATTATCGTTTCAAATTTGGCAGAGGCTTGTGCAATTGCAATTGGCGAAAATCCTTATCTTGCAAAAGCTTGTGGAATTTATCACGATATCGGTAAACTTAGTGCACCAGAGTTTTTCACAGAAAACCAAAAAGGATATAATCCTCACGACGATTTGATACCTATTCATAGTGCAAAAATGATTATTTCTCATACAAAAATAGGTTATGATATGTTGATTAAAGCACATTTGCCAGAGGAAATTGCAAAAGTTGCACTAGAGCATCACGGCACAACCACTGTAAAATATTTTCACAACAAAGCAAAACAGCTGACAGAAGGCACTGTAAATGACAAATTGTTTATGTATGCAGGACCATCTCCAACTTCAAAAATTGCAGCAATTGTTATGATTTCCGATGTTGTTGAGGCAATCACAAGGTCAAGAAACACACAAAATATGGCTGAGTTGCAAAGCATTGTTGACAGCGTTATAAGAGAAAAAATTGCCGACCATCAGTTTGACAATTCAGAGATTACTTTTGCAGATTTACAAAAAATATCTGTTGCTATTTGCAAGGTTGTTCCAGCAGTTTATCACAAACGAATTGACTACAACAAAGGAAAATAAGAGTTTTTTCGAGTATAAAACTTAAAATTCAATTTTCACTTAAGAGGACATATGATAAGAATATACGATTTTGAAAAAGAAGAAGAAAAAATAATCAAAAAGATTTTTTCCACAGTTTGCAAAATTCACGGAATAAGAAAAAGTTCTGTAAGTGTGGATATTTCAATGGTGGATAAAGAGCAAATACATCAGCTTAATTTGGATACAAGAAATGTGGACAAGCCAACAGATGTTTTGAGTTATCCTGCTTTTGAAAAAATTATTTTTCCTTTCTGCAAGAAAAATTATATCGATATGTTGTCGCCAGAGGACAAAACTTTGTATATTGGCGAAATTATCATTTGTCGTGAAATTATGGCAGAGCAAGCAGAGGAATATGGACATTCCGAAACAAGGGAAATTGCTTTTTTGACAACTCACGGCTTGTTGCATTTGTTAGGTTATGACCATATTGAAGAGGATATGCGAAAAGTTATGCGTGCAAAAGAGGACGAAGTTTTGGAAAAAGCAAGATTTTTCAGAGAATAATTTTATCATTTAAATAAAATATTATTTATTTGCAGTTTTGCAATATCACAAAATGATTTTTGTATTAAGTGTTGTTATTGTATGATGGTAATCTATTAAATATTTTAAACAATTAATGCAAAAATAAGGCTACTGGATGACAGAAAGTCAAAATTAAAGAATACACAAGGAAAAATATATGTTTAAATCTGGTTTTGTAACAATTATTGGCAAGGCTAATGTGGGAAAATCCACATTGTTGAATGCGTTGGTTGGGGAGCAAGTGGCAATTGTATCTTGGCGCCCTCAAACAACAAGAGATAAAATAATCGGCATTATGAATGGAGATAACTATCAAGCAGTGTTTGTTGACACTCCTGGTATACATAAGGCGAAAAATGAATTGTCAAAGTTTATGATGAAAAATGTTGAGTCTGCTTTGGACGGCGTGGATATTGTCATTTATGTGCTTAACGGCGAAAAAAATATTGACGAAAATGATATGAAAATCATAAATCAATATGCAGCAAGCAACACTCCTTTTATTGTTGTTATCAACAAAATGGATGTGGCTGACCGTGAAAAAGTGCTTGGTACGATTGACAAATTGAAAGACATTGAAGAAGGCATTGACAGCATTGTTCCAATTTCTGCAATGAAAGGCAAAAAACTTGACATTTTGAAGGAAAGAATTGAGGCAAATTTGAAAGAAGGTGTTCAGTTTTATCCTGAAGATATGATAACGGACAAGTCAGTGCGTTTTATGGTCGCAGAAATCATTCGTGAAAAAGCTATGAAATTTTTGGGTGAAGAAGTGCCTTATGGCGTGGCTGTCAGCATAAATTTGTTTAAAGAGCGTGATGATAGCTTGATTGATATTGATGCAGACATAATTTGCGAAAAAAGTGCTCACAAACCAATAATTATTGGCAAAGGTGGTGCTATGCTCAAAAAAATTGGTAGCAGTGCAAGAGTGGATATCGAAAAGTTACTTGATTGCAAAGTGTTTTTAAATCTTTGGGTAAGAGTTAAAGCAGATTGGCGTGATAGTGAGCTAATGCTTAATGAGCTTGGATATAATATCAAAGATATTTAATTTAAATATAATATTTTAATAAAATTTTACATTTTTTGCATTTAATTTCAGTATTTTGTTTACATAAAAGTCAATAATATTTGTGGAGGGTTTTATGGAAATAAGAGAAAGAATTTGGAAAGAATTTACACAAACAGGCGACCCAGGGTTATATATGCTGTACAAGGCTTTGGGCGAGGAGCAGGAAAAAAATAATGGAAAAGGAGAAAACCTTTGATTGCCTTTGTATAAAGAGCATTGATTACAAAGAAAATGACAAACTTGTAACCCTTTATGCTTTTGGCGAAGGCAAAATTGCTGCTACATTAAAGGGCGTGAAAAAATCCAAAGCAAAGCTCAAGTTCGCTGGAGCTTTGCTTTGTTTTGCAAAATACTATCTTACAGGTAGAAATGGCTACTACAGCGTTATTGGTTGTGATTTGGTAGACAATTTTTATGGCATTTGGACGGATATTGACAAATATTATGCAGCGCTTTGTTGTTTGGAGATTTTGGATAAGGTTGCAGATGATCGCGAAATTGGAGATAAACTGGCTGCTTTAACCCTTGAATTTTTAAACGAAATTTGCTATAAAAACACAAATATTTTTTTGTCTTTTGCCACTTATTTGAGCAAAACAACGCAATTATTGGGATATCGCATGGCACCTGTTTGCGTAAATTGTGGAGAAGATAAAAATTTGTCTTTCAGCCTTTTATATGGGGCACTTGTCTGCAAAGATTGCAAGGAATACAATGCTATATCCTTAAATGAGCAATCTGTTCATTTAATCAAAATTTTGCAACAAAATAACGATTTGAAAAACTTACCAGAAAATGTGCAATTTAAGGATGAGGATGTGATTTCTGTTATCCGTTGTTTTTTTGAAATTATCGGCAAGAATTTGGCTAAAAAGTTCAAAACTTTTGAAGAATATAATTTATTTTATAATAAAAATATAATTTATAATAAAATCACTTGAAATAAATGGTAAAATAGTGTAGGATATATTATATAGTATAAATATGTTTGGAGGACAACATGGCTAAAAAGAAGTTTGTTTATTTATTTATGGAAGCAGACGGTAATAATCGTGCTTTATTTGGTGGTAAGGGTGCTAACTTGGCAGAGATGACAAGGCTTGGTATGCCTGTACCTCAAGGTTTCACTATCACTACAGAGGCATGTACTCAATATTACAATGATGGAGAAAAAATTAATGACGACATCATTGCAGAAATTTTCGAAAAATTAACTGAAGTTGAAAAAATGGCTGGCAAAAAGTTCGGCGATAAGAAAAATCCGTTCCTTGTATCAGTTCGTTCAGGCTCAAGAGCAAGTATGCCTGGTATGATGGATACAATTTTGAATCTTGGTTTGAATGATATCAGTGTTGAAGGTTTGTCAGAGCTTACTGGTGACCCAAGATTTGCATATGACTGCTACAGAAGATTTATTCAAATGTATAGCGATGTTGTTATTGGTGTTGGTAAAAGTGCATTTGAAAAGATTATTGACGAGTTGAAAGAGGCTAAAGGCGTTAAAATGGACACAGAGCTTACAGCTGATGACCTAAAAGAGTTGATTGCAAAATTCAAAGCTTATTTCAAGGCAGATCAAGGTGTGGATTTCCCTCAAGATCCAAAAGAGCAACTTATTGGTGCTGTTAAAGCCGTTTTCAGATCTTGGAACAATCCTCGTGCTATCGTTTACAGGCGTATGAATGATATCCCTAGCGATTGGGGTACTGCTGTAAATGTACAATCAATGGTATTTGGTAACATGGGCGATACATCAGGCACAGGTGTTGCATTCACTCGTAACCCATCAACAGGCGAAAAGAAGCTTTATGGCGAATATCTTATGAATGCTCAAGGCGAGGATGTTGTTGCTGGTATCAGAACACCAATGTCAATTGAC
>CAJUEA010000022.1 GCA_910584975.1 uncultured Christensenella sp.
CCCTCTTTCAAATCAGCCACAATTCTTGCTCTTGCCTCGTCTCTATCCAAACCACAATACTTGCCAGCATGTTCATTCATACTGCCGTCATCATTCATAATGCGGATAACTTCCAAATTATGTCTCAAGCCAACCTCAAAGTCATTAGGGTCATGTGCTGGAGTAATTTTTACTGCACCACTACCAAAGTCAAGCTCAACATACTCATCTGCAATAACAGGAATTTGTTTGTCAGTTAATGGCAAGCAAAGCATCTTGCCAATGATGTCCTTATATCTCTCATCTTTAGGATTTACGGCAACTGCTGTATCGCCAAGCATTGTTTCTGGTCTTGTTGTTGCAACAACTAACTCTCCACTGCCATCTGCAAATGGATATCTGATATGCCACAAGAAAGAGTCTTGCTCCTCATATTCAACCTCTGCATCACTAAGTGCAGTTTTGCAAGAAGGACACCAATTTATGATACGGTCAGCCTTGTAAATCAAGCCTTTGTTATACAAATTTACAAACACATGCTTAACAGCTTTGGTTAGGTTGTCATCCATTGTAAAAGCAAGCCTGCTCCAATCACAAGAAGAACCAAGCCTTTTTAGTTGCTCAACAATTCTGCCACCATATTGCTCTTTCCATTGCCAAGCACGCTCCAAAAATCCATCTCTGCCAACATCTGCCTTTGTAAGCCCGTCAGCTTTCATTTTTTCAACAATTTTAACCTCTGTGGCAATAGACGCATGGTCAGTACCAGGCAACCACAATGTAGAATACCCCTGCATACGCTTAAATCTTATGATAGTATCTTGAATACTATTGTTAAGAGCATGTCCCATGTGTAATTGTCCTGTAATATTTGGTGGTGGAATTACGATGGAAAAAGGTTGTTTTTTGCTTGAAACTTCTGCTCTAAAATAACCTTTTTTCTCCCATTCCTTATATAATTTTTCCTCAAACTCACGAGGATTATAAGTTTTTGACATATCCATAACTATACCTTCCTAATTTTTCTCTCTTTTATTAACTTACAAAAAGCACTGCAAGTAAAGCACCGATAACTGCAACCAAGAATGCAACAGACTTTACAATTAAACCAACATTTGCAAGCTTTTTATCATCTGCGTCTTTAATTTTTAATGTGATATGATATGCGATTTTGTTGCTAAAAATCAAAATGATTACACCAAGCAACATCACCACAAGTCCACTAATCACATAAGGACTTTTAAACCTTTGCCAATTCCACTCAAAAAAAGTGGATATCAAATAAACAAAATTAATCATTTTTTCCTTATTGTAAGCAATTGAATAAAATTTTTTTGGATTAACATATTATTTCATTATCATTGCATAAAAGCTAAAATTAAGTATCACTTTCTTGCTTTTCTTCCAAAAGCACATTGTTGTTATCTTCTCCTGTATCGCAATCACATTTCTTGTTAGTATCAAGTTTGCAATCGCAGTCGTCATCAACATTGTGTGCACCATCCTCACACTCACAAACACTTTCCACCTGTGCGTTCACAATCACATCTTTTTGAGTATTTGTTTCTGTTGGCACTGCTTTAAGTCTTTTTCGCGCAAGTTCTTTTTTTCGAAAAGCAAAAAATTGCATTGTATAAATTGTTGCCGTTACTATTGCAAAAGTTGCACCAATCATAAGTATTACATTGACGGCAATATCATATGCGTTATTCACTTCGCCTTTAAAAAATGCAAGCACAATTCCCAAAGAATTCAAACAAGTTGCACCTTTTCCAAAGATATTTGACTGCAACACATAGTCACTTTTGAAAATTTTGACTATTGCACTGCCACCAAGCACCATATATGTTTCCTTAATGAAGAAAACCATAGGGAATACCCAGCTGATTTTTGCGATGATTGTAAGACAAAGCAATGTTGACACTTGCAAAAGCTTATCAGCAATAGGGTCAGCAATTTTACCAATATCACTGATAAGATGATAATGTCTTGCAATAAAGCCATCTACCATATCAGTGATTGACGCAAACATAAACAATCCAAACGCAATGTAAACATTGTTTGGAATGTTTGTATCAAGCATAAACCAAATAAAAAATGGCACACATAAAATCCTTATGTAAGTCAAAATGTTTGGTATGGTAAAAATCTCTTTTTTGCTAAACTTCATATATTTCACCTTCAGTAAAACTAATACTACAAAGTAGTATATCATATTTTTATTTATTTGTAAACATTTTATTTAAATATTATATTAAAGTTTTCAATTTGTTGTTTTTGATTTTAATTTTGTTTTTCATAGAGCGAAACATCTCTACAATCAAAATGCAAACTATAAAAACGCAAACAACAATACCTATTTCTCCAATCATTCCGTAACTAAAAGCAACCACATCCCCAAAATCAAGTCCGTCAAAATAAAATCCTAATACAAAACATAACAAAAACACCACAAATTTGTTTGGCAAAATTTTTAGAATCATATCGGAAAATGCCCTGCTTGAACCAATGAGAGTTGTGAAAATCGCAAGGTATACCACCACAGCAGCAAGACTGCCAAGTCCAAAACTTCTTGCCACTTCAAACACGGGCATATTTGAGCCAGTTGCTTGCATACTTATCGTGTAACAAATGCTCATCAAAAGTCCCATTATTATTGCAACAAGACATCCCGTCAATGCAATTTGTTTTGCAGACAAAGTGTCTCCTTCTTCGCTCATAAAATACCCACCAAGCAACATATTCATTCCTGCATATTTAAGTGAAGAAGAAAGGTTCAATCCTGCATAAATTTGCCCTCCACTGACAATTAAAATAATTAGCATAATAACAACAATCATAGGTACAATGACAAGATTAAGCAACTTGATTAGCCTCATATCATAAAGCATTAAAATGGCAACAACAAAGGCTGTAAAAATGCCAAAATATTTGATTCCAAATTGTGTATAAATAAGTTCTCCCACACCACTCAGCATAACGCAATATGTTACACAAGAAGACAAAAACACCACGATTTTCAAAAGGTTTTTTGTCCATTTATACTTGTTTTGCAATCTGCCAAACAAGCAAAAAATAACGCTCAATACCCCCATAATACAGCTTGCTAAAAGCACAGACAAATAACCACTGTTTTTAAAATAAAGCACAATTTCGCTGCCTGTTGCAAAACCGGCACCGATTACTACTCCAACAAATAAAAACACCAATTTAAAAACATGTCGCATACTAAATTGTATGCGACAAAAATAATTTTATAAGTTTTTAAACTAAATTGCGTGTTCTACACATAAAATAACAATTATAAATATGAATATAATTAATCTATGCAAAAATAAAACTCAAAATATTTGCGTTTAAAAAATGAAGTTTTTTTATTAATCTTCCACAATCTTATCAGCAATTCTTTTAATCAAATTTTCAAACATATCGTCATCGTCTTGATCATAGAATACGCCTTCTTTTTTGATAATGGAAATGTACCTTTTCAGTCTTTTTGGGTTACACTCCACAAGCCTTGCGACATCACCAATCACATCATCACTTATAATCAAATATGAATTACAAATGATTGCTGCCGCAAGTGTAAACGCATCTTGAAATTTTCTTTTTGACTCTGACATTGCATTCAAAAGTTCGTTGGTAGATGTGTGCAAATCGACAGAAAAACTTGCCAAATTCAAGCCACAATAAGCAAAGGCATACATATATGCATCTTGATAGCACTTTGGAAAATCCTCAATTCGTGGGATTGGCTCAAACTTTTCACTGTTAACGCCACTTGCACTCACAAAAGTAAAATCAGCAACTCCACAGCTAAGCAATGCGTACAAAATGCCTGCTTTCATAATATCCGAAATATTTCTTGAATAAACAATCGATACGATTTTTGACGGATTTTTCAAAGTAAATTGATCTTTATAAAGCAATAAAAAGTCAATAACATCTTCCTCGTCAGAAGTCATAATCAACAAATTCAAAGTGTCCCAATAATCGTCAAAACTGACTTCTTTGTTGTTCAAAACTTTTAAACCCAATTTAATTTTATTGTTGTTAGCCACATACCATAACTCGTCTGGCATAAAGCTTGATGCATTTATTTTTAGTTTTTTTACATCAATCATCTCATTGGAAACAATATGCCTGCAAATTGCACCAAGTCCAAGATCGCCATAGGCAAGGTTAATTTTTGCAACCAGTTTTTTTGCCTCTGCCCTATATCCCAGTTTCAAATTTGCAATAACTTGCATCCAAAGTATATCGTGATTGTATCTACATTCAAACTCTTTTACATAATCTGCAATGATTTGCAAACATTTTTTGTAATCGCCATAGCCAGAAACAACTTCGCAAACATTTTTTAATGTGTAAAGACTTTCAATTTTCAAAGTCAACATTTTTGCATAATGTTCTCTTCCATCAAAATCTTTATCGCCGTGCTTTGTTGCCAAATAAATTGTTATAGCGTCCAAATCTTCAGGGAAATACTCCAATTTTTTTTCGCATATTTCAAGCACTTTCTTCTCATTAAAAGTTGTCATATACAAAAAAAATAGTTTGTCATATGCTTGCATATCCTCAGGATATTTTGTCCTTATATGCTCAAACAAATCCACTGCCTCATCAATCTCGCCACGATACAGCATTTGTTGTGCTTGTTCGTGCAAATAGTTCATCCTAAATTCATCATCCACCAAGGCAATGTTTTGCTCCTTCTCTTGTGGCAACAAGCTGTTGAAAAAGTTTATCAGTTCATTGTCGCTGTTTTTAAGCTCAACCAAAGAGGCATATGCCATAAAAGCATCCTTAAAACAATTTACCTCATTAAGCAACATATAAACTTTTGCAAGTAACCCCAATGCCTCGCCGTTTTTTGAATCATTCAAAAGTGCAAATTGAAAAGCTACAACTGCCCTATCATAGCACTCCCATATCACATATATCCTGCCAAGCATAACATAAAGTTTGCTTTTATTATCTGAGGAAAACAATTCAATTTTGTCAGTTATATATGTTACAAATGACCAATATTCACAATTTTTGAAAAGTTTTTGAGCTTTTTCAAACACAAAATTTTCATCAAATGCACATTCAAAATTAATCATTTTACCTCCTTTTTATTTTCAAACCTTATAACAATAATGAATATTTAATTGTTTAAAATCTCTTTTATTTGATTTTTATTAAATGAATAATATGTATTACAAAAATCGCAATGAATTTCAATTTTTTCCTCATGTTTCAAAATATCTTCAATCTCCTTTTTATCCAAAGATCTCACGATATTTTTCATTCTTTCTTCACTGCATTTGCACTCAAATCTTGGTGTAATAGGTGGCATAAGTTTACATTCAAAATGACCAAAATTATCATCAATGATTTGCTCTGCACTTTTTTCTGCAAGCACAGCACCAAAATCAGTGAAATTTCTTACAATATCTTGAAGAATAACAATATATTCTTCCTCACAATTTGGCATTGGTTGTACAATAATCGCACCACAAGAATTTACTTTTCCATCTTTTATAATCGCACCACTTGCAACTGCTGAAGGCAATCCCTCACTGGTTGTAAAATAATAAGCGAAATCGCTGTCAATAGCACCATTCACTAATTGAGTTTTGCCAACATAAGGATTTTTTAACCCAAAATCCTTAATCACGGTTATGCTACCATTTGTACCAACGCATTCTTTTGTGTCATATTTGCCATTAGCATTCATTTTGACATCAGGCTTTGCATTTTGCACAAAACCTCTAACAACACCACCTGTTTCGCCAGCAACAATAATTTTGCCACATTTTCCGTCACCTTCAACAGTAACACTCAATCTTATGTTTGTGCCTTTAATTCCACTTGACAAAAACGCACCAATTGCAAGCACTCTGCCAAGCACCTCACTTGCAGCATCGTTTGTTTGTTGTTTGCTTATTGCAACTTGAGTCAAATCAGTTGCATTTACCACACTGACAATGGCTTTGCCACCAAATAAAATCGCCTTTTGTATTATATCCATATCGCACCTGTTGTTTATTTTAATATTTAATCAAACTGCTTTTTTGCAAACAAAAAGCAATCTCGAACTTGTTTCACTGCACTCTTCAAAAGTTTCGCCATCAAAAACTGACACCTCAAAACCTACATTGTTCAGCAGACTTGTCAGCATATCCTCATTATGAAAATACTGAATATGACTTTCATCTGCCCTTTTATACACTTCCCCACACGCCTCAAACATAGTTATATCCATTTGCACACAATCACTTTTCAGCTGATTTGTCCACAAATATGTAAACTCGTCTGTATCCTCAAAAAATACATTGTTTCCAATGATATTTTTCAGCTTATATTCACTGCTGATGTCAAAAATAAAATGTCCACCTGTTTTGATATAACTGCTTATTTTTGCAAAAACATTTGACAAATGTTTTTTGTTTATGTAGTTAAAGCCATCACATACAGCAATCACAGCATTGACTTTTGAAGGAGGTGCAAAGTTTTTTATGTCATCTTGTACAAATTGAATGTATTTTCTGTTTTTAAAGTTGTTTTCAACAGCTTTTTCAAGCATTTCCTTGCAATTATCCACGGCAATCACGCTATCTGCAACCTTGACCAAATATGAAGTAAAAGCACCACTGCCACACGCAAGTTCAACGACTTCCCCGGTCAAGTAGTGCTTAGTAAATTCAAAATATTTTGGGTAGTCAAAGTCAGTATTAGCATAATCGTAAATTCTTGCTATAACTGAATAAGCATCCATCATCTTCTTCCTTTGTTCATTTTATTTTTCATTTCTATCATAGTTATCTGCTTTTCTATTATATTTGTTAGATTTGCCAGATTTTTTGTTGTTTATTTTTGATTGTTTTCCTGCATTTTTGTTTGCCATTTTTGTTTGTTTGCGTTTTTCTTTTTCTTGAAGATAAAGCATATTTTGATATAACACTTCAGTATAGTTGTCTGCTGCATAAACACCAAAACATTGAATTGAAGTTGCATATGCTGCAAAGCCAAACAAAGCAAAAGTTGCAAGCAAAAGCATTTTTGTGATTGATGACCAAATAAACGCAATTGGCAAACCAATCCAAAGTATTGAAAGCATTGTTGCAGGTAAAATAAGTGCTATTGCAAGCAAAATGCTGTTTTTGATTTTGACTTTGTTTGAAAAATCATACATTGTAACCATTGGCAAATACATAAGCATAAAATAAACTACCAAAATTGCAATTAGGCACGCAAAAATCATAACAAACCACATATACCAAGTTGTCATTCCTGCAATATTCATATACAAATAACCAAAGATTGATGCAAGCACTCCATAAGCTGCAACGCCAATTACTGTGAAAGCAAGAAGATATTGCCACCAATATTTTTTTATACCACGGAAGAAATGACGGAATTTAACTTTTGCACCCCATGCAACATTTCGGCTGGAATAAAACAAACCTGCCATTCCCACACCCATAAGACTAAAACAAGGAATAATCAAAGAGTAAAACATCAATCTGAACAAATAAATTCCTCTGATTGCAAGGGTTGTGTCATTTGTGCCACCTGTAAAGCCAAAGCCTAAATCTCCAACAAAGTTAAATCCACTTTGTAAAATCCATCTTTGTTCCAATTGTGGCATAATAAAAAATACAAATGCAATAAAAGGAGCAGCAAGCAACAAGCACATAATGTTTTGCAAAACAAGCGAACCATAATTCGCCCTAAAAGTCTGCCACCAATGACGGAAAAATCCTGTTTGAATTGCAGGCCTATTTATGCTTAAATCACTGCCCAAAGTCATATTTTGCAAAACTTTGGCTGCAAATGATGGTTTATTTGATTTTTGACCATTAACTGCTTTTGCCATAAAAAACTCCTTAGCCTATTTGTTTAAAGTTAAATGTAAAATATTATATTAAATACTAAATATCTATATTTGAATTTTATTGTCATAAAATGTCGCAAAGCCATATATTGTATCAAATGCAATATTGTATTTGTAATCAATTATGTAAAAAATTTTCAATTTCTGCAAAAAATTGACTTTAACACATATGAAAAAATGCATTATACATATTATTTTTGACAATTTAGCCACTAAGTTACATAATTTTTCATTTTACTATCTTATACTATACACTAAATTTTAAAAAATATCAATTAAATTGCAACAAATCTTTTGACAAATTAAAAAAAATGTGCTATTATTGTGTAAAATAAAAAATATGCTAATAGAGGAGCAATCAGCAAAAGTATGTCAGCCAATTGGTATGCAATTACCGACTGCCAGAAAGGGTATGGTTGCCGAGGTCTTAATCATATTGCAGTGATTAAGGTTGGGTATAAGGCTAAATCCTTATAACTGTCATCGTGGATGAAGTGCTATTATGCTGGCAATAATCAAAGATTTTATTGCAGTACGATAGTCGTGCTGCTTTTTTTGATTATAATCAATTCAATCAATAAATAAGGCAAAATGCTTTGTTTAAATAAATTTTTGATTTTAATTTTTGGAGGCATATATGAAAAAATTCAATGTTGCTGTTGTTGGCGCTACTGGTATGGTAGGCAACAAATTTTTGGAAGTTCTTGCTGAAAGACAACTTCCTGTGGAAAACTACTATCTTTTTGCATCAAGCAAAAGTGCCGGTAAAGTTATCGACTTTATGGGCAAACCTCACACTGTAATCGAGCTTACAAACGAAAATATCGCAAAATACCCTGTTGATTTTGCTTTGTTCTCCGCAGGTGGCAGCACTTCTGCAAAGTTTGCTCCTGAATTTGTAAAATGTGGTGCAATTGTTGTTGACAACTCAAGCCAATGGCGTATGTATGACAATGTTCCACTTGTTGTTCCTGAGGTTAACCCAGACGATATCGATTGGAATGAAGGCATCATCGCAAATCCAAACTGCTCTACTATTCAAGCAGTGGTTGCTTTAAAACCACTACATGATAAATACACAATCAAGCGTATTGTTTACAGCACATATCAAGCTGTTTCAGGCGCAGGTGTTGCAGGTTATAATGACTTGGTTGAGGGCGTTAAAGGTGCTGAACCTAAAAAATTCCCTTACCCTATCTTCAACAATGTTCTTCCTCATATTGATGTGTTCCTTCCAAATGGTTACACTAAAGAAGAAGAGAAAATGATGAAAGAAACTCAAAAAATTCTTGATAAAAACATCAAAGTTACTGCTACAACTGTAAGAGTTCCAGTTTTGAACAGCCACAGTGAGTCAATCAATGTCGAGTTTGAAAAACCTTGTACTCTTGAAGGTATTTACGAGGCTTTGAGAGGTGCAGAAAATGTTATTTTGTATGACGATCCTGCTAACCTAAAATATCCAATGCCAATCATTTCAAGTGGTCACGACGAAACTTATGTCGGCAGAGTAAGAATTGACGAGACTGTTCCAAGTGGTTGTAACCTTTGGGTAGTTGCAGACAACATCCGTAAAGGTGCTGCAACAAACGCAGTTCAAATCATGCAAAAATTGATGGAAAAGAAATCAAAATAAACAAATTGCTTACTTGACTGCCAAAATTGCAGTCAAGTAAAATTTTGATAAATATTGATAATATCCAAAAAAATAATTTATTGTTAAACCTTAAGGAGGTTACTATGTTTTCTGGAGTTGCTACTGCTCTAATCACACCATTTAATTTTAAAGGTGTTGACTTTGAGGCATACGGCAGACTTATTGATGACCAAATCGCAAGCGGCATTGATGCCCTTGTTGTTTTGGGTACTACTGGTGAGTCATCAACTATGTCTCACGAAGAAAAAGTGGAAACAATCAAGTTTGCAATTGAAAAAATAAATAAAAGAGTACCTGTTATTGTTGGCACAGGCTCCAACTGCACTGCTACTGCTATTCAAAACAGCATTGAGGCTGAAAAGCTTGGTGCAGATATGTTACTTGTGGTTACACCATACTACAACAAATGCACTCAAGAAGGACTTATCGCTCACTATGCTCAAATTGCAGGTAGCGTAAACATTCCAATTATTGCGTACAATGTACCTGGAAGAACAGGCGTGAATATTTTGCCAAAAACTATCAAAGCTCTTGCACAAATACCAAATATGGTGGCTGTTAAAGAGGCAAGTGGAAACATAAGCCAAATTGCAAGTGTTGTTTCTGAAGTTCGTGGCAGTGATTTTAAAGTTTACAGTGGAGACGACGGTATTATTTTGCCTGTTATGAGCCTTGGGGCAGATGGACTAATCAGCGTTGCAAGCAATGTAATTCCAAAACAAATGGTGGATATGGTGCACGCTGTGCAAAATGGCGACATTAAAACTGCACAAGACCTATTCTTCAAATATCGTCCACTTATGGAAATTATGTTTTGCGAGACAAATCCAATTCCTGTTAAATTTGCTTGTTCAAAATTAGGTTACGGCGAAAATTTACCAAGATTGCCACTTACACCTATTTCAGATAGTGGAAAAGTAAAAGTTTTGGATGAAATGTATAATGTGGGATTGATTAAATTATCATCCCCACTGAACTATTTAAATGTATGATTACACATTAAATTCAACAAGGATGTTAACTCCTTATAATTAAAGTGACAATAATACTCAGCTTGTATAATTCTTTGCATTTAAATGTTTAAATCACTTGCATTTTATTTCAGTACAATTCAATATTGTTATTGTAAAATATAATAAATACAAATTTTTGTATTAAACAAGACTTTTTTGCAATAACTTTGTAAAAAATAATTTAAAGAAAAAGATTTCTCGGAGGAGTTATGACTAATGTATTAATATGGGGTATCGGCGGAAGAATGGGAAGAACTTTGCTTGAATGCCTAAATAAAAATGAATATACTACAGCTGTTGGTGGCGTAGATAAATTTGCAAATCAAGCTGATTTCAATATTCCAATTTTTCAAAATATTTCTGACATCAATATAAAAGCCGATGTAATTATTGACTTTTCAAGAGCAGAGGCAATTTATGACATTTTGCCTTATGCAAAAGAAAACAAAATCCCAGTAGTACTTTGCACAACAGGTTATAGCGAACTTGACTTGGACTATATTAACGAAATGTCAAAAGAATTGCCATTGTTTAAATCAAGCAATATGTCCATTGGTATAAACTTGCTTATCGACCTTGTAAAAAAAGCAACAAATCTTCTTGGCGAAAACTTTGATATTGAACTTATTGAATGTCATCACAATGTGAAAGTTGACAGCCCTTCTGGCACTGCCCTAACCATTGCAGAGGCAATCAATGAGGAAATGAACAACACTTTGGAATTTAAGTTTGGCAGACATGACAACAATGAACGCCGCAAAAAGAATGAACTTGGTATTCATGCTGTAAGAGGTGGCACAGTGGTTGGCAGACACGAAGTATTGTTCCTTGGAAATGATGAAACCATCACAATCAAGCACGAGGCAAATTCAAAAGCAGTTTTTGCAGAAGGTGCAGTTAAAGCAAGCATCTATATGTCAACAATAAAAACTCCGGGAATTTACAATATGAAAAATTTGATTGAGGAAACAAAATAATTTTAAACTAAAATTTAGGCACCTGCAGTAATAAAAATGCAGGTGCTTTTTATTTTATCCACAGAATACAATAATTTGTTTTCACAAATTTACAATAAAAATTCCATCCCACCCTTATACATTATCAAAAAAATAAATTCGCTATTTTGTTTGCTATTTTTTTTGTTTTATTATGCAAGCGAATTAAAGTTTCATTTAACACAAAAATAATATTTATGTGTTAAAAAAATATTTTATTTAAATTCACATCCTTTTTCACTAAAATCAATATCCAAAAATTAAGCATATACTAATATATTTGCTAATTTTCAATATCCACATATTGTAGATTTATGCATTTTAATCAAATGTTAAATAAAATATCAAATTTAAAAAAATTATTATATATGCACGAATCACTTAAATTTAAAATTTGTTATAATCTTTTGTAAATTAAAATTAATTGTCGCTATTAATATTGACTTTGAATTATATTTTAACTTATATTAAAAGACTTACAACAATAAAGAGTAAAGATATTTCAACAACCTTTCACACATTATTATCCACAATATGTGGATAATAATGTAAAAAGAATATGCAGTCTATAAAGACTGCATATAGTTTAAACTGAATTACTTAAAATTAAACTACACAAACTTATAAAATCAGAATTTTAGATAATTATTAATATTAATTTCTGCTCTGTCATAAGTAAAATATGTTGTAGCAATTGTAGTTGTCTTATTTGTAGTGCCCAAAGCATTAACTTCATATGCCTCTTCATTGGCAATACTCTTAATAAGTCCATTGTCCCACATAACTATTGTTAATTTTAGCTTAGTAAATTTAATACCTTTTGGTGCAACTCCACCTTTTTTTGTTTTGTATTCCATTACATTAAGATAATCTTCAGTTGCAGTATTAATATTCAAAACTAAACTAAACTTGTAAGTTTTATTCTTTGCATCATATACTGGTTTTGTTGCGGATGCTATTGTTTTTGAATTAACAATATACATATTGATTCTTGTCAAATCATCTGGATATTTGACAAGGCCATTCTCTAAACTATCAAAATGTTCAGTTTCAGGCCATTTTGCTACTGTCATTTCGCCTTTTTGGACTTTAATATCGCCCTTTTCTGCTGACCTTACTCTGTATGCACCATTTTCATAAATGCTTTGGTCAGACATTTTTATATTTGGAGTTCCTTTTGTTGTAAAGGTTGATGAATCCAAATAATATATATTATCTTGTTTTATTTTCAAACAATCCAATTTTTGAGTCATTTCTCCCAAAATGGATTTTGTTGTTATATTTCCAATTTGATGAGTAGCGACAAAATCAACTTCATTAAAGTTTTTCACACCTGCTTCATACATTTTTAGTGCAATCATATCCTTGTTGATTTTGTAAGCTCCGTTTATTTCCGGATACTTTTCGCCCAGATTTGTAACTGTTGGCACCACATCTGAATCATTTGCACAGGCTACCAAAGTTAAACATACTAAAACCATTAGAGCTGATACAAAGAAGCTTTTTAATGTTCTTTTCATTATAAACTCCTTTTTAGCGTGGAAATACACGCCTCTCTCTACTCATAGCATACTACAAAACTTAGCAAAAATCAATGAATAACCAACCAAATTGTGTAAATTTTGCGTAAATACGCCATTTTCAAGAGCTTTTTTGCGATTTTTTAAGCAAAAAATCAATTTTAAAGCGACAAATTTCGACAATAATTTGTCTTTTTTAAATTTTTAAGAAATTTTGTGTCTTTGTTTCATTTTAAAAGTAGATTTTAAGAATAATTTTGGCTTAAAAGTATTTGTTATATAAGTTATTTTTTACAAACAAGCATTTTTTTGAAACAATTCCACCGAAAATCTAAATATTATGTAAATTGATTATGTTTTTTTGATAAAATATATACACAATAACTTGACAATTATACACATTTATCTTAAAATATTAGTAGATTGTTTGCTCATATAGTGCAAAACTTATAATTTTGCATATTTTTGTTAAACTATCTACTAAATATGATATAATGTTTATATATAATTTATTACTTTTGTTTTAAACTATTAGAATAAATGGTTAGGAGGACACAAAAGATGTCTTATTATATCACAACAGATGCAACTTGCGATTTTCCACAACAATTAATTGGTTTTGAAAATTTTGAAATTATTCCAATGTCATATACTATTGGAGATACAGAATATGGTTTTGACAAAAAACTTACAAATCAAGAGTTTTATGATTTGGTCAGAAATGGCGCGATGCCAACAACTTCACTAATTACTACATATACAGCAAGCGAATTTTTCAGACCGATTTTGCAAGCAGGCAATGATATATTGCACATTTGCTTTTCTTCAGGCTTGAGTAGCACTTATCAAAATGTGCTTATTGCAGTGGAAGAGCTTAAAAAGGAATTTCCTGAACGCAAAATTTATATGCTGGACTCAAAATGTGCATCTTCAGGAGAAGGATTACTTGTTTACTATGCACTAAAAGCTCGCGATAATGGAATGAGTATTGAGGATAACTATAACGAAACTTTGGACAGAAAAGATCACATTTGTCACTATTTCACGCCAAACGATTTATATCATCTTATGAGAGGTGGCAGAGTTAGCAAAACTGCTGCTATCGCAGGAACAATACTGCAAATCAAGCCTATACTTTATGCAAATGTGGATGGTAAACTTTCCTCAATAGATAAAGTTAAAGGCAGAAAAAAGGCCTTGGTTGAGCTTGTGCACTATATGCAAAGCAAAATGATTGCTGAAGAGAACGAAATTGTGTTCATTTCCCATGCAGATTGTCTTGAAGAGGCTGAATTTGTAAAAGAAAAAATCATTGAAAAAACAGGAATCACAAATATTGTGATTGAATATATCGGACCTGTTATTGGTTCACACACAGGACAAGGCACAGTCGCACTATTCTTTATCGGAAAAGATAAAATTGAGCCAACTGATGCATTATTAAAAAAATAATTGTTTAATAAATATTTAAAAATTAAGGAGAAATTATGTCTTATTACATCACAACAGATGCAACTTGCGACTTTCCAAAAGAATTATCAAATTTTGAAAACTTTGAAATTATTCCAATGTCATATACTATTGGCGATACAGAATATGGCATTGACAAACAGCTTTCTGGCAAAGAGTTTTATGATGCAATTAGAGATGGCGCAATGCCAACAACTTCACTAATCACTTGCTATACTGCAACTGAATTTTTCAGACCAATTTTGCAAGCAGGCAATGATATTTTACACATTTGTTTTTCTTCTGGCTTAAGTAGCACTTATCAAAATGTTGTTAATGCTGTTGAGGATTTGAAAAAGGAATTCCCTGAAAGAAAGTTTTTTATGCTAGACTCAAGATGTGCAAGCATAGGCGAAGGATTTCTTGCTTATTACTCTTTAAAAGCTCGCGACAACGGAATGAGCATTGAGGATAACTATAAGGAAACTTTGACAAGACGCGATAAGCTTTGTCACTATTTCACACCAGATGACCTTTTCCATTTGATGAGAGGTGGCAGAGTTAGTAAAACAGCTGCCATTGCTGGTTCAATACTTCAAATTAAGCCAATGCTTTATGTTAATATTGACGGAAAACTATCCACAATAGACAAAGTTAAAGGCAGAAAAAAAGCTTTGCTCAACCTTATCACTCGCATGCAAGACAAAATCATACCAGAAGAAAATGACTTTGTTGGAATTGTTCATGCAGATTGTCCTGACGAAGCAGAGTTTTTAAAAGAAAAAATCATTGAAAAAACTGGCATAACAAATATTTTGACAAATTATATTGGACCAGTTATCGGCTCACACACAGGGCCAGGAACAATCGCTGTTGTATTTGTTGGCAAAGACAAAATTGAACCAACTGACCTTTTGCTTGAGAACAAAGACTAAAACAATTTAATTTGGCAATTTTGTGCTTTTGTACAAGCAATTAGTGCAATTTGTATAAGCTTGGAATTATCAAATTTTTAGCTCAAAAATTCAATTTGAAAACAAAAGGATTAAACTTAACTTTTTATAAATCTTAAACGACAACAAAACAAAAAAAATTAATAAAATTTATCTGGACAAGTTTCGTCTTTAAGGTTATAATGTAAAAAGTACAAGCATATATTACTCTATAAACATAAACAAAGGAGTAATATATGCTTTTATCTTATCTATACAAAAAACCAATAATTGATAACAATTCTGCACAAAACTTAGGCGAGATTTTTAAAATTCATATCAATAATCGCAAAATTGATTATATTTTGACAAGCAATGATGTCAAAATCAACACAAATCATATTTTGCAAATAAACGATGCAATAATGTACAAATCAGAATGCAGATACTACCCGAATTTTAGATTCAATCAAATTGCAAATCAAATGGTTACTGACGATAAAGGTAAAATTTATGGCAATCTAATAGACTTATTTATAAACAAAAACTTTGAAATTAACAAAATAATGACGAACAATAAAAATCTGCTAAATGTGGAAATTATATCATTTTCCAAAGATACTCTTGTTTTCAAAAGAATACCAAAAGCAAAAAAACAAGCTAAATCTAAGCAAACTGAAATTGAAACAAAACAATCACCTTGCATTGCAACTGTACTTTGCAATTATGGCTTTTTAATTGGCAGAATTATGCAAAAAAGCATAATTGTAAACGGCAAAATTATAATTCCTATTGGCAAAAAAATTACAAAACAAGATATTGACACTGCTCAGCAATATGGAAAATTGATTGACATTACCATTTACTCAAAAAATTACAATATAGAAAACTTATGATTTTCTGCTTTTTTATTATTACTTTACAACTCTAAACAATCATAAATGCAAACAATCTCTTTAATTCTACATTAAAGAGATTGTTTGTTTTTTGAGTATGCTAAAATGCTAAACTAATTATTTGCAATTTGAGCAATTTTTTGTGGTAGACTTAGCACAGCCTTTTGATTGACTTGACTTTGATGCCTTACTTGTAGCTTTGCTGCTACCACTGTTTTGTTGACTTCTTGCCATAACATTCTCCTCTGTAGCATTGCTGCTACACTATTATTTTAAACTTAAACAATTTTTTTATACAATCTTACAATCACAAATTTTCCATTTTTTTCTAAGTCCTTTTTTACAACTTTGCCAAAAGCAAAAAAATAAACACACCTTTTAACGATGTGATTATTTTAATATAGTATCTATTTTTACATTTTATCAGGATGAACAAACGGCAAAACTTGCTCATTACTGTCTATCAAGCAATTTAGCAAAATCGGCTGTTTAAAATTTTTGTGTTTTGAAAGTACTTCACTCAATTTGTCAAGGCTGTCAATTGTAAAGCTTTGTTTAACGCCATAAGCTTTTGCAAGCATTTCAAAATTCACTCTGCCAGAAATATTAACTCCACAAAAATGCTTTTTGTAAAACTCTGACTGCCATTGTTTAACCATTCCCAATGCACCATTGTTTAAAATAACAATCATAATGGGCAAATTGTTTTCCACTGCCACAGCAAGTTCATTGCAGTTCATAGCAAAGCTACCATCACCTGTAATAAGCACACCACGCATACCAGTTGCAATTGTGCCACCTATGCAAGCGCCCAATCCATACCCCATAGCACCCAGGCCACAAGAAGTTAGAAAGGTGCGTGGTTTTGATGTTGGATAACACTGTGCAGCCCAAAGCTGGTGCTGACCAACATCCGTTGCAATAATATCATCTGCATATAAATTTTCAGCAAGCATTTTTATAATGCTGCACGGTGTAAAGCCTTGAGTTTGATATGTTTGATTGTTTTGATAGCAACCATCTTTCCACCAAGCATTGTCATTTTTTCTTTTCACTTCAGGCAAAATGTTTGACAAAAATTCATTGATTTCACTTTTAATCAAGCAATCACATTCAACATTTTTATTCAGTTCAACAAGATCAATATCAACATGAATAATTTTTTGACTGCAAAAATCTCTTTGATTTGTCGCCCTATCGCTAAATCGAACACCCAAAGCAATAATCAAATCAGCATCATTTTTCAAAGTGTTTGCCAGCAAATTGCCGTGCATACCAGTCATCCCTACATTATATTCAGATGCAGACGGAACAGCAGATTTACCCATCATAGTGTAAGCAATTGGAGCATTAAGAGTTTTTGCCAATTCAAGCACTTTTTCACTTGCATTGCCACAGACAACGCCACCACCGCAATAGACAAGTGGCTTTTTACTCTGATTTATAAGTTCTATTGCCTTTTGATAGTCTGGCACATAATTTAGCACTTTTTTATGAATTTTAGGCGTCAAATTGCCATAATATTCACACTTGTTGCTTAGAATATCCTTTGGAATATCAATAAGCACAGGACCAGGCCTGCCACTTTTTGCAATTTCAAAACTATCAACAATCATTTGTTCCAAATCAGCAACATTTTTGCACAAATAACTATATTTTACAACTGGCATTGTAATACCATAAATATCAACTTCCTGAAAGCTATCTTGTCCTAACTTGTTTGTAGGCACATTTCCTGTGATAACAACAAGTGGTGTGGAATCAAGAAAACTGTTTGCAATGCCAGTTACAAGATTTGTTGCCCCAGGACCAGAAGTTGCAAGCACAACGCCAACTTTGCCACTCGCCCTTGCATAGCCATCGGCAGCAAAAGTTGCACCTTGTTCGGATGCCATAAGATAGTGTTTTAATTTACCTTTAGATTTGTAAAGTTCCTCATAAATGTCAAGTATGCTACCACCTGGATAGCCAAAAATACATTCAACACCCATTTTTTTCAAACTTTCCAAAAGAATTTTTGCACCTGTACACTTCATCAGTCAAACTCTCGCAATATTTATTTTTGATATTTTACCACAAAATACAAATAAAAACAATATTTTGAAATCAAAATATTACTTTTTTGAAAAAATAAATAAAACTTTCAATCCATATTAATTAGACAAAATACAGCCACGCACGCTTTAACCATGATTACAATAATTAAAATTATTTTGTCCTTGCATATAAAAGTTTAATTAAAATTATAAACATTTATTTTTATAATACCATATTTTAAGAAACAAAAACAGCGGATAGATTTCTATCCGCCATAATTTGTTTTTTAACATTTAAACATAAGGATTATTCCTCTGTTTTTTCCTCAGCATCTTTGTCAGTGTTTTCTTCTGAAACTTGGGCCTCGTCACTTACTTCAGCCAAATTTCCATCTTCAACATCATCTACGCCTTCAGCAGTTTCAGTTTCAGCATTTTCCTCATCTGTCTCACCTGTAATAGCTTTAATTTGAGCTGTCAATTCTTTGTTCTGCTTTTTAATTTTAAACAAAGCCATTAATGCAATTAACAAAGCAATTACAGCGACAACGGCAGCTGCTATAGGAATCAAGCTTGTCATATCCTTTTGAGTTTTAACAATATTGCTTGTCTTAATAAAGAAGTGTCCACTTATCTCATCAATCTTATTGCCTTGCTCATCTGTAATTTCATACTTTTCAACTACGATTTCAGTATATTCATAGCCCCAGTTTACAGCAGATTCAACAGTTGTAATTTTGCTGTTGTTAACCTTCTTATCAGTTGAAGAATTGTTTACATCAACAGGGTTAATCAAACGATCAAATACATATTCGCCGTCAGTATCTTTAACATACAACTCAATCATACCATCACTTCTGTTGCTTACAAGATCAATCTTATTATCACTTTCTTTAAATCCATCATAATTAGGAATATCAATCTTTGGACCTTGATACATTACATCCAAAGTATATTTTTCATCAGTTGATGTAACAGACATAACTCTTGTTTTGCCTTTATCTGTGTAAAGCATAACTTTAAGTTCGCCGTGCTTATTATACTCGTGAGCCTCATTTTTTACTGTCAAAACATAAGTTGTAACTTTACCTTGTTTTTTATTGCCTTTTTCAGAAATAGCGATGTCATCTTTTGTAAGTGATTTTAATGGTAACAAAGCATTTGCCATTGTATAATCACTAAGATTAACCTTTGTTGGAGTTACATATGCAAAAGGATCAGTAATTTCTTTGCAATCTCTTGTGAATACTGGTGCTGTTGCTGATTGCTTGTAAGTTTTAAAAACATACAATTTGTAATCTTCAGCTTTTGCATCACTAGGCTTGATGTCCTTAGGAAGTGAGTTACCAATAATAAATGAATCGGTAGATTCTGTAATACCCTTTGTAGTTTTAACACTAAAGTTTATTTTAGTTTTATCCACACCTGCAATTTTTTCTTTTTCAGGCAAATCTTTGTCAGATTGGACATTTAACATATATTCCACCATTGTATTTGATGCAATGTTTTTTGGATTAGTGTTTGTTTTCTCTCTAATGTAATATGTTGAATATTGTTCAGAATTTGCAATTGCATCCTGCAAAACTTTGATTACATCTTCATCAACATTTTCAATCTTAATGTTTGAGCAACCTGCCAAAACCATAGATAACAAACAAATAATAGCAACTACTGCAAGTAAAATTTTCTTTTTCATTGTTTGCCTCCTTCCTTTTCGTCTTCGAGCTCAACATTATTATTTTCAGTGATTTCAGCTGCCTCTGTTTCAATATGCTCTTCGTTTACGGATTCAATTTCGCCAACGGTCATAGCAGTTTTTTCAATAACATCTACAGCAGGAACACCAGTATTAAGAACTTCACCTTCGTTTACAGCAGGCATTTCTGCAACAGGCTCTGAATTTTTCTTATTCTTTTTAGCCTCTTTATTTTTCTCTTTTTTCTTATCTGCCTCTTCTTGCTCAGCGATTTCCTTAATCTTTTCGTCATACTCATCTTGAGTGATATCGCCAGCCTCCAAGTCAGCGGCCAAAGTTTCTCGTTTTAATGTACGCATCATTGCACGCAGTTTCTTTTCAGTTAAATCATAGAACAACATAGGAACAATACAAGCAAGAGCACCAATAAAGCTGATTACAGCCAAAATTCTTACAAGGTTACCTCTAAATGTTGCCTCATACAAAACATCATAGTTTGTAAGCAAACCGAATGACTCTGTTACAGCAGGAATTACGAAACCGGTAGCCATACCAACAATAGAAGTTACAATACCAATATTGCAGAAGAAACCATCCATTCTCTTGCCTGTCTCACATTGATGATAGTCAAGAATGTCCGCATTCATAGCAGGGTTCGTGATAATAGTAGTTGAGTTTGCAGCATTTGCAATATATATCAATACAAATGTAACATAGAAATTTCCTGCGCTGAAGAAAGTTGAACCATAAGCTAATGCTAAAATTAAATTTGAAAAAATATTTAAGTTACGCTTACCAATAAACTTAACGATGATTGGAGCACCTACCATACCTATCAAGGAAGCTGTACCCATCAAGGTTGTAAGCAATCCCATTATAACACCATTTTGCAACTGATAAATGAAAATCCAGTTCAAAATCAAAGACGAAGCATTTCTTGCAAACAACAGCATTTGTTGAATGTTATAAAGCCATAAATATTTATTGCTGAACGCACTTTTAATACCTTCTTTAAAAGAAATTTTTTCTGTATTAGTTTTCTTTTGAACTACCCTTTCTTTTGTGCCAAAATATGCAAAGAAAGTAAGCAAAACACCCAAAATACCAAATATTGGGAACAACAAACGATAAATTTTGATATCAATCATTGTGCCGCCTGCAAGTTCTGCAATAACTGGGAAGAACAATCCTGTAAGAGTTGGAGCCATTGAGTAAATAATTGAACTAATTGAAACAATAGTTGTTCTTTCCTCACTATTAGGGCTGATAACTTGTACAAGGTTCATATATGCAAGATACAACAATTGATTATAAAAGATATTTACCAATGTAAATCCTATCATAATCAATGCAAATTTTGTGTTGTAATTTGCAGTAAGTGGTATGTATGCCATTGCAATTGCTATTGCTGCAGCTGGTATTGACGACCACAAAATTATCGGTCTATACTTACCTTTTTTACTTTTTGTATTGTCCATTAACATGCCTCTAAATGGTACAATTAACAGAGAAATCAAAACACCTACAACTGCAATAATTTGCATATGTGATGGAGTTATGCCATAGACTGAGCCAATCAACAAACTGCCTGCAGACATTCCAATATAACCTACAACAGCGGCGATAAATTGAACACCTATACCACCGATACTGTATGCAGCCATTTCCTTGATGCTCACATAGTTGCCTTTAGCAGGTTTACTCCATTGAGAAGTAACCCACTTAACCTTTCCTTTCAAGTCAAGCTTCATAATTTCCTTCCTTTTCTTTATTTAATTAAAACTTATTATTTTAATCATATATCCTAATAATAACATTTATTTTTATATATGTAAATAGATTTTTAAAAATTTACCAAAATTATACACATATATAGAAAGATTTTTTCTTATATCTTCACATTTTAATATATGTGACAAACAATATTAAAATAAATGATATTATCATATTGAAAACAATAAAAAATTACTATTTTAAATGTCCAATTATGACAGAAAAAGTCGACTTTTAAAATGTCCCAAAAAATTTTACATTTAATGGTTCACATCATTTAAGTCGACTTTCGTTTTGTTTCATTTTTGCTTAAAACTATTTACAATATTTTTCAAATTCGTGATTTTGATTTTTTGACCAGTTTAGCCATGCCTTGGATGCTCTACTCCAGTTTTTAAAGCCTCTTACAAGATATGCATCCCTATTTGCATATTTTATGTTTAGGCAATCCATAATTTTCATTTGAAGAGGGAGTCTGTTTTCAAAATCTGCAAAGTTTTTATTCTCTTTTGATGTCCAGTTTATCTCACCTAATGCTTGCATACGAGGGTAAATGTTAAATTGCAATTTTTCTTTACATCTTACATATTCCGTCCAAAGTGGAGCCTCAATTCCAAGCACCTGATTTTCATATTTGCTGTCAAGGTTCATAGTATCCAAATCAACAGAATAATATTTTTTCAAGTCTTTCATATCATAGCAATGGTCCATATAAAGATATGGTTCAGGTGTCATAATGATTTTGTTGCCTTTTGCAACCCATTTGTCAACACCACTTTTTTTTGCAGAATGAATCCACCATTGAATGATTGTTTCGTCAGATAATTCAGTTGCTTTCAAAATTTCGTTCCAGCCAATCATAGCTTTGTTTTTTGTTTTCAAATATTGCAAAATTTGATTGTTGAACCAACCTTGCAAATCTTCCTCGTTTTTCAAGCCTAGTTCCTTAATTTTTGCTTGACATTTAGGACAAGTTTTCCATTTTTTCTTTGGCACTTCATCCCCACCAATATGAAAATAGCCATAAGGGAAAAGCTCAACAAGTTCGTCAATAACATCTTTTACAAATGGCATCAATTTGTCCCCACCAGCACATCCGATATCGTCAAGAATTCCCCAATGAGTTGAAACATCAATCTGCTTGCCTTCACAAGAAAGTTCAGGATAACAATTTATTGCTGCAACAAGATGTCCTGGCATATCCACTTCTGGCAAAACTTCGATATGAAAATCTTTTGCGTATGCAACAATTTCCTTCACTTGCTCTTGAGTGTAAAACAATCCGTCGCCGTAAGCTTTTTCTTCCATTTTGCCACCTGCAAGTTGAGTTGCCTTTCTTGTAGCACCTTTTTCAGTCAAAAGAGGGTATTTTTTGATTTCCACTCTCCAACCTTGGTCATCTGTCAAGTGCCAATGGAAAACATTAAGTTTGTTAAGCGCCATCATATTCAAGCACTCTTTGATTGTATCCATAGTTGAATAGTGTCTTGCAACATCAAGCATAAAAGCCCTGCGTTTAAATCTTGGCTTATCCTCAATCACACAACAAGGTATTTCAATGCTTTCTACTCCACTTAAAGTATCCACCTCACAAAGCTGTCTTAAAGTCTGCAAAGCATAAAAAGCACCTGCCTCATCACTTGCCTTAATTGTTATTGCACTTTCTGCAACTTCCAAAAAATATCCTTCGCTAGCAATTGTTTCGTCAGCCACAAAATTGATGTCACCTTCGCCAGAAATAACAGTTGCCTCCACACCACTTTTTGCAAAGATGTTTACAAGTTGCATTTTAGTTTTTTCAAATTTACCACCGATTTTCGTAGCAAAATTGTATTTAAAATCACCTTTCCCACAAGTAACTTTTAAAGGTTTTGGAATAATTGAAATCATAATTTTCTCCTTTTTACAATTAATTTATTTATATTTTTTATTTGCAAAAACAATGTAATTGAAATGTTTATCATTTTACAAATCCATAAGGTTTGATTTGATTTCTTCTTTTGTTGGCTTGTTATCGCCGTGCTTAACAAACAACATTATCATAAATGCAATTATAATGCAAATTGAGGCAAAAGCAAACATTACATTGTCGCCAATTTTGTCCATAAACAAGCCTGCAAAGAATGGTGCAACTGCTTGAGCAGACATTGACGCAACATAGTAATATCCCGTATATTTCCCAACATTGCTACCCTTTGACATTTCGCACACCATAGGCAATGTGTTTACATTTACAATTATCAATCCAATGCCAGCCAAAACAAAGCAAATTCCAACAATATAGTTTGTTTTGCTTGTGACAAAAAGACAAGGGAAAAATGCAATGCTAGCAAGGGCAAAACCTATTAATGTAGATTTTTTCCTTCCTATCTTTCCAGACATCCATCCCACAGGAATAAGTGCCAAAGCACCACCCAAGCCGTTTGCAAAGTTGATTAAGCCAACACCTGATGAGTCCATAAGCAATTTGTCTGTTACATAAACGGACAAATGAGATCTTACAGCATTGTAGCCCATAAACCAAAAGAAAATTGCTGCCAAAATCAACAAAAAGCTGATAAGTTTTGATTTGGACAATTTATCCTCGCCACTAAGCTCTTCTTCGTCAATTACATTCCACTTTGCCTCTTCTTCATAACGCATTTTTACAAGTTTGTTTTCGTCCACAAGCAACATATAAGCTGCAAGCAAAACATACATAAACATCACAAGCAACAAAAACAAAGTTACAAATGAACCGTAATCAGGTGCAAAAAAGCTGTAAAGACCTATTGAGATAAAACCACCAATGCCACCCATAAAGTTCATAATTGCATTAGCGCCTGAACGCAATGGCTTAACTGTTACATCTGGCATAAGTGCAACAACGGGTGCACGAAAAGCTGACATTGTAACAAGCAATGTGAACAAAACAATGATAAATAAAACTATAGATGTTGGATGAGCAACCGTATTTGCCAGTGCCATTTTAACTTGCGCAGCGTGAAAATCCACACTGAACTCTTCAAACATAGGACTTTCTGCTGTTATAGTTTGATAAATTGGGTCAAGATACTTGCTATCCAAATAGCCTTTTGAAACAAGCGTGTCTATGCTCTTTACGCCTTCACTCACCAATTTGTTGAACTCTGCATTTTCAATAACCACAAGCAAAATCACAAGTATACCTGCAAGCAAAGTGCCAATCACAATAAATGGCGTTCTTCTGCCATATGTTTTGCCCTTTGACTTGTCGGACAAACTACCAAAAAGTGGTAATAGCACAATAGCCAAAATATTGTCTAGTCCCATAATAAGACCACGCCAAGTTGCTGACAAGCCATAAGTTCTATCAAGCAAAATAGGCACAGCAAAATCATATACTTCCCAAAAAAGCATAACAATAACAAAAGCTATTCCAACTTTAAAAATTCGTACCTTATCAAGTTTCATTGACTACCCGTTCAAACAAGCTTATTTTTTTTGTCATTCACGATCAAAATGACCTCAAGCTTTTAGTAATTATATACCAAAAGTTGTAAAAAGTCAATATTTATCCAGTTTTTTGTAGTATATCATACTGATTCTCTTATGTTGCCTATATGTTGAAT
>CAJUEA010000023.1 GCA_910584975.1 uncultured Christensenella sp.
AGTAGGGGTAATCTTTTTGGCAGTAGCAATAATATGTCTAATGGCAATAGGGGTGTTGTTGGGTGCTACAAGTGCAAAAAATTTTGCTGAAAACTCTTTTGATTTGAATAATGAAAATTTGCAATTAGTAGCTGATAAAAGCTATACTTTGAGTGGCAATAATGATTCTATGGCAAGAATATGGGATGAAGCTATTCAATACTCTCTTGACAACAATGGTGCAAATGTTAATGTAAAATTAGCTGCAAATTGGACTGCACGAAGTGTTAATGAAGATGAGACGACTTTCGGATCGACGGATGGGGAAAATATAGGCTTTAATGCTGGTAGAATTGCAGTTTCTTCAGGTGCTACTATAACTTTGGATTTAAATGGTTTCACTATTAATAGAAATTTAAATAAAGATTCTAATGTGAATTATGGGAGTATTTTTGTTTTGATTGGAAGCAATCTTAATATTAAAGATAGCAAGTTTAATAGTGATGTTGCTGCTTCAACTGCAATTAACAATCCAACTGCATTAGCAAGTTTGCCATATGGTAAAATTATTGGTGGCTGTGGTAAAAATGATGGTAAAATTGGTGGGGCGATAAGGGTTTTGGGTAAGAGCACATTGAACTTTTATGGTGGTATGGTGCTTAACAATATCTCTCAAGGAGATGGAATTGTTGCTAGCGAAGGTACTGGTGGTGTAATAAATTTTTATGATGGAATAATTGCAAATAATGAAGGGATTGGTTTAGCTTCAAGAAACGGAGATGTATTAAATATTAGTGGTGGTGTTATTTATAACAATACAGGGGAATATGGCGCAGTAAAAGCAACCTCAACCGTTAGTATAAAAAATTGTGTCATAAAAAACAATCAATCAACTTTAAATTATGGTGCTGTATATATAAGCAATGATATAACTATTGGTAGTGGTTTGATAATTAATGGAAACAAAAATTCAGCAGGCGAAGTGCGTAATATTTATTTGAATAAAGGACAAACTTTAAAGATAAAAGAAAGTTTGCAAAATTCTACAAAAACAACAAATGTTGGCATTGTGCTAGCCAATGATTATAATCTAAATTGTTTTACAAATGGCTACAAAAAAAATAATGAAACAGCTCCAAGCGATTTTTTTGTTTCGGATGATAAAAGCAAAATAGTAGCAATAACAGGAGACGAGGTAAGTATTGGAGTTCCTATCAATCGCCCAACAGATTTGCAAAATAATTATTTTGTTTATACAGGTAATAACATTGAATATTTCCCAACTGACTTTAATAAAACAACAATGGAAATAAAAAATAATACAAAAAAAGACATTGGCATTTATAGCGTTGAAGTAAGTACTAAATTAGGATATGTATGGTCAGATAAGATTAATGACCAAATGTCATTCTCATTTGAAATAATACATCCGGGAGTGGTGTTGAAAGATAACTCAAATTTTGACTATATATACAAAGATAGTAATAATATAAGACAAAACTATAAAGATAACAAGATAATACACAAAGTAAGTGAAAGCGAAACAACAAGTAATTATGTAATAGGAAATATTACTCCAAAAACAACAATAAAGCAGTTTGTAGGGGATATAAGAAAAGAGTGTGGATATATCAAGATATACAATGGAAATACATTGCTATATGACGGTACAACAGAAACTGAGGCAAGTGAAAGTGTATATGTGGCAACAGGATATAGGCTAGAGTTGTACAAAAATAGCAATGGAACTGAACTTTTAGACACAGTATACTTATCCGTGCTTGGAGATGTTGTAGCAGACGGAGTAATCAGTACATTGGATGTAACCTTAATTAATAGACTTTCAAGGGGCGAAATTGCTTTAAGTGAATTAAGTTTGGAACAACAGCTTGCAGCAATGGTGGATAACAGAGGGAAAGTGACCTCAACAGATGGAAAAATATTGCTTAATGTGATTGGTGGAAATACTCAAACAGATAGTTACTTTGAAAGCAATAAAAATATAACAAATGATTATATGCTGTTAGATTTGAGCATTGATAGCGTAACTGGCAAAATATATCGAGTTGGCAGTGAAATAACAACAGCAAGCCTAGTTAACAATGCAATCATTGGAAATATTGCACCAAAAACAAAAGTAAGTGATTTTAAAACAAAACTTGCAAGTCAATTGGGTGTTGACATAAGCCTAATTGCAATATACAAAGCAAATGGCGCAGTAGTAAACGATAGTGCTTATATTGGTACTGGATATTATATCAACTATAATGGAAACACAGCAAATAAAATATATCTAAGTGTGTTAGGAGACTTAACAGGTGACGGAGTAGTTAACACTGCAGATATAACATACTTGAACAGAATAATAAACGGCAATGTCGAACTAGCTACAGACAATATAAAAGATAAACTAACCATACTAACTGCAAGCATACAAAACAAGGGAAATATAACCACAGCAGATAGTGAAACACTATTGAATTATATTGGTGGAATAACTGATTTGAAAAAATACTTTTAAAAGCTAAACAAGGTAAAAGTTGAGACTTTTACCTTGTTTAATTTACCCCACAAAAAAGCTATTTTGTGGGGACCAAAATATTTTAATCGGACTGAAAGAATGCTTTCAGTCCGTGTTTTTATTTAGCGTCATGTTGAGCGTAGTCGAAACATCTCAAACTATGCTTGTTGAGTGATTTAAAAAGTATCATTTTATTTGCCAATACGCAACATTTGAGACATAAAAAGATAAAATTGTTTTTCAACTTACTCCGTAAGCGTTTTTAATATTATCTAAAAACAAATTAATATGAATTGGGTAATAAGTGAATATGATTATTAAAATTGTGAGTATGACAGCAAAGCTTGCATAAAGATAAACATATTTTGCAGTATATTGGTGAGTTATTGTTTTATAGCTGAAAATAAACATAGCAACTATAATCGTGATAGTCATCAATATATCAATTACAAGATAATTTTTGCCGATTGCTCCTGAATAAGTGAAAAATATTGTTACCATAACTGGTATGCAAAGAATAAGGGGGATACTTTTTGCAGTTAAATATACTTTTAAGCTTGATATTTCCGATTTAACGACAAAATATTCCACTATGCTGAATATCAAATAAGGATAAAATATGATTTTGCTGTGCTCCCATACGCTTTCATTAGTTGCAAAAAGCCAAGCAATGCCAATGTTTTTATTTAACCATTCGTATGCAAAATGAAAAACAAAGGACATTGACAAACAAAAAGCAACGCCAACTATTTCAGCAATAATCAGTTTTTTATATGCACTATTTGTAAAAGAGCTTTTTAGTTGTTGCATAATATTATTAGTTTTGCTTGTCATAATTTCGTTTATCCTCAATTTTAATTCCAAGATTTGTTGCGATATCAAAATATTCTTGCCATCTATATTCTCGTATAGGGTAGTAGCTATCGTCCGTTTGCACAATCAAACAAGGCGAAATATATTTGTAATTGGTCACAATAAACATTTGTGGATGTTTGCATTCTTTAATTTTCTTTTTTATGTTGCAGTGATAGTTATAGTATGGCATATTTATCCTTAAATAGTGATGTTATTAAGATTATATACCTTTTCATTTTTGTTTATGCAAATTCAATCAATGAAATTCCTTAATATATTTAATTGTTAAAAATGTTTAGAATATTTCAAAAGCTGAAGGATAAATATTTGTTGTATTTGAAATTTAAAATAAAAAATTAATTGCTAAAACTAATATAATTTTGCCTAAAATTAAGGCGAAAAACGCATTTTAACAATAAAAATAAAAAATTATTTTTTTTGCTTAAAAAGTGTTGATTTTTTAAAATTAATATGATATTATATATAAGCAATAAGCCGAAGTGGTGGAATGGCAGACGCGCTGGACTCAAAATCCAGTGAGGGCGACCTCGTGCGGGTTCAAGTCCCGCCTTCGGCACCATCGTCGCAGCACGAGATTATGATATAAGAGATAGCGTTGACTATCTCTTATATTTTTTACTCGGCAGCTCTTTATATTTCATGATGCTATCCAGTGTTGTGGAGCCCTGTGATTTAAGTTAAAAAAACTTAAGTCATATTTTTTTTTTGTGTTATTATTATGGTAGGTAAATATTTAGGGTGTGGGAAATCTAGGATTTATGTAAATAGTGGATATTTTCAGGGTGTGTTTTATGTAAACATTGTGGGCTGCATAAATTTGCTGCACTTGACATATTTGGAAAAATATGTTACAATCGTAATATTAATAAAAATGCTGAAAGCTCTTGTTTTTTGTGTATCAGGTTTGTGTACATTAATTTGATATTTTATTAAAGTATATATTAGAATTAGGTGAGGTAATTATGGCAAAGAAGAATTTATATGATTTTTATGGTGTAATTGATGATAATGTTGTATTGGGACACAGAACTCCTATCAAGGGGAGTCATAACATTGCTGTGCCTGAAGGGGTGGTCAAAATATGGACACGAGCTTTTGAAGGTGAGGGTTGCGAGTCTGTAATATTACCATCGACACTTAAAGTGGTTGGGAATGAGGCGTTTAATCATTGTCGTGAATTGCGTGAAGTAGTTATTCCAGAAGGCGTGGAAGAACTTGGTGCGTGGGCATTTAATCATTGCGATGCGCTTGAAAAAATTCATTTGCCAGCATCTCTTGTTAAGTTGGACAAAAAAAATCAGCCTTTCAACAATTGTTATGGTTTGAAGGAGATTAGCGTTGATGATGCAAATCCTGTTTTTTGTGCAGTAAACAATTGCCTTATTGAAAAGAAAACAGGAGTTGTTATTTGTGGTTGTCAAAATTCTATTATTCCAGATGATGGCAGCATTACAGCAATTAATGATGGTGCATTTTGCAGACAATACCATTTAAAAGAAATTAATATTCCAAAAGGAGTAAAAAGCATAGGCACTTATGCCTTTCTTAATTGTGTATCTTTAAAAGAAATTACCTTGCCAGAAAGTGTTAAAAAAATAGGTGTCAGTGCCTTTGAAGGTTGTGCCAAATTGGAAAAAATTAATCTTGAAAATGTTGAGAGAATTGAAAGAAATGCATTTGACCACTGCGAAAGTTTAAATGGTGATATTGTAATTTCAGATTGTACAACAAAAATAGGTTCAACAGCATTTGCATGGACAGCAATATCTTCGGTGGTTATTGGCAAAGGAATTAAATCAATAGAACCATCTGCATTTCGCTCTTGCCACAATCTTAAAAAGGTTGTTTTGCCAGAAGGACTTGAAAAGATAGATAAATATGCTTTTATTTCTTGTGAAAATCTTACGGATGTAAATATTCCATATTCAGTCACATATATTGGTGAATTGGCGTTTGCAGAATGCAGATTGAAAGATGTCGTTTTGCCTCCAAACGCTGATTTTATAAGTAAGGATGCTTTTGAGGGATGCAAATTGGCAACAAAAATTGACCGTAAAACTTCAAATCCTGACTTTGAGATTGATGGCACCACAATTCGTAAATACAGAGGAAAAGATATTGATATTGTTATACCTAATGGAATCACATCAATAAAGGCGAAGGCGTTCAAAGGTAAAAAGAAAATTGAAAGTATCGTTATATCTTCTTCAGTTACATCACTGGTTGCAAGTGCTTTTGAAGGCTGTGATAACATTAAATCAGTTGTTGTTGAAGAGGGAAACAAGAAATATCGTAGCATAAATAATTGTATTGTTGATGTTAAGAGCAAAACGCTTGTATTTGGTTGCAACACTTCTATTATGCCTGAAAGTGGAATAGAAAAGATAGGAAATGGTGCGTTTTGTAAATGTGACAAGTTGGAAAATATTGTTATCCCTAATGGTGTTAAAGTTATAGGTAAAAATGCGTTCGATGGGTGTGTCGGACTTAAAAATGTCACTTTCCCTATTGGTTTGGAATTGGTGGACGAATATGCTTTTAACAAATGTGCTAATTTGAAGGAAGTTGTTTTTAATGATGGCTTAAAAGAAATAGGAGACTGTGCTTTTTATAAATGTGAAAATGTATCTGAGCTGAAACTGCCACAAGGACTAAAAAATATCGGTTCTTTTGCTTTTGAATATTGTGGTAAACTTGAAGTTCTTGATATACCTGAGGGTGTGGAAACAATAGGTCTCAATACTTTTGAGCATTGTGATGAGGTTAAGATTATTTCTTTACCATCCACACTAAAATCTTTTTATAACGCAGGCTTTAGATATAAGCCAAAGCTAGAAAAGATTTCTGTGGCAGAAGGTAACAATGAATTTATTTCAAATGGCAATTGCTTGATTAGTTTGAAAAATAATGAACTTTGGGCAGGCTGTCCTACAACTTTGATACCTAGTGGAGTTATACGAATTTGTGATTATGCTTTTGCAGATTCTGATATTGAAAGCATAGTTGTGCCAGAAGGGTTAATTTACATAATGAAAAATTCATTTAAAGGTTGCAAAAAGCTTAAGCAAATAACTCTTCCACAATCATTGAAAACTCCAGAAGGTTGTTTTGATGATTTGTCAAACATTCAAATTGTTAACGCACCAGCTAGATTTAAAGACTACTTTGTAAAATTGAATGCTAACATAAAATTTAATGCAATAGATTAAAAATATTATTAAATGGCTCCAATGAATTATGTTGGAGCCATTATCGATATATTTGCATTTACATAACAAAAAATAGTTTTCTATTAAATACTTTTGTTGAACTTTATAGCATTAAAGACGGATTAAGGTTTTAAAAGCAATTTGATTTTGAACATTTAATTAATAAAATCAATAATTGACATAAAAAGAAAATTAAAGTATAATTAAAGCATTAATTGATTACAAGGAAAATAATTTTGAAACAACTAGATAGCAAAAGAATAAATCATTATATCAAGCAAACTGCAAATGGAAATGAAAGTGCATTTACAAATTGTTTGTTTATACATATGAGAATATGAAACACATTGCAAAATTTTATTTGAAAAATAAGAGCAATGCTGATGATGTTTTAGTTGAGTTATATAAAATTATTTTGGATAAAGTAAATAGCTTTGATAGTGAAGAAAATGGTTATAATTGGATGTATACTATTACAAAAAATTTAGCATTGGACGATAATCGAAGGAATAAAAAAATCGGCTATATAAGTGGTGGTTATTATGAAACAGAAGACAATAGTTTTCAACCATTGAAAACATTAATTGTTGAAGAGGCAATGGCAATCTTGAATGACAAAGAAAAAGAATTGTTATATCGTTTATATTGGGAGGGCTATACAATCAAAGAAATAGCAGAGAGAGATAATGTTCCTATATCAACAATTTATACCAAAAGAGCAAGAATTTATAAAAAAATGAAAAAATTTTTAAAAAATTGAATAAAAATTGCCGTTTCATTCGTATATAAAGTAGAAAGGGAAAAAATAAATGAGAAAAGGTAAGAACAAATTAAAAAATTAGGGGGAAATGTAATGAGAAAAAAAGTAGCAACAATAGCAGAAGTAATGGTATTAGTAATATTAATATCTGGGTTATTTTTGATATTTGTTGGGTGTGATAAAACGCCAGTAGAGCCGGTGTTTGAAATAAAATTGTACGATGACAATTGGGAAGAAATTCCTAAATGCGATTCTGGATATGGTTATGTAGTTGAGTTTGAAGTGGAATATGATGGGAATCCAAAAGGATTTAATGCAAAATGTTTTGTAGATGGAGAAGAGTTTTATAGTTATGACTATTTAAATCCAATACCAGAGAGTATAAAACCTAATCCGTTGTCAATTTCTATTGATTCAACAGGTAGTTATCCAACTGAAAGAGGAAAATACAAAATGATTTTTTTATTTCGAACAATAGGTAAAGGTGCTAATACATTTTATACAGAGTCTGGGAAAAGAATTGTTAGAAGTGAATTCCCTAGAAATTTAAAACACGATATTATTTTAAATATAATTTAGGGAGGAAATTATGATAAAAAGAGTAGCAACAATAGTTACAATTTTAGTTTTGGCTGTAGTGCTAAGTGGATTATGTTTGTTGTTTTTAGGCTGTGAAAAAGAAGATACATGGGAAATTGTTTTTTTTGATGACAATTGGAACCAATTGGAAAATACTGGCTTAACACCAAATAGCAAATCACATAATTGGGGGACACATGCTTTTATTTATAATGGCGAAATAAAAGGATTTAATGCAAAAGCATATAAAAATGGCAAAGAAATATATAAGTTTGATTATAAAGATTCACAATGCTATAAAGACAATATTTTAAAAATCTCTATTTGCAAGCGACCAGAAAGTATAGTTTTTGAAGAATGCAGCTCAATAAATGATATGCCAATAGAAAAAGGTGAATATTACATACAACTTATGTTTTATGATGCTTATAAAAATAATAAGATAACTAATTTGGAAAGTTGTGTTGAAGAATTGAAATTTTTTATTAAATAATAAGGATAATTAATATGGAAAAAAAATTAAAAAAACAAAAGAATTTAATTATGGTTTTGATAATATTAAGTTTACTTTTTATTATTGTTGGAATTAATTGTAAGATTAATGTTATAGCGGAAAAAAGTAATTTTAGTATAGTTAATAACCAAGAAACAATAGAAAATATAATGAAGATAAAATTTGAATATGTAGTATTTTAAAGGTTATCAAAATGTTTTTGATTCTGTTTTAATTTATAAAAATAATGACAAAGATGTTTTATTGGAACAAAATGTAATTTTGCTTGACACTTATGAACGAATTAAACTTAATGTTGAATTAGAAAAAAACTATATATTTGATTTTTTAACAGATTTCGATTGGTTGGAAAACAAATTTTCAGTAAATGATATACAAATAAGTTATAATACTACATTTGATGAAGAATTATATTTATATAAAACTTTTACTAAATTTAACTATAAAGGTTATGTTTGCAAAGTGTATTTTGAAATGGAAGAAGAAACAGATTGGCAAGAGGAATCAAGTAATTTGCTAGCATAAAACTGGCTAAAATATGGTATAAAATAAGAATTTTTGAGTATTTTCAAAAATTCTTATTTTTTTTGAATAAAAAATGCAATTTCAATCGTATACAAAGTAGGAAGGGAAAAATAAAGATTTTGGGGAGGTGGTAATAATAAGTTATAAATGTGTAGCAACAAATACTATGAATATTGAAGAATTATTTAATTTTTCATATTGCAAAAAGAGTAAAACTATGTTAAAATACTTATGACAAATACTAATGCTTATATGGTTTTACTCCAAAATTATGATTTATAATGATAGGAGGACTAAATATGGTCAAAAGTAAAAGTTTATGTGGTAAAATTACAATAATATCAATTATGATATGTATGTCTTTGATTCTTGTTTTTTGCAGTATATTTTTAACTAACAATGTATATGCAGAAACTGTTTATGCAGAATCTACAAATCCAGTTTATGGCTTTAACGCAAAGACTGAATGTGATATTTTGGCAAATGGTGGGCACAAAGTTGGAACAATAAAATTAGGCGTAACATCATCTATCAAAAAAAATGGTGAAGGTGTTATATTTGTTCAAGCTGAGGTCATTCCACTTCTTAATGATGGTGCTAATGATTATCAAGTAGTAGAATTTTCTATGAATGTTGGCTATAGCACGGTTAATTATGGAATGAGTAATATAATGCATAAAGATAATAATACCTCATCTATTATTTTAGATAATGGTGGTCAAAATTATGTCACTGGTATGTATGGTACAAAATTTAATGTTAGTAATGATTATTCAGCTACAAAATTGAGGTCAAACGAAAATGCAAGTGTTTCAAGATTAGATGAAGGTAATAATGTAAGTAAAAAATCTCGTGTATATGCAAATAAACCTGTTAAAGACAATGCTATTACTTATCAGGTTTCACATACTTTCAAAGCAAGTAAAATTGATACTGCATTATTTTATGTTGAGTTTTATAATTTGCAAGTTGATGGAATATTCTTAGCACCAGATTATGGCCTAAATAATAATGACAATATTTTCTTGTGGGGAACTTTTGATAGTTCAAATAATCAATATGGATTAGATTGTACTTTGGGAGAGCACTCAGGTAAGAATGATGGTAGTCCTAACGATTCATTATCATTAAAAAGTTTTACTTGGAATACATATGTTGATTAAGGAGGTTTCATGTTAAAAGTAAAAAATTTAACAAAAATTTACGAAAACGGAGTGCAGGCTTTAAAAGGAGTGTCTTTTGACACTCCTAATTGTGGTATGATAGCCATAGTAGGCAGTAGTGGCTGTGGAAAATCGACATTATTAAATGTTTTGTCAGGAATGGATGAAAAAACAGATGGAGAGATTTTTTTGGATGGGATGGAGCAAAATCCAAAACATATTAAATCGACATTTGCTACAATATATCAAGATTATAAGCTTATCGAAAATCTTAGTACTATTGACAATATTTTGGTTGCTAAGGAATTGACTAATAGTGACTATAGTTTGGAACAAATTGACAATTTACTAAGTGAATTGGGTATTTTTGAATGTAAAAATGAAAAAATTTTTAGTTTGTCAGGGGGTCAAAAGCAGAGGGTAGCTATCGCAAGGGCATTAATCCAAAAACCAAAGATTATTTTTGCTGATGAACCTACAGGTAATCTTGATAGCAAAAATAGTAAAAATATTTTTAGTTTGCTTCAAGAATTAGCAAAAGATATACTTATTATCGTTGTTACACATGATGTCGATAATATTAAAAAATATGCGAACAGAATAATCAAATTGCAAGATGGAATGATTATTGAAGATGAAACAATTGTTGAAGTAATAGATAATAAAAATGTAGAAGAAAAGAAAAATATTGAAATAAAAAATAAGAAAAAATATGGTTTGAGTTTTAAAACATCTATGTCAGTAGCTATTGCGTTTAACAAAGCAAGGGTAGCTCGTAGAATTGCTTTTATGGTGGTAACAACTATCCTACTAATGATACTTTTGTTTTGTTGCAATTGGGCGTCGATTGATTATGAAACTATGGTTCGAGCTACATATGACAAGAGGAATATAAGTAATATGGTTATATCTGAATACTCAAAATATGAAAAAGTATCTAGAGTAGTTGGGAATGGTACTTTTACTGCAACAACGCACAATGATTTAACTGAAATAAGTCAATATCTTAAGGATAAAAAAGGAATAAATAGTGCAAAGGTATACAGCAATGTAACAGATATTTTTGGTGTAGATACTGTGTTTACTGGCACTTTAACCTATGATATAAATGACAAAATGCTTAACTTGCAAGATGTTGCATATGGATATGCGTTTATAGACAAATATATTGTTACAAATGATTTGAAAAGTTTAGGGATTTCTCTTATTAAAGGAAGGCAACCAGAGAAATTAGGTGAAATTGCTATTCCTAAAAGTAAATTTATATATTTTAATGCCATAGGTGGTTATCGTGATCGTGAAACTTATGAATTTGTGGCAGTTAAAGATATTTTTAAACATGATTTTTATGGAATTAAAATAGTTGGTGTATTTGATGATGGCGTAGTTGTTCCAAATAAATTTGCAAAGCCAATCAGCGAGTTTGAAAGTGAGGATGAGCAAGAGGCATATTCTTGTGTTACAGATAAACTTTTGGCAGAATCAGTTATTGTTCCAACAGCTTGGAGTGATGTGTGGGATGCGACAATGTATTATGAAGGATTTGGAAATGCTAGACAAATTCAAGGGCAATATGTAAACACATCAATGACTATAAATAACACTAAATTTAATGATATTGGAGTTGCTCCTGCTAATTCTTTGACTGCACATATTACAGGTATTGATAGTGTAGAAAAAGGCACTGTGTTGATGAGCAATAATTTTGCGGCATTGAAAAAGTTGAATGATGGTGATGAAATACTGCTTTCAACAATGTTGGTAAGAGGTGATGTTCAAGATTTGGGTGGAGAATATGCCATTGACAGAAATATCCGAATGAACATTAAGTTTAAAGTTAAAATTGATGCTCGATTAAACGATAAACACAATTCAGAAATTTTGTATAATGAAGAAGATTATAAAATGATGATGAGTGGATATGAAAAACCACAATTGAATAAAATTATTTACAATATGGATAGTTTAAGTGCAGGCGAACTTAAACAATTGAATGCTAAAGCTAAGAGCTTATATGGTGGGAAAAGTTATGACAACTATTATCAATCAATGTTAGATTTTATTATTGATGATGGTAGACTAGTAACAAGTGAATATGCTGAAATGCGAATGATTGGTAATTATGTTTTCATTGTGGCAAGCATTATACTTGCTGCTGTTGTAGGAATGCTTATATATAATTCAATTGGTATAATAATAACATCAAAGGCAAATGATTTGCTTATACTAAAGTCACTTGGTGCAAGTAAATTAGATTATTACAAAATCTATGGAATATTCACAATAATACAACTTTTAATCGAACTAATTATAGGTATAGGGCTTGGTATAGGAGTTATATTCTTATTTGATTACCTTATGACAACAATAATTGGTCAGACACTAATTGTTAAGTTACCATTGATACCAGTCTCTATAATTATTACAATATTGATAGCAGTAGTTACTAGTGCATTGGCACTGACATTCAACATTTGTAGGATAAGCGACAAAAATCTTCGCAAGGCTTTTCAAAAAACAAAAGAATAAATGAAGATTAAAATGTATAAAATTACCTAGTTCAAATAAAGACTAGGTAATTTTTAAGCTTTGCAAATTACTACACTTTGCATTTGATACTAAAATAAGGTTTTTATATGGAAAACAAATGGTTATAGTTAAAGTTGTTGAATTTTAGAAGGACTTGACTTATTGTGGGGTATGTGGTAGAATTAAAAATAATAATAAAGCTGAGAGGAGGGCATTTTAATGTGCTTGGAAGATTTGGTGGAAGAAACGCTTGAAGAGTTCCTTTTGGAATGTGTTGGCAACAAAGTTGAGGAAGTTTCGCAATTGCCTGCTATGCTTGATGGCATTGAATATCTTATGGATAAGGAGCAATTGATTGCAGAAACTGATGCTTGCGAGATGCTTGAGGTTGGCGATTCAGATGCTTTGCATTGCTATGAAGAAGACGGGAAGTTGCATGTTATTTATACACTTGACTATATCTTGCAAACTTTTGTTGATTCGGAATTTATTTGGAGAATACAGGGCACAATCAAAGCTGAACTTAGCATGCCTGATACAAACACTGTTGACTGGACGGAATTTGCAGACGAAGATAAAAGTTTTGAAGAGCTTTATGATAAATACAAAGATCTTGTTAACTTTGACAGGATTGACTATTTGTTTGTTGAGGCAGGCATAATATAAAATAATTCATAACATAAAATCAATGCTTATGGCAGTTATGTGTTTTGATAGGGCATTAAAGTTTTTTTGACGAATAAGGGCGTTAGATTGGTTTAATATTGCAATTTAGTGCCGATTTTCGGCAGATTTTTCAAGATTTATGCTGCGCTTGTGTTGGTATTTTAATTTGTTTGCTTAGGTCATAATTGTAAAAAATTGTGACCTTTTTTTAAGTGAAACACAATAAAAACATTGGTTATAAATATTTTACAATAAGCATTTAGTATAAATTATAATTGTTATTTAAGGTTAAAAATAACAATAAAATTGAATAGACTATAAGGGTGTTGCATTTTTTGTAGAAATATGATATAATGTATACTAGACATAAGGCATATAGGTTGCACAAGGCAATTTTTTGCTAATTTTAGTATGTCTAATATGGAGAATAAAAATGTTTTGGGAACAATTAGGGCTGATAGGACAAATTTATTTTGTGCTAGGTTGTGTGGCATCTGTTTTGTTGCTAATCCAGTTTATATTGTTGTTAATAGGATTTGCAGGAGACGGGGATATTGATATCGGTGGCGATGGTGGTGCTGATTTTGATGGAGATGCTGATGGTGGACTTGGTATTTTTACCCTTAAAGGTATAATAGGATTTTTTGCAATCGGTGGATGGGTAGGTGTTGCTTGCGTATTCGGTGGATTGAAAGATGGTTGGACCATTTTGGTGTCAATCATATGTGGTTTTGTGGCATTTGTGGCTATCGGATTGGCATTTAAAGCTATTAAGAAATTGCAAGCTAACGGAGCAATTGACAATCGCAATGCTATTGGCAAGGTGGCAGAAGTGTATCTTAAAGTGCCTGCAAAAGGCGAGGGACACGGCAAACTTAGCATTGTTATACAAGGCAAATTGGTTGAGATGGAGGCTGTGACAGATGAGGCTGAGGCAATCCCTACTGGCAGTGAAGTTAAAGTAATTGGCTTGATAGGTGACATTTGCAAAGTTACAAGTGATTTGAGCGTGGAAGTTGCATTGCCTAATGTGGAAACTAATTCAAAAAAGAGCAGAAAAAGAAAACAATCTGCCGAAAACTAAAGTTTTAGAGAAAAGTCAAATTGTAATTATTTAGCAATTAATTTTAAAATTTATAAATTAATTCGTGTTTGCGAATTTTAATGAGAGTAAAATATAATAGGAGGAATAAACATGTTAAGTTTATTATCAACTGTTCAAACTGGTGGTATTATTGCTATCATTGTGGTTGTAGTGGTGCTTTTGATAGCATCCATTGCTGTGCTTTTCTTTGCAAGATACAAGAAATGTCCGTCAGATAAGGTTATGGTTATTTATGGTAAAATCGCCAAAGAAAAAGATGGTACACAAAAGTCATCTAAGTGTATTCATGGTGGTGCAGCGTTTATTGTGCCAATGATACAATCATATGCGTTTTTGGATTTGACACCAATTTCTTTGAGTGTGGATTTGAAAAATGCGTTGTCAAGACAAAACATTCGTATTGATGTGCCAAGTAGGTTTACTGTTGGTATCAGTACAGAACCAGCAGTTATGCAAAATGCAGCAGAAAGATTATTGGGACTTAAGTTGAACGAAATACAAGAACTTGCAAAAGATATCATTTTCGGTCAGCTAAGACTTGTAATTGCAACAATGAACATTGAGGAAATCAATACCGACCGTGATAAATTTTTGGATGCAATCTCTCGAAATGTTGAGGGCGAGCTTAAAAAGATTGGTTTGAGATTGATAAATGTTAACATGACAGATATTTCTGACGAATCAGGATACATCGAGGCTTTGGGTAAAGAGGCTGCATCAAGGGCTATCAATGAGGCAAAAATTTCTGTGGCAGAGGCAGATAAACATGGTAGTATCGGTGAGGCACAAGCTCAAAGAGATGAAAGAATTAATGTATCTCAAGCTGAAAGTGAGGCTATTGCAGGTGAAAACAAGGCAAAAGCAGACATAGCAGAGGCTCAAGCAAGATTGAGAGAGAAACAAGCTGAGGCAATGCGTATTGCTGTTACTGCAGAAAAAATTCAAGCAGCAAAAGCATTGGAAGATGCTTATGCAGCAGAGCAAAACGCTGAAAAAGCAAGAGCAGAGAAGGAAAAAGCAACTCAAGAGGCAGATGTCATTGTTAAAGTTGAAATTGACAAGCGCAGAAGAGAGTTGGAGGCAGAGGCTGAGGCTGAACAAATGCGCAGAAAAGCACGAGGTGAGGCAGAGGCTATTTATGCAAAAATGGAGGCTGAGGCACGAGGTGTTCAAGCAATGTTGAATGCACAGGCAACAGGTATCAAAAAGATAGTTGAGGCTGCAAATGGCGATGCTAATAATGCTGTTAAATTGATGGTTGCAGATAAGTTGCAAGAGATTGTTGCTAAGCAAGTTGAGGCTATTAAAAACATCAAGATTGACAAAGTTACAGTTTGGGATAGTGGCACAAGTGCAGACGGAAAAACTGGCACATCAAACTTCCTTTCAGGAATGATGAAATCATTGCCACCTTTGAATGAAATGTTTGATATGGCTGGATTAACTTTGCCAGATTTTATCAAACCAAATGCTGTGGAAAAAGCAAAAGAAGTGCCTACAGAAAAAGTTAAAGAATAAGTGATAATCAAATAAAAGCTAATGTTATTTTAAACGATATTACTTTGTAAAATATTAAGAATTTTCGCATTATAAAAACGAACCAGTTATCACACTGGTTCATTTTTTTTGTAAATACTTGAATATAACATAAATTTATAATATTATTACTATTCAAGATAAGTATATACAGATAATTTAGTTTAAATAATATACTATTATTATTACCAAACTTGCAGTTAACCTTGTAGAATAGACTAAGTGAATTAAGTGATAATTATATTTTTATAGTTATAAATAGAGTTATTTGGAGCTTTAATTATTAGATATTAATTATTTGGACAAAAATATTCTGACATAAAAAAAATTGTAATAAAATTTATTTTTCTAAAGTTTAATAAACACTAAGAAAATCGGCAACAATCGCTAAATTTTTGATATGTAAGTAAAAAAAGTAGTATTGACATAATTATAATTGAGTGTTATAATCAATTATATACTAATAATAGTATATTATTACTTAATAAAAAGTGCTTTTGGGAGAAGAGGCTATGGGGGAATTGAGAAAGCGAATTATTTCATTTTTTGTTGTAATAATGCTCTTTATGGCATTGTGTGCGACAGGTGTTATTGTGATTTCACGACAAAGTTTATACGATAATGATAATATATTGACCGGAACTGCTGGAGATAACAATCCAAATTCGTGGGATGGTAGTGATAAGTCAGGTGAGGTTAGATTTCAACTAGGTGCAGATGAAGACCATGTTACTATGAAATATCCTACTAAGATATATCTTGACAAAGGTGAAACTTTGGAAAATGCTGGATATTATTTTGAAATAGTTAGTGGTCACTTCGGTGGTAGTGATGGTAATAGAATTTATGTAAATCCACATATTTGGGGGTATAGACATGACAGTGTCGCAAGCTCTATGGATAATCTTTTTAGTGATTATTACTATACTGCACTAAGTGAAATAGCTGGCACTGAGGTAAGTTCTAAGACTACAAGTGGTGTAGATTCTAATACTGGTATTGGTATAGGTACTCAATATGGTCAACTACTGCTTAATGTGTATAAATTTGCAAGCGATGATTCTGGTTACAATGTTAAAATCAAATTGTTTGGAACCCCAAAAAACACAGGTGCATTTGAATTTAGATTTGACAGTGTTGATGGAATGCCTGTTAATAATTATATTGATACTGAGCAATGGGATAATGGGTGGTTTGGTAATGGTAGTTGGAAAAATTCTGGCAGTTATAAAAATATGTCGCCTTCTCCTATTAGAATAGAAATAAATATTTATGACAAAGATCCTTTGAAAAACGCTATCAACAGACTAAGAAACATGAATAGAACCAGCGAAAGTGATACTATTTTGTCAAATGCACAAAGCATTTTTGATAATCGTAAAGTAACAAATGCGGCTGTTTTAGAGGCAACAAGAAATGTTGAAAATGAAATAAGTAGGTTGGAAAACTTATCTGTTGAATTGCGTAATATATACAATGATTTGAATAGCAAGTTAACAAGCATTGGGGTTAGTAGCTCTACAGCAGGATATAAAGCAATTTATGATGATTTGGCAGTTGCTAATAATGTTATTAACTCAAGTTCTCCTGAAATTAGTACAATTAATGCAAACATTAGCACTCTTCAATATTATTTGAACATTTGGGATAGCCATCTTTCTGGTGGAAGATATAAAATAATAAAAGGTACTTTTGGCGATTCTTTTGCAACATTCATATATCCTAGCAAAATAAGTATGGAAACTGGACAAAGTTTTGCCGACCTTGGCTATGAATTTATAGTGGATGCAAATTATAATCCGACTAACTCAGATTATAGAATGTTTTTTGATGCTGGTGGTTGGGGTAATAAAGCAAATGTTATTAGTGAATATTTCACCAATTATACATATACAGCAACACACTCAGTAGGTGGCAATGCCACTGCTGGAAATTGGTCATTCCAAAATTACGAAAATCAAACATCGGTTAATGGCAACTGGAGATTTGCGTCTGTAACATACAATTCAAAGCCATATTTGTTGGTTTCTGCAGGTAATCAAAGCTATAAGAGCAGAATAAATGTAACAGGTACTGCATCAAAAATCGGCAAGTTTACTTATACTCATACTATGCAGTCATTGGCTGAAAGATGGACTTCAAGTACAGATTGGGGCAGTCAATATACAGTATCCTATAGTGAACCTGTGTCTATTGATTTTGAAATACTTGGGGCAGGTGTAACTGAGGCGAAAGAAAATTTGCAAACTGCAAAAGATAATTTGATTGCTAACTTGAAAAATGCAGCAGGTAAAATCAATAACTTGGATACAATTATGGCATTGATGGATGATATTGATGCAATGATTGATAGTGAAACTGCAACTGCAGATGAAATCAATGCATTAACTCAAAGTGTGACAAACACTGCTGTTAATGTGGATAGAAACTGGGATGTTAACAGTACATATTGTATTGAAAGAGAAATTTTTGTAAATCAATATGTCGATGCAGATGGAAATAAGTATAATTATGTCACTATCAATGGCGTGAGATATACGGGCGACGCCAATGGTAAAATCAAATTTACAGCAAGTGCAAACGGCACTAATATTGTTGTAGTTTACCCTGACGGGTCAAGTAGTTTTACGCTTAAACTTAACGCTGACCATACAGGATATATGTGCGAAGTAGCTGCAACATGTACAATATGTGGTGTGGCACTTGAGGCAAGAGAGCACAATTGGATAAAAGGAGATATGTTGCACGATGCTACTTGTGTAAGTGGCAAAGAGTTTGAGTATGTTTGTTCTTATGACACAACACATACGAAAACTGAATTTGAAGGGGACATCAATCCTAACAATCACGATTGGGACGAATGGACAATTGTACAAGCACCGACTTGTACTGAGAGTGGCACGAAAACAAGATTATGTAAAAGAGTTGGCTGTGGAATAACAGAACAAGGAACAATTGATGCATTGGGGCATGATTTTGAGTTGGTGGAAAATATTTCTGTAGCAACTTGTACAACACAAGCAAAAAATAAATATCAATGTAAAAATGACCCTAGTCATATTGATGAAAGATATGAAGGAGAATTGGATGCAACCAACCATGCTTGGGGTGAGTGGGCAACCGAAAATGTAGCAACCTGCATTGATAATGGTTCAGAAATAAGAACTTGTGAAAGGGAAGGTTGTGATGAACCTGAAACAAGAGAAATTGCTGCACTGGGACATGACCATAATGTGCCACAGGTGACAGACCCAACATGTACAGAGAAAGGATATACATTGTATAAATGTTCAAGGTGTGAGGATGTAGATCAAACAAAACAAAATGAAGTAGCCGCATTAGGACATAGTGATGTGGATACAATAGTGTTGCCAACATGTGTGGAGAAAGGATATACATTGCACAAATGCTCAGTGTGTGGTAATGAGGAAAGAGATAGTGAAACAGCTATAAATCCTAATAATCACAATTGGAGCGAATGGCAATTTAACAATAATGCTACTTGTGAAAAAAATGGAACAGAAACTAGAACTTGCTTGAATAATTGTGGCAATGAAAATGCAAGTGAAACTAGAGAAAAAGAAAATAGTAAATTACCTCATAATTTTGTAGCTATTGACCAAAGAGATGCAACTTGCACTGAAAGTGGTCATATAAATAAAAAATGTGAAGATTGTAACTATGAAGAAACAGAAGTTATCGCTCCATTAGGACACGATTGGGATGAAGGCGAAATTACAAAACAGCCTACTGCAACTGAAAAAGGCGAAAAGACACATAATTGTAACAGATGTGATGAAACTAAGACTGAAGAAATTCCTTCAATAGGCGTTATGAATGAATCAAAACAACCAGGGGAAACAGAGAAAGCTTCAAGTGTTAATATAGGTGCTATCGTTGGTGGCGCAGTTGGTGGCACAGCTGGATTGAGTGTAATTATAATTGTAATTTTTGTGATTATAAAGAAAAAGAAAATTTAAATAAAACTTGTCTTTGATAAATTTATAATAACTTATAATTCTATTTTCAAAAAAAACTAGTCATTACATTTAAATGGCTAGTTTTTTTACATAATTTTGTACAATTATATTGACAAAATGGTAACTTATTGCTATAATTGTAGTAATAAGTTACTGCTTTGGCATGGTGGAAAATGAAAGAATTTTTAAGTTACGGAACGGATATTATTCAAAAAGAGCAAGCATTATTTGCTAGTTTTTTTGTGTTGCAAAACAGATTGCAAATTGCAGGAGAAAAAGTGCAAAAGAGAATATCTATGCGTCAATGGCATTTGCTTGCTATGACACAAGTTTGCACTCCTCCAAGAACATTGACGAGTATTGGAAAACTTATGGGGTGCTCAAGGCAAAATGTAAAAAGTTTGGCAACGACTTTGGAAAAAAATGGATTTATAAAATTTGTTTATGGGGCAAATAATTCAGTTTTAATTGAAATAACCGATAAAGCAAACGAATATTTATTTTGCATGGCAGAACGACAAAATGAAGTTTTAAACAAACTTTTTTCAAATTTAACGGACAAGGAAGTTGAGAAATATTTTGATTTGCAAAATAAACTTTTGGATGGATTGGAAAAAGTTGAGGAATATGCAAATTATTGCAAAGGAGTTTAAAAATATGGCTAATGGTCTTGTAATTTATAAGTCTAAATATGGTGCAACAAAGAAATATGCAGAATGGCTTTCCGAAGAACTTGAATATGATATTTTTGATTTGTCGAATGTGGAAATTAAGCAAGTGTTGAAATATCAAAACATCCTTTTGTGTGGAGGTATTTATGCCTCAGGAATAAATGGTTTAACATTTTTTAAAAAGCATTTTGAAGTTTTGAGAAATAAAAATATTGCAATTTTTTGTGTTGGTGCGTCTCCTTATGACGAGAAACTTTTTGAAGAAATAAAAATGCGTAATCTTAAAGTTGAAATGCAAAATATTCCTATATATTATGGTAGAGGGGCGTGGGACGAGAGAAAAATGAAGTTTTTTGATAGGACTTTATGCAATATGCTGCAAAAAGCAGTGGCAAAAAAAGATCCTGCTAATTATGAACCATGGGAAACAGCATTGGTAAGTGCTTTGGGAAAAACTTGCGATTGGACAGACAAAAAATATCTGCAACCTTTAATAGAATATATGAAAAACATATAATTTTGTCATAAAACTATTTTATTATTTTTTTTTACTTTATAATTAATTTGCAAATAAGTTTTTATGAGGTGTAAAATGCTAGTAGATTGGTCAAGTAACTGGATAAAAATAGTTGACAAGTTAAATAATATAGTTATTGATGATTTTGATTATATATGAAATACATTATAAATCTGTTGGGTGAAAAGCTTAAAAAAATCCCATATAATTACGATAGCTAACCTGCAAAAAACTTTATTAAAAATCGCACATCAATTTAATTGGTGTGCGATTTTTGCTTTATAATAATTTTAATTACAATAAAATGCTTTACTATTTTTTGGTTATGCTTGATTTATCTTGTTGGCATTTTAAAATCTTTTAGTGCTTTGTTTAGATAATCATTGAAAGGTTTCATAACTTTGAATATTTCAATAGCTTTTTGCACAAATTGTTCGCTGTTTAGTATTTCTTCGTCAGAGACAAAATATTCTAAATACCAAGATTTGAATTTTAAAAATTCAGCTTGAGGGTTTTCCTTATCATATCCCGCAGGAACATTTTTCAATGCTGTACCTTTGACAACAAAGTACTTCTTGAATTCTGGATTGTTAATGATGCTTGCAAATTCCTCAGGATTAGCAGAGATGTAATCGCGTACCATTGCAGTTGCGTTTGAAAACATATCAGCAAACAATCCACCACCCAAAAATGTTCCACCATTTGGCTTTATCATAATGTAATAGCCAACAGGAATTGGAAGTTTGCCCATTGAAGAGATGTGAGCCCTGAATGATGGGTTATAAGGCGATTTATCGTGGCTGAATCTTGTGTCGCGCACAAGTTTGAAGGTTAGTTCCTTTGGAATATTGTGCAAAACACTTGGGTCAAATTTGCCAATGCCGCAAATTAGTTCTTGCACAAGTATTTCAAACTCTGCATTTGCAGCTTTATTTTCTTTCTTGTGCTCGTGATACCATTCACGATTGTTGTTTACAGAAAGGTCTGCAAGGTAGTCCAAGATAATTTTTGTGTTCATATTTTTATCTCCTTTTTATTTATTAATGCCAAAGGGCATTTTAAATTTTACCTATGCTTTTATAAATGCGTTGTATGCTTTTTCAAGAATCTCAGCACTTTCTTCATCTGAAATATTTGCACCACCAGTGGCAATCATTGTTGCAACTCCGTGCGTAAAAACAATAAGCATAATATAAACATCCTTAATCTTTTGCTCAGAAAGCAAAAGTTTTTCTGCAAGCTGTTTTGTTGCTTGTTTATCGCCCATCCATTCATAAATATCATTAAAACTATTCAAGCCATTTAATTTTTGAAAAAACAACAACTTAAAAAGGTTAGTTTCGTATTTTGCAAATGCTACATTTGCTTTTGCCATACTTTCCAAAGCATTATTCTTATCTACGCGTGAATAGATGAATTCGTTGTAAAATTGCATTGCTGCACCATAAAGCGTTTGTCTTAAGTCATCCATATTTTTGAAATAACTATATATAGGTTGCACAGAATATCCCATACGCTTGGCAACACTGCGAGCGTTCACATACTCAAAGCCATTTTCTCGTGTCATCTCCAAGGCAATTTTCAATATTTCGTTTTTATCCACAGTTTGTTTTGGCATAAACACTCCGATTAATTACAATAGTTATATAACATATGTAATTATAACTCATTATTATAAATTTGTCAAGTTGTTTTTTGATTTGGAAAAAAATTTCTTCTTTCTTACTTAATGAGTGTAATGCAAGATTTTTTTATACAAAATGTTATTTTTTGTATTCAAGACTTTTGTTATTGATTTCTCAGTATAACATTGGAGTATCATTTCGAGCGAATATGTGGTATTCACAAAAACAACCTTTTTGTGGGGTACAATGAGAAGTCTCAAACTATGTTTGATGAAAATTTATAAAAATGCTATTATTTAACACGCTTAAATTATTGACAAAATCCTAATATTTGTTAGTGTAAAATATTGGTGAATATTGACATTTGCAAGTAAAAAATGCTATAATAAGCAAAAAGTAAGGGGAGAGATAATGAAGTATACAAAATTAGGAAATTCGGATTTGAATGTTTCAAAAATATGCGTTGGTGGTATGAGCTTTGGCAAGCCATCTACAGATTTTCACGAATGGACATTGGGTGAAAAAGAAACTGAAAATATGGTGCAGCACGCACTTGATTTGGGCATAAACTTTTTTGACACTGCAAACAGCTATTCTCACGGCACAAGTGAGGAATATTTGGGCAGAGCACTTAAAAAAAACGCAAAGCGTAGTGATGTTGTTATTGCAACAAAAGTTTATTTTAATGATGGCAAATTGAGCAAAACGGCAATTGAACGCGAAATTGATATGTCCTTAAAAAGGCTTGATACTGATTATATTGATTTGTACATTATTCACAGATTTGACTATGATACTCCAATGATTGAAATAATGGAAACTTTGCATAAACTTGTGAAGTCGGGCAAAGTTCGTGCATTGGGTGCATCTGCAATGTATGGATATCAATTTCACAATTTGCAAATTTGTGCCGAACAAAATAATTTGACAAAATTTGTTTCAATGCAAAATCATTACAATTTGCTTTACAGAGAAGACGAAAGGGAGTTGATACCAGTGTGCAAACAATATGGTGTTTCGCTTACTCCGTACTCTCCACTTGCAGCAGGCAGACTTTGCAGATTGGAGTGGAGCTCTGAAAGCAAACGCAGTCAAACGGATAGGGTTGCTCGTGGTAAGTATGACAGCACAAAAGATCAAGATTATGAAATTGTAAAAAGAGTTTTTGAAGTTGCAGAAAAATATAATGCAACAATGTCACAAATTGCATTGGCTTGGCAGTATGCAAAGGGCGTTTCATCACCAATCATTGGTGCCACAAAAGCAGAACATTTTGACGATGCCGTTAAGGCTGTTGATATTACACTAACACAAGAAGATATCAATAGCTTGGAGGAATTTTATATGCCTCACAAAATCCGTGGTGCTGTGTAAATTTATAAAATTTTGTTTGTTTTGTGCTAAATTAACGGTAAAATTACAGAATTATTCTGTCTAAAAAACAATTAAACAATATCATAAAAAATCAGCCGAAAATGTTATGTTTTCGGCTGTTATTTTTTGTGTAAAGTG
>CAJUEA010000024.1 GCA_910584975.1 uncultured Christensenella sp.
ACCTATGACCCTCTGCTTGTAAGGCAGATGCTCTCCCAACTGAGCTAAGCTTCCATAACTTTTGCAAAAAGCTTTAAAATTAAATAAGCTTATTTACAAAATATTTGCTCTTAAAAATACCTATCTTTTCAAGCTTTAGCTTGCTTACTGATAAATAATTTAAGTAATTTTTAATAATGGTGACCCCAAGGAGAATCGAACTCCTGATTCCACCGTGAAAGGGTGATGTCTTAACCGCTTGACCATGGGGCCACAAAATGTGGTGGCGGTGATGGGATTCGAACCTATGACCTTTCGGGTATGAACCGAACGCTATAACCAACTAAGCTACACCGCCAAAATATAAAGGTTGAAAACAATTTCAACACATTGTTTACATTAACAGTGCAAGTTATTATAAAGCACTCCGGCGTAACCGATTGCAATAATCAAAAAACAACACCGTCAAAAATAATGGTTGCAGGAGTTGGATTCGAACCAACGACCTTCGGGTTATGAGCCCGACGAGCTACCGACTGCTCCATCCTGCGACGATATGCCACTAAGTAGCACATATGCTTGATTATAATACATTATTTATTGTCTTTTGTCAAGGATTTTTACAACAAAAATAATTATTTTTTTGATATAACCAGCATATTTAACAATTTTTGAGATGTTGTTTTATGCAAAAATATTAAATTTTTATTAAAAACCTTGCAAAAATCGATACTAAATTAAAAATATCTTTAAACTTTGCAAAATCTTTTATACATTTATTATATGATAAACTCACTTAAATAATTCCTTTTTTACAAAAAGATATTTATTTTTTCACCAATAAACTGCTACTTTAAACGCTTTTTGCTCCCCATTATGCGTTTCTCCAAAACAGTTATAATATGAGCAATAAAGTAATCTTAAATACAGCCCTTCTTTGCATAAATTAATAAACATGATAATTTTTTACCAATTTGATTTGTTAAGCATCAAATACCCTTCCAAATTATCACTTTCACTTACATATAAATAATCATAACCTAACATTTCCATAATTTTTGCAAGTTCAAAAGCTGCTCCAACAATAATATCTCTCCTGCCAGGCACTAAGCCAATAATGCTATCTCTTTTATCTTTAGGTGTATTTTTGATTTTGTTATAAACATCTAGCACATCTTGTTTGTATAACATAAAGTTATGCACTCTGTCACTATCATACTCACTCATTTCAAGTAAAACTGAAACAATTGTTGACGCAGTTCCACCAATAGCAATCAATTTATCCATCTTTGGCACCTTTCCATAACAAAGCAAATTGTCAGAAATATACTTTGTCAAGAGTTCCTCATCCTCTCCACAATTATCCAACAATCTAACAGCACCAATCGGAACACTTTTTCCATATAAAATTTTACCCTTATCGCCACAAACAATCTCTGTACTTGCACCACCAATATCCACTACGCACACATTTTGTCCGTTAGATGCTCCAGTAAACCCCAGTTTTGCCTCCATTTCTCCACAAACTATATCCACAACTTGTCCTGTAAGTTCTTTTATTTTGTCTGTAAAAACATTGCCATTTTTTGCACTGCGCACTGCCTCGGTTGCAAAAATATGAACTTGTGCATTTTGCTTTTGAGCCATTTGCACAAACTCACAAACTGCCTGCAAACTTCTTTCCATAGCAAAATCATTCAAAACACCAGTTTTTGCAAGTCCTTCAGCAAGCTTTGTAGTGTTGACATATTTTTTCAAACTTTTGTCTCCGTCACTTATCATAAGTCTTACTGAATTGCTGCCAATATCAATTATTCCAAAAAGTTTCGCCATATCTTCTTCTCCATTAAACACAATTTTAATTAATCTATTTATTGTTTTACATTCATATTTTATCACAAAATTTGTTTTTCGTAAACTTTTTTAAGTATCTTGCAAATAAAAAATAGCTTTCATAAAATTTGTCAAAATGCACTTATTGATTTTAACATTATTTCCTGAAAAGCTTTTTCATTTATACACTATCAACGAAGATTAATATATTTGATTATATAACTACAATAAATCTGTGTCACTAATCTTATTAAAGCAATATTTTAATAATAAATAAAGATGTTTTTACTCATTCTTTTGATCAAATTATTGCAATTTTTTAAAATAATACCGATTTTTGAAGGGTTATTTCTAAATTTTACAATCTGCTATCCATTATTTTTTGCAGATGTCGCTTTTTCTTTTTTATTAGCATGAGTACTTTTTATTTTTCTTTGCAAAAACAAAATACTTTTCATAAAAGCAAAAACAACAAAGCAATAAGTAAAAATATGATACACCTTTATTTTTCCATTAAAAAAGAATATTTCAGCCATCGCAAGAAGGGCTACAAGCATAGTTCCTTGCAAAAAACCTCGGATTACCCCCGATTTTTGACCACTTATTAATATTGCAAGACCATTACATGCAAAATGCAACATTATATAAACAGCAGCTGTTGCTATCAATATTCCCAATTCAAAAAGTTGTTCAAACGCTAAGTTATTCACTTGATAAGCCTCTTGAAAAATCCTTGCTTTTCCTTTGTTTTGGAATACTCTAATCCAGATACACTGCCAGTTACAACAGCGACTCCACTATCCACATCGATAGATTTAACATCAAAGCCACTGCCCTGAATAGTCAAAATATTATCTGCAAGCTTAAAAACTGCAATATTCTCGTCATACTCCAAAGCACAAACAATGCCTCGAACCTCTATGCTCTCGCCATATACAATATTAACAACATGTTTTTTGGCAATTTTTTGTTCAACTTCCATATTCACCTCATAAAAATTTATTACAAACTCATTCAAATAAATGTCCTTTGTATAACAATTGGTTATTCAACAAGTTCTGTAATAAAAATCATATTTAAAAATTTCTACTATTAAATATATATTTTAGTATAAGATAATTTATGCAAAATAACTTTTTCTTAACCTAAATAATTCATTGGACAATACATTGCGAAATAAAATTTACTTGACATTTTAAAACGCCACAAGAGGTGTTTTTATCTAATAAGTAATATAAATAACAAAAAACAAACAAATATATTGCAAATTAATCGATATAAATAATCATGTTAAACCTTTAAAAGTTACTTCTATCATTTTTTACTGAATTGTTCTGCAAAAAAAATTCAGCCATTAGCACAATATAATTAGCTACTAGCGAAAATATAATCTAATTCAAAACAAAATAAATGTATTATATAAAAAATATCGTGGCAAATAACCATATGTTATACGCCACGGCTTATAATCTTTTATAATTTTCTTTAAAATTAACACAAATAATCTATCAATTTTTTTACAGCATCAACATAAAAAGTTACTCCAGCATCGATTGTTGCAGCAAAGTCTTCATTGGCATTGTCATCTGCACTGTCAGACACGGCTTTGATCATCAAAAATGGAACATTATGATTACGGCACGCAAAATAAATTCCTGCGCTTTCCATATCACAAATCTCTCCAGCAAAAATATTGATTAGCCAATCTCTGAAAGTGTTGTCATCAACAAATTTGTCTCCAGAAACAATTCTTACAACTTTTTTATCTCCAATTACCTTTTTTGCAAGCTCAAGCATTTGTTTGTTAGCCTCAAAAATAAAGCTATCTGGTTGGAACAAGTATTTCCCAGCCTTGTTATCTCTATCCTTATAGCTTGTTGTAAAATCATGATGTACAATTTCACCAACATATGCAACTCCACCACAATTCAAATTATCCGACAATGATCCAACAACGCCAAAATTCAAAATAACATCAACATCAAACTTTAAAATTAGCATTTGAGTAGAAAGCGCAGCATGAATTTCTCCAACACCACTATCTGCCATAAATATTTTGCAATCTTTATAATCAAACTCAGAAACTTTTATTTCTCCAAATTGATAATTTTTAACAAATACACCAAACGACTTAATCAAATGTTGCTGCTCCTCAATCAAAGCCACAACCATTCCAATTCGTTTTATTTTTTTCATATCTCACCTCAAGATCATTTATACATATAGTATATATGGTAAAAATTAATATGTCAATGAAAGTTTAATTTTTAAAAAATATTTTTTCAAAAATTTTTATATTTTCTAACATAAATTTTACTTTTTTAAACAAAATTTTAACTTTCTACACAAAAAACAACACTATTTCATAATTTATGCAGATAAAATATCTAAATTGTGGATAAATGTGTAAAAATCAGCCAAGTTATCCACAATTTTACTGAGTTATCCACAATCATTATTGTATAAACTTACAAATAAACATCAGTTTTATAGCTATTGGTTATAATTGCTTGTAAGATTTAGGCACCAATCCACTAAAATGTGGATAATTATGTGCATATGTTGACAAAATCCACAAAAACCAACAATAAATAAAAGCATTCACAATAATATATTAATTAACTATATAGAAATTAAGAATAATATACAATATAATATAAGAAACAGCAGAAAAAACAACTATGGCACATAAAAATACATAGCTATTGCCCAAGACCAATTACAAAACAGAATTCTTATTTAAATATTAATAACTACTATAAAGAATATTGAATTTACATAAATATTTAATAAAAGAAGAATAATAGCGACAATATTATGATTAAAAATAATTTAATACATTATTACTCATCTTTTGAAAATTCCCATAAATTTAACTGCAAATATAAATAAAGAATACAAAAAAAGCTAAAGCAATATCAAAAAAGGGTTAATAGTATAAAAAAACGCTAAAACATAATACAAACAAGAATATTTATGCAGAAATAGTAATAATTTATTCAAAAAAACAGTAGGATGTTATAAAAGCTTAATAAAGATTATAAATATTTACATGTAAACCCTATGAACTCAAACATTTTGCAATAAAACTGGAAAACATTAATAAAATGACTATAATTCAGCAAATTTATTATTAAACAAGCCTTTCTTAGCAAAACATATACTAAACATAAGATTATATATTGGAAAACAATAAACAAACCTAATGTTTCACGTGGAACAATAACAATATGTTATACACAGCAAGTTATTAACACAGCATGGCATCAATAGCTAAATTTAACAATAATAGGCGTCATATGCATATTTATCAAGCAAAAAACAGTTTGCATTCTCCTCCATTATCGCAAGCCTACACTACAGATTAGCATACATCCTAATCATTAAAAACAAACTCAGATAAACGCTTATTAAAACAATCAATACATATTAACAATTGGCAACTAGCATTGCCCCCCCCACTTTACCACATCCCTACTATGCAATAACATAATTCTATTTCATTTTTACAACCATTAGTTATGCAATCATAGCTCAAACGCAATAAAAACCCACAAAACATACTTATACAACCAACCTTATTTCCCAATAGACAAATCATGCAAATATTTTACACACCCCAGCAGCAATATTAAACATCGACTCGCCTTAATTGATATTTACTAAACAACAAATTTAATCATTCTCAATATGATTATTGTCGCAATACATACGCCACACCCTATTTCTCGCATTAAAATAGCAACCGAACAGCTGATTTTATTCAGATAATATTTGCAATAATTTTACTTGACAACAAACTCACACATATATCACAACAAATATTAAACTTAATACTTATTTTTCCTTTTAGCATGAGCAACAAAAAATAAAAAATCATATTATAGGTTCTAGACAGCGAACAGACGCTTAATTTCTATCACAAAAACATTAATAACACAGCACAATAATATCAAGCATTTTACCAAAATGCTCTCGAGCACATCTTTACCCGTTTAACCACCAACCTCACCATATTCGCAACAACACAACAAAGATTATCTTTCTTTAAACTTGTTTTATAAGCAATATTATAATAATATTATTATACAATTATCACATCTCTTAAAAGAAAAAAGCAATTTAAAAACAACCGCAACACAAACCCCGTCTTTCAGCACTCCATTACATCTGCAAAAAAAATCAACCAAGCCACAACACTTCTAGCCCCACAAAAAAAACATACGATACCCTCTCCACAAAACAACCATAATTTTAACAACCTCATCATCACACATAATACTAGAATAAAACTGAAAGCAATTATAGCAAAAAAAACACCCATTGAACAAATGTAAAAAAATCATATCTTTGCCACAACAAACAAAATTTAAGACACAACAGCATAAGAATATAACTTATTTAAAACACAGCAACATTAAAATCAAGGCAAAAACACATCACTAAAACAATAGAATGTTCCACGTGGAACACTGGCTGTTATATTAAATAACATTTAGTTATATTTTAACTCTTTTCGAAAATTTTTGTTCTGTAAAACGATAAATATGACAAATATGCACGATTGCAATATGTTTTGCATATAATTTAATAAGGCGAGGCAAGATTATGCAAAAAAAGAGTAAAGCCACTGCGGAACCACACTTGTCATACAGACCGATATTTACAGATGAACCGATTTAGCAGCACAACACACTGTCACATCGCGATTTCATTTGTTTTGTATTTTATTTGTGTTATACGCACTTTGCATCATTACAGGTATTTATAAATACACAATTTACAGAATGATAAAACTGCAACAAAAAAACAATTGATGCATTTTTATCTGACGGTACTAATATATTGTAGAAACACGCGTTTTGGCACAGCTTTTCCATTGTCAAACTTTGTGTTGAAATCAGCGCACTGGCAGTAAGCAAATATTTTGTTTCACGAGGAACAATCAAAGAAAATATTTGGCTAAATTCTTGCTATTTTATTAAATTTAAGAATATTTTTGACTAATTTGGTAAAAGTTTTTGCTAACTTTTTGCCACAAATTTCCTTTCTCCGATATTTTAAATCGATATGTTTCACGGGTTTTGTGAAACATTTTAGTATTATTTTCTCTATTACTTGTTTGCTGGGATTTTTCTCCTTTTTCTGCTTATTTTTATTCGTTTTTGCGCTATTTTTCTTTTAATTTTTATTCAATCTTATAGTTTTTATCAATTTTCTGCCACTTATCTAATAATTTTTACTATTGCTTTATATTTTTTTGCTCTATAGCTGCTTATTGGTCAATATCTTTCCTTTTGGTTTTTCTGAAATTAATTCTAATATTTTCGTTTAACACATAATTTAAGACTAAATTTTTGAAATATTGTTGCAATACATACACTATGCCTTGCTTTTTGCATTAAAATGGCAATCAAATTACTGTTTTTATTCTGTTTTCTTATTTTTTAAATTTGTTTAAGCTTTTATTTGTTCCCGAATTTTTGCATAAAGGTTTAAATTGTTTTTTAATTTTTGATTGGAATGTTTTTCTCTCAAGTATTCCTAGTTTAAAAAGTGCTTTTTTCTATGCTGTGACAAGTAATAATTTTGTATTTTAAGAGTTTTTGCAATAATTTTTTATTTAAACTTATACTAACTATGTGCATATAAATAAACAATTTTCTTAGTTTTTTTTGTTTGCTTTCTTTTTTTACAATTTTTTGCCCATTGTTCATTCGTATTTTTCTTAAAAGTTTATTTAATATTAATATATAAATTCCGTGTAATCGGTTGACTTAAAATCTTTTTTAATATATAATAATATCGAATTTATGTGTTTTTAATGTTTTGAAAGCAATTTTTATTAATTTTTCTCAGTTTTAAAAACACATTTTAAAAACGATTAACAACAAAAGTGAGGATATTGAAATGAAAAGAACTTATCAACCTAAAAAAAGACAAAGAAGCAAAGTTCATGGCTTCAGAAAGAGAATGGCAACTGCATCTGGTCGTAATGTTATCAAAAGAAGAAGAAACAAAGGCAGAGCTAAACTTTCTGCTTAATTGCAAAATCGCCTAGATGTATAAGCGATTTATCATCTTAGGCTGATTTTATCAGCCTATTTTGATTGAAACGCACATTTAAAACTTAAAAATTATCTGTTTTTGACTATTTTAGCCTAAATAATGCAAAGAACTTTTGCTAATTAATTTTTTGTTTAGCCTTGCTTACAATTTGTTTTCTAATTTTAAACAAGGAATTTTGATAATTATATATCTTGTCATATATATTGATATGATTTCTAACGGAGGCGTGATGAACAAAATTTATAAATTAAAATCTTCAAAAGCCTTTGAATATATACATAAGCATGGCAAATCTTATGCAAATAATGAACTTGTACTTATTTTTGCACCAACAAAATTTAATTTGAAAGTTGGATTTTCCGTGAGCAAAAAAATTGGTAAAGCAGTGGTAAGAAACAAAACAAAACGCCGACTTCGTGAAGGGTTCAGGCAAATGATTCCTTTTTTAAACCAGCATTTTAATTATGTTTTTATTGCAAGACAAGGAGCAAAGGATTGTGATTATCATAAACTTGTTGCATCAATGAAACACCTTTTGCATAAAGCAGGATTAGTTGAAAATATAAATCAAATTGATACTATTAAATAGTTATTGTATTGATATTGTGTATAATGATTTTGTTTAACGCAATTTTAATATTGCTAAATTTTATAAAGATTAGATTGTTTTTTATGATATTTATTTAAATGCATTGTTATTTTTATTAGTGCAATAATATTATCCTTCTGCTTTATATGACATTTATAGCAATTAATACTAATAATATTTGCATTTTTGCAAAATACGACAAAAAATAAATATTGTAAGCTTTCAATTTGGTTAAAATAGATATTATTAAGTGTTTATTTAATAACTAGATAACTAGCTCAATCAAATTTTATTTGTTAGTGTATTTATAAGTCTTTAAATGCAACAAAAATTGCAATAATATCTGTGATCTTTGAATTTTTACAAAATTGAGCAATATTTAAAATAAAAATTATGAAAATACTAAAAAAAATATTCAATTTACCGATAAAATATTACAAATATTGTCTTAACCCACTACTACCTAACTCTTGCAGATACACTCCATCTTGCTCAGCATATATGCAACAAGCAATTGTAAAAAGAGGAGTTTTGGTCGGCATTATTCTTGGGATTTATCGCATTTTAAGATGCAATCCTTTTTCTAAAGGTGGTTTTGACCCGGTAAAAAATAACTATAAAGGAAATGCTAAGTGGCTATTATGATGAATTTTATATCTTTATTGGCTGCCGCACCCGAACATACAAATCTTATCGCCAAATTTATTGACCTTCTTAATAATGGTGCCAATGGAACTGGTGGAATTGCTATCTTCGGTGTAACGGTAATTGTATTTACGCTTATATTTAAATTTGCGTTGCTACCATTGGATTTGTGGCAAAAGTTTTCTATGCGCAAACAAAGTCGCACAATGGAAAAACTTCGTCCACAGTTGGAAAAGCTTGAAAAGCAATATGCAAATAAGCCAGAAATACTAAAACAAAAACAAGCAGAATTGCAACGCGGTCAAATGACTGGTATGCTTGGCTCTTGCTTGCCAATGATAGTTACTATGGTTGTTTTCTTTGTTGTTTTGGGTGGTTTTAATGAATATATCCGCGTGGAAAACGAAAAAATCGTTTACACCATTGCAGAGGCTTACAATAGTGGCATTACTGATCCTGCAATCCTTGCAACATATTACAAGCCAGAGGCATTTTTGTGGATTAAAAACATATATATGCCAGACACTTGGAGTGCAGTTATTCCAACTATGGAGCAATATGTCGGCAGTGGTATGGGCGCATTAAACGCAACTCGTCCAGACATTGCAAACATTGCAAATTGGTACGAAACTTTGATTGGTCCAGCTGCCAACTTGCACAATAAAGCGAATTTTTGGAATATTGCAAAATGGAATGGTTATTTAATTTTGCCTATTCTTTCAATCATTACTTCAATTTTAAGTGCCAAACTTTTGGGAGCATCCCAAGCAAACACTGCTGTTGGCACAAAAGAACAACAAAAAACTCAACAAAAAACACAAAAATTTATGAATTATATAATGCCAATTATGTTTGGAGTATTCTCATTATTTTACTCTTCTGCTTTTGCATTATATATCTTTATCAGTTCTTTATTTTCTACTATCTTTAATCTTATTTTCAATCTTATTGTTAAAAGCAAAGACAAAAAAAGAGCTGAAACAATCGCATAAGTAAAGGAGAAAACAATGGAATTCAGAGCAAAAACAGTTGAAGAAGCTATCGAAATCGGTCTTAATGAACTTGGCATTTCCAAAGAGGATGCTGACATAAAAATCCTTCAAAAATCGGGGCTTCTTAAAAAAGCAGTGGTTGAAATCAACAAAATCGAATGCGACAAAGTGGACATACAAGACATTGAGGAAAATGTTGTAGTCCCTGAAGAAAAAGAGGAAAAATCAACAAAATTGCACGATAGCGATCTTCCTGTTGTAAACTTTTTGACAGAATTGCTTGACAATATGGGACTTGATTGTTCACTTGATTTCAAATCAAACAGAGATTTGTTGCACATTATTATCAAAGGAAACGATACAAATCTTGCTATCGGTTATCGTGGCGAAACATTAGATAGCCTTCAATATATCTGCTTGCTTTTTGCAAACAAAAACTCTCGCTTTAAAAAACGCTTGATTATTGATGCAGAAGGTTATCGTGAAATGCGTGCAAAAGTGCTTACTGAACTTTCTCAAAAGCTTGCAAAAAAAGTTGCAAAAACAGGAACAAGCGTTGAGCTTGAACCTATGAATCCATTTGAACGCAGAGTTATTCATACAGCCCTTCAAGATGATGCATTTGTTACAACTTCAAGTGAAGGAGAGGAGCCAAACAGATATGTTGTTATCTCTCCAGTCAAAAAGCAAACAAATATGTATGACAGCGAATCAAAATACAATTTCAAAAAATACGGAACAGGCAAAACGCGTTCTTTTGGACAAAAAAATAAAAGATTCTAAAAAACTAATAAAGAGCGTAAATCTTCGCTCTTTATATTTTTTGTTTAAAAGTATGAACTAATATAAGCTGACTAATAAATGTTTTATATATCTTTTATCAAAATAAATAATTTATATTTTATAATGATTTTAATCTGATAAAAAATGAAAAATTGCTTAAAACATTTCAAAAATCGGCACTAAATTCAATTTCTAATGCAAATAAATGCTCATATTTTGTTTTAAACAATAAATTTCAGAGGTAGTTATGTCAAATACCATTGCTGCAATAGCAACGCCCTTTGGCACAGGTGCTATTGGTGTAATAAGGCTTAGTGGAGATGATTCACTTAACATCGCAAATCAAGTTTTCTCAACAAAAAAACTTGATAGTTTTTGCAATGCCACCCCTAATCATATGTATTTTGGCAAACTTGATTGTGAAACTTTTTGCGATAATTGTCTTGCAGTTTATTTTAAAAAACCACATTCTTTCACAGGTGAAGATGTTGTTGAATTTCAGTGTCATGGTGGCATAAGATTGCTTGAAGAAGTATTGAAAACTCTGATTTTAAAGGGAGCAACTCTTGCAAGCAAAGGAGAGTTTACAAAAAGAGCCTTTTTGAATGGCAAATATTCTCTTTCTGAGGCTGAAGGTATTATCGATATGATAAGTAGCGAAAATACTGCCGCTCTTAACGCAGGATATCGTCAGATGAGTGGGCACCTTACCAAAAAGGTTGATAAAATTTCCAAGCAAATACTAGATATCACAGCATCGCTTGAGGCAAGTTTGGATTATCCAGAAGAGCTTGAAGAGGAGGTTCGTGAAAATCTTCCTGAACAATTAAAATCCGTTCAGCAAAATTTAAAAGTACTTTTGGACACAGTAAACTATGGAAGAATAATCAAAAGTGGTATTAATGTTTCAATAATCGGTAGGCCTAATATCGGAAAATCTTCCTTGCTTAATGCTATCCTAAAAAAAGATAGAGCAATTGTAACGGATATTGCTGGCACCACTCGTGATACTTTGGAAGAAAAAATTGAAAAAAATGGTGTTTTTATCAATTTTATTGATACAGCAGGCATACGAGATACAAGTGATCAGGTGGAAAAAATTGGCGTGGATAGGGCTTTAAACAGCGCTGAAAACGCAGATATTGTTGTTATGATGCTTGATGCAGGCAAAAAAATTTGTGATGAAGAAATTGAACTTTTAGATAAATTTAAAAACAAGCCTGTTTTGAAAGTTTACAACAAAATGGATCTAGGAAAAGATAAGGCTAATAATGATGGCTTATTTGTAAGTGCAAAAACAGGAGAAAATATCCATCTTATCCTTGACAAAATATGTGATTACTTTATGCAAGGCATTGTTGATTCAAGTGGTGATGTCATCACAAATATAAGACATATTGAGGCATTAAAAAGCACTTATGATTTTATTAGCAATGCTTTGATTGATTGTGAAAATACTCCGTCAGAATGTATTCTTATCGATTTGAAAGCAAGCTATCTTGAGCTTGGAAAAATCACAGGAGACACAGCAAGCGAGGATATAATTGATACAATTTTCAGCAAATTCTGTTTGGGTAAATGATTTGTTTTTTAACAAAAAATCAAGTTAGTATCGATTTTTGATAGGTAAATGTTATTTATTGAAAACTAAAGATAAAAGAAGGTGTGTATGATAAACAATAGTTTTTATGATGCTATAGTTGTTGGAGCAGGACATGCTGGCGTGGAAGCGTCGCTTGCTTTGGCACGCCTTAACAAAAAAGTTTTGTTGGTTACACTTTCTTTGGATAGCATTTCATTTATGGCTTGCAATCCTAACATCGGTGGCACTGCAAAAGGTCATTTAGTAAGAGAAATTGATGCTCTTGGTGGTCAAATGGGAATTTCTGCTGACCAATCACTTTTGCAACTTAGAATGCTTAATCTTTCCAAAGGTTCTGCTGTGCATAGTTTGAGGGGTCAAGAAGACAAAACTTTGTACCACTTGAATATGAAAAAAACTATTGAACAAGAGAAAAATATCACTCTTCTTCAAGGCGAAGTTGCCGAAATTTTAACAGATGTCAAAGGTAAAGTTTGTGGCATAAAAACTGGAATGGGCAGTATTTATAATTGCTCTGCAATTGTTGTTTGTTCGGGTGTTTATCTTAATGCAAATATAGTAATTGGCGAGTACAGAAAAGAAGAAGGTCCAAGTGGCTTTTCAAGAAGTGCATTACTTACTAAAAGTTTGATTGATTTGGGCATAAGCATAAGGCGTTTTAAAACAGGTACGCCTGCAAGAGTGGACAAAAATACAATAGATTTTTCAAAAATGACACCTCAATTTGGTGACAAGGATATTTATTCTTTTTCATTTATGAATGATAGTTTTGAATCTTTGGACTATCCTTGCTATCTTACTTATACCAACGAAAAAACTCATAAAATCATAAGAGATAACATTCATCGTTCACCTTTGTATAATGGCTCTATCAAATCAGTTGGTCCACGCTATTGCCCAAGCATTGAAGATAAAGTTATGCGCTTTGCTGATAAGGATAGACATCAAATTTTTATTGAGCCAGAAAGCAACTTTACCAACGAAATGTATGTTCAAGGTATGTCAAGCAGTCTTCCAATAGATGTTCAACTTGATATGTATAGGTCCATTGCAGGACTGGAAAATGTTAATATTATGCGTTATGCTTATGCGATAGAATATGATTGTATTGATAGTATGCAGCTTGATTTATCATTGATGGTAAAACATATCCCAGGACTGTTTATGGCAGGTCAAATAAACGGCAGCAGTGGATATGAAGAGGCAGCTGCACAAGGACTTATTGCGGGAATAAATGCAAATCAATACATAGACAACAAAAAACCTCTTATTTTATCACGAGACGAGGCATATATTGGTGTGTTGATTGATGACCTTATCACAAAAGGAACAAACGAACCTTACAGAATGATGACTGCAAGGGCTGAATTTAGGCTTAATTTAAGACAAGAAAATGCTGATATTAGACTTACTGAATATGGCAGACAAATAGGTCTTGTAAGTGATGAAAGATATTCTAAATTTAAAGATAAATTGGCTAAAATAGAGGAATATAATAACATTTTAAACACAAATTTAAGTCCAAAACTTTTTTCATCCTACTTTGACAGCATTGGAGAGAGTATTCCTTGCAGTTCTTTAACTTTTAAAGATATGCTAAAAAGAGCCAATGTCACAAGCAATAGTCTTGCAGATAATTTTGAGCAATTAAAGAATATGGATAGGCGTATTTTGGCTGAAGTTGCATCAAATATAAAATATGAAGGTTATTTGAATAAACAAAATGCGAGCATAAAAGAACTTCAAAAACTTGAAAATAAACTTATCCCTGACAACATTGATTATTCACAAATTGAAGGCTTAAGACTTGAGGCAAGACAAAAACTTAACAAAGTCAAACCACTTAATTTAGGACAAGCATCAAGAATAAGTGGTGTTTCTCCTGCTGATATAACAGTTTTAATGATTTACTTATTTAAAAAATAACTATTTACTTTATTAAAAAAATGGTGTATAATGAAATTATTGGAAGAATATTTAAAAAAACTTAATATTCCTTATGACAACACTACAATTGATAAATTTTCAAAATATTATGAATTATTAATACATTATAATAAAATGTTTAATTTGACATCAATCACTGAAAAAGAGGAAGTTATAATCAAACATTTTGTTGATAGCTTGTATGGATATCAGTTTTTTAAAAAAAATAATAGAGTAGTTGATGTTGGCGCTGGAGCAGGTTTTCCATCCATTCCACTTGCAATAGTTTTAAGCGATGTCAATTTTACTTTGATTGATAGCTTAAATAAAAGAATAAATTTTTTGAATATTGTCAAAGAAGAACTTAATCTTTCAAATATAACTGCCATACATACAAGGGTAGAGGATTTTTGCTCAAAAAACAGAAATACTTTTGATATTTCCACTGCAAGAGCAGTTGCATCTCTCCCTACATTGCTAGAATACTTAATTCCACTTTTAAAAGTTAACGGAAAGGCAATTTGCTACAAGTCTTTGAATGTTGAAAATGAAATTGCTATGTGCGATAATGCTTTTAAAAAATTGTATTGCAAGCTAGAAAATAAATATGATTACAATATTGAAGATAATTTTAGAAGTATTGTTATTGTAAAAAGTATAAAAGAGTGTAACAAGTGTTATCCAAGAAGTGGAAACAAGCCAAAAACTAAGCCTTTGCTTTAAATAACACTCTGAAAATCGATATTATTTTTTTAATTTATTGATTTTTATTATAATTTTTTGTTTTATTAAAAAACAAAATTTTATTAATCACAAAAAAAATTCTTTTTTATGAGGTACAAATATGAAAAAAACAGGTCAAGGATTAAGCATTGATGCATTGTTTAATGATTACGCATCAGACATCACAACATTTGATTCAAATGGTGTTCTTAACAAAGGTGTTGAAGAATTGGATATTGATATTGTTATCCCTAATCCCGAACAACCAAGAAAAAATTTCGATGAAGAACAATTAAATAATCTTGCAAACAGTATTAAAAATGTTGGTTTAATACAACCTATTACTGTTGTAAAAAAAGGTTCTAAATATATTATTATCGCAGGTGAGAGAAGATATCGTGCAAGCATTATTGCTGGTATGAAAAAAATTCCTGTTATTGTCAAAGATTACACTGAAAGAGAATGTAAAGAAATTGCATTGATTGAAAACTTACAGCGTTCTGATCTTAACCCTATTGAAGAAGCCGTTGCATTCAGCAATCTTATCAATGAATATAATCTTTCTCAAGAAGAACTTGCAAATACTTTGAGCAAAAGCAGATCTGCAATTGCAAATAGCCTTAGAATTTTAACTTTGCCACCTGAAGTAAAACAACTTGTTATTGATGGTAAACTTTCTGCCGGACATGCAAAAGCACTTGTAAGCCTTAATGATGTTGGTGCACAAATCAAATATGCAAATGCAGCAGCAAACAAACAACTTAGTGTTAGAACATTGGAAATGATGGTTAAAGCTTACAATAACAATGAAGAAACACCTAAAAAACCTATTAAGCTAACTTCAGAATTAAAAGAATTTGTCAACAATATGCAAAGAATTTTTGCTACAAAAGTAAAAATTATTGGAAATGAGGAAAAAGGTAGAATTTATCTTGATTACTATACAAAAGATGATTTGCAAAGAATTTATGAATTAATTGATTCACTTAAAAAATAAATTCAAAATAAACTTATGTAAAATTAATGTATATTATTTTTAAAAATTAAATAAAAATATTTACAATGAAATATAATAATGATATAATGTTATTATAAATTTAAATTTATGGAGGTGCACTTATGGCAAGTTTAAACAATGCTTTTAAAAGTTTACCAAGACTTATTCAGTTATTGTTGCTTATCATTCCTGGTGTAGGTTGGATTACTGAGGTTGTTGTTCGTTTATCAGCTTTTATTCACGGAAAAGCAATGAACCAATTGATTATTTTAATTCTTTCTATTCCTTTTGGTTTAATCATTCAATATGTTGATTTTGTTTGGGTACTTTTGTACAAAAAACTTATTTTAACCTAATAAAAAATAGTTCGCTTTTTGCGAACTTTTTTTATTTATAATCATTTAAAAAATTTATATATCAAAAAAAATACTATCGTTTTGATAGTATTTTTTTATTTTTTTGCAATTATTATGTCTCTGTTTATTGCTTGATCAACTCTGTGTTCAAAGCTCAATAAACTTTCATTTTCAAAAACTTTAAATCCTTTTGATGTTAGCAAATTTTTAAAATCTTCTCTTTTTAGCAAAAATGTGTTCCATGAAATAACTAAAATACCATTTTCATTCAAAACATTTTTCCAACTATCCAAACTTTTTTCAAGTAATTCTTTTGGATTTCTTGTAAATGAACTTTGTTTTTCGTTTGATATATTGCTGTGTTTTACTCCATATGGCAAATCTCCAACTATAATATCAAAAAATGATTTTTTATAAATTTTATCAGTAAAAAATGTGTTTGCAGAAACAGCTTCAAAATGTTTAAAATCTTTATTTTCTTTGTTTTTATTTATATCAAATATAAATTTTTCTGCTTTAAAACTTTTGTTTTCTCCGCTAAATTTTTCTTTTTTACTATTAAATTTATATCTTTCTTTTTCCAAAAACTTTTTTAAAAATATAAAAATTTCTTCCACAACTTTGGATGCAATTTCTATACCATAGCAATTATATCCTTTTATCAATCCTTCATAAAGGGAAGTGCCTTTTCCACAAATAGGGTCCAACAAATTTATATTTTCATTTTTATCAATCAAATTTGCAGCAATATTAATCATTAATTTTGTAAAATATTCATTTGTTTTGCCTGAATATTTAAGCAAACTGCTTATGTTATTTTTAACAAACTCAATGTTTGTTTTAGCAATAGGTTTTAACAACTCTTTTTTTTGCTCAAAAATTCCCAAAACAAAAGATAATTCGCTTATTTTATCCAAAATATCAATATTATCATTTATATTTTTATATGATAAATATTTTAATCCACAAATATCTCTAATTTGTACATTTTCTGCAAACTTATATTTTTCATTCAAAATATTAAATTCTGCCAAAATAATTTTTTCAGCATTCACATTATAAGTTAAATAATGTTTATTATTAATAAGTAAGCAATAATTCATAGTTTAGCCCATCAATCTAACTGGTAAAATCAAATATAAAAATTCATCGCCATTTATTGGTGTAATAGTGCATGGTTGAATGCTTGATGAAAAATTCATTTTCAAATATTCTGAATCAATGGCCTTCAAACAATCTGCCAAAAACTTTGAATTTATTGCAAGTCTCATATCTTTTCCTTGCAAACTTATAGGCACTTTTTCATTAATATTACCAATTTCAGCATTTGCATCAATTTTCATAACATTTTCTGCAATTTCAATTTTAATAAGGTTAGCTTGCACATTTCTTGAAATAATTGAAACTCTATCCAAAGTTTGTTCAAATTGTTCGCGATTAACTTTAATTTCTGTAACGCTATCACGAGGAATAATTCTTTCATAATTTACAAATTCGCCTTCCAAAAGTTGTGCAATAACCTTAGTGTGTCCCATATCGGCCATAATTTTTTTATTATTTAGTGATATTGTAACAATTTCGTCATTATCATTCATAAGTTTAGAAATTTCATTCAAAGCCCTTGCTGGAATAACAACATTAATATCTCCACTTGGAACACTTAATTGTTTTTTTGTAATTGCAAGTCTTAGGCCATCAATTGCAACAAATGAAATATCTTTTCCTTTAACTTTTAACAAACACCCTTTAAGAATTGGTCTTGTATCATCAATAGCAGCACAAAATGCTGTTTTGTTTACCATATCTTTAAGTTGTGATTGCATCATTGAAAAAACATTTTCATATTCGTTATCAATAAATTTTGGATATTCATCAGTTTTAAAAAGCATAATTTTTGATTCACTATCCATATATTTAATATTCAAAACTTTTTCATCCAAACACTCAAGTTCAACTTGTTGACTTCCCATTTTTCTCACAAGCTCTGACATAAGCTTTCCTGGAACAACAATTTCTCCCTCAAGCATAATTTTTGCATTGATTGTGTTTTCAATAGTAATCTCTGTATCAGATGCAGTAAGAGTCAATTTATCTCCGTAAGCATCAAGTTTAACACCTTCCAAAATAGGTGCATTTGTTTTTCCTGATATAGCTTTTGTTACTTTTGCCAAAGAATTTGCTAAGTCAAGTCCATTGCAGTATAGTTTCATATTTTCTCCTTATAACATTATGTTATTTGTTAGTTATTTTTATAAATTAATAATAAATAAGTTATTTTGAATTTTTTCAGAATTATTATTATTTAGTTATTTATAGATAATAATATATATAATAATAGCTGTGGATTTGTGGATAACTGTTAAATTTAATAAAAAATCATTAAATTTAAGCAAAAAAGAGCAATTTTATTAAAAATTATAGTGTAAAAAATGTGGATAAAGAAAGATAAGTTATGCACATTTATAAACAATTTTTTAAGGTTGTCCACAAAATATAATTTTATAAAATTTTTTACAAATTAAATTACTATTTATTATACGAATCTTTATTATTTATTAATAACTAATTTCTATCCATTTTCTTATATAATATAAATAAAAAATATAAAAAAAATTTAATTAATAATTTATAATAATAGTATATTAAAAATATTATTTTTATTTTTTGTTTATAATTTCATATAAATCTCTAATGTAATTTGCATATTTGTAGTCAGATGACAACAAACTTATTATTTTATCTCTTGCATGGATGATTGTTGAGTGATCTCTTCCACCCATAAAATCTCCAATAGAAACAAGAGGTACAGAAATTAGGTCTGAGATAAGATAAATTGCAATTTGTCTTGCTTCAACAATATTTTTTGTTTTCTTTTTTCCAATAAGATCTTTTTGGTCAAGATGAAAATAATCAGCAACACATTTTAAAATAGTGTTCATTGTGACAGGTCCACTGATGTTGTCAATGTCGTCTTTTAGGGCATTGTTTACAATATCAAGATTGTCTGCTTTAATATTGTTTAAAGTGCAATAAAAAATAACTTTTGACAAAGCGCCTTCAAGTTCTCTTATGTTTGTGTTTATACATTCTGCAATGTAGTTTATAACATTATTTGAAACTTCAAATTTTTTGTTGTAAGCTTTTTTTCTTAAAATAGCAATTCTTGTTTCAAGGTCAGGATTGCTTATGTCAACAGTCAAACCACTTTGAAAGCGAGAAGTAAGCCTTTCATCAATATTGTCAATTTCTTTTGGGTGACAATCGGATGTGAAAACAATTTGTTTTTTTGATTGATACAATTCATTAAACAAATGGAACAAAGCCTCTTGTGTGCTTGGTTTTCCAGAAATAAATTGAATATCGTCAATCATCAAAACATCAAGATTACGATATTTGTTTCTGAATTGTCTGTTCATATCTTTTGAATTGTTGTTTCTAATGCTGTCAATGTAATCATTGGTAAAGTTTTCAGAAGTCATATAAATAATTTTCTTTTTTGGAGAATGTGATTTTATATAATTTCCAATAGCATGCATTATGTGAGTTTTTCCAAGTCCAACACCACCATAAATAAACAAAGGATTGTGCTGAACTCCCGGATTTTCTGCAACAGTTTTTGCTGCAACAAAAGCAGCTTTATTACTGCCACCAGTAACAAAGTTATCAAAAGAATAACTTTCTTCAAAAGAAGTGTAGTAATCTTTATTGTTTGAATTTTCTTCTTCAATTTCAGTTTTTTGCTCTGTAATTATTGATTTTGGTGCATCAATAAAACTATCAACATCATCTGGTGTGATAATGTTAATGCCATCAATATAAGGATTAAATTGCATTACAGCTTTTTCAATCAGTGATTTGTATGATTTGTTTATTGAATTTTTACAAGACTCATAAGGTGCGATAAGAATAAACTTGTTATCGCTTATAGAAATAGGCTCCAAATTTGCAATAAAAACATCATAGAAAATTTGAGAGACTGATTTTGATATAATTGGAAGTGCTTTTTTCCAAGTTTCTTGTATTTCTGCTAAATTAGTATTCATAGTAACATTATACTATTTTTTTTTGATATTTTCAAGGCTTTTTATATAATAAAAAAATTTTATTTTAAAATTATAATTAACAAATTTTTAATAAAAACTACATATATAAAGAAATTTAATAAGGATAAACAATTAACTTTTCAAATAAAAAGCTCCATAATTAAATGATTTATAATCTAAAAAGAAAATTTTTTGCATAAAAAACAATAATAATATAAAAGAATTGATAAAAAAAAATAATTATGATAAAATATTTACAAGGTATTTTATGAATGTAAAAAAATTGCAGCTTATAAATTTCAGAAATTATCAAAATCAAGACATTACTTTTTGTGATGGCTTGAATATTATTGTTGGAAATAATGCAAGCGGCAAAACAAATATGGTGGAAAGTGTTTATTATAGTGGATTGGGAAAATCTCCAAGAACTTTTCAAGATAAGGAACTTGTGAAGTGGGGAGAGGAAAGTGCTTATATTAAAATTGAAATTGAAAAAAAATACAGAAATCATATTATAGAAATAAACATTGATAAAATTGGAAAAAAAAGAATAGCAGTGGATAAAATCCCTGTCAGAAAAATAAATGAACTGATTGGAATGTTAAATGTTGTTTATTTCAGTCCAGATGAACTTGACATAATAAAAGAATCTCCAGTGCTTAGAAGAAATTTTTTAAATATAAGCCTTTCACAACAAAAAAAAAGTTATTATTTTTCTTTGGTAAGATATAACAAAATTTTGGCACATCGAAACAAATTGCTTAAAGACGAATATGATACAAGTGTAATAAAGGAAACATTGCCAATTTGGGATAGTCAACTTGCAGAAATTGGAACAAACATAATTATTGAAAGATATGAGTTTTGTGAAAAAATGCAAAAAATAATAGAACTTATTCATAGCGAACTTACAGGTGGTGAAGAAGTGCTTACTATGGAATATGAGAGCAAAATAAAACTTTCTGACAGAGAGAATATGAAGGAAGAATTTCTTAAGCTTTTAAGTGAGAGTTATGATAAAGACATACATTTAAAATATACTACAGTTGGTTGTCATAGGGATGATATAAATATTAAAATAAATGATATTGAAGTAAGAAAATTTGGTTCACAAGGTCAAAAAAGAACAACAGCTTTATCTTTAAAGCTTGCTGAAGTAAAACTTTTTGAATTGGTTACTGGGGAAAAACCTATTTTAATATTGGATGATGTGCTAAGTGAACTTGACTCAAAAAGACAAAATAAATTGTTGGAACATATAAGAGGCGTTCAAACACTTTTGACTTGTGCTGGTTACAATGGAAAATATGACAAAATAATTGTTGTAGACAATGGAATGGTAACAAATAATAATCAATAAAAATTTATGAGAGATAAATATTAATAAAAAAATAACTTTTGAAATAAATTATTTAAAACAAAAGTTATAATAATTTAAAAACAAAAATATAATAGATTGAAAATAGACAAAAATTTTGAAAAAACTATCAAAAATCGGTATATTTTTGGAAAAATCAATATTTTTTGTTGATATAAACAGCATCTGAAAGGCTTATAATTAAGGATGTTATTTTGCAAACAAGGTTGTCAACAAGATTGTCAGAGGCATTTTTCAATTCTTCAAAAGGTCTATTTTTTATGTCCCCAACTTGACCTAAAATGCCAATATTTCCAATAGAGTTAAGATTTTTTCCAATAGCTTTACCTGGACAAATGCCATGTTTTGTTATCTTAATTGAGCCGATTTCTGTCTTATTTCCAAGTGCACAATCAATTGCAATAACAAAATCATTTTTATGACAATTGATTATATGATTGTAAAAAGTCATATAATTTAGTGCAGTTATAGGATATTGAGTTGTGCCGTAAACAAAAGCATTAATATTGTTTTTTATCAGTTCGTCGCCCACTTTTGGTGCCAAACTATCCCCTTTTACTTTTGGAGTGCCAATACAACAAATAACCATAATTACCTCGAAAATCACTATTAATTTATGAGAATATGTTAATTATTGCTAAAAAAAGGGAATAAATTCATAATAATAAAAAAAATTTTAACAAAAAGTAAAAAAAAACATTGCTTTTATAATAAAAATAGTGTAGAATAGTAAATGTAATAAAATACATATGATTAATTTTAGAAAAAAAGGAGATATATTATGAATAGTTTAATATTGTGTGAAGCTATGCAATTTAAAAATCTAGCAATAGATTTAGCTATCGCCGCTATTATTTTATTATATTTCTTATGGGGATTATTAAGAGGATACACAAAACCTCTTACTGCTTTAATCAGCTGGGTATTGGTTATTCTTTTAATTTATTTCTGTGCAAAACCTTTAGGAAATCTATTTATAAATGATTTAAAAGTGGGACAGGGTATTCGTAGCTTGTTTGAGCATACATCTCAATCTCAAGAATTTATTGATAATTTTGTAAAATATACTGGTATTCTTTTGGGATCAGCATGTATTTTCATTGTTGTAAAGTTTATCACAATGATAATAAATATCTTTATCAAGAAAGCACAAAAGCCATACAAAAAATCAGCTGTAAACAGAATTGTTGGTGGTTTGCTAAATATAATAAAAGGTGTTTTGTGGGTATTCATTATTCTTGCTATCTTGTATCCAATTTCAGAGCTAATCAATATTAACGGAGCTCCAGTTGTTAAGGATTTGCTTGATGCAAATGTAATGACAAAATTCTTGATTGATAAAAATCCAATTATGATGCTTTTTAATCTTTTAGTTAAATAAATAAAATTTAAGCCTCGCAAAAGCGCAATTCCCATAGGGATTAAAAAATAAATATTTTATAAGAGTTGCACTTTCAAGCGATGAAAAAGAACAGGGTTTCAAATCGAAGACCTGTTTCTTTTTACATATTTATTACAACTGACTGACTAACTTTATTACTTCTTCTTGCTATTCTATACTTGTCAAGCGACAGAAATAAAAAATTCAAGG
>CAJUEA010000025.1 GCA_910584975.1 uncultured Christensenella sp.
TTTGACGCCAATGCTATCAAGGCTACACAAAATTTCATCAATCTGACTTTTTGTTGAACCAATGCAAGTTAAATGAGCAACTGGCTTGCTCTTTCCACTTTCTGCAATCAATCTGCAAACTTCCACCGTTCTGTTGTCTTTTGCTGTCCCCCCTGCACCATAAGTAACACTGATAAAATCTGGTTTCAACTCAAGCAAATTATCTGTAACTTTTTTAATGTTATCAAAGCTTGTGCTTTGCTTTGGTGGAAACACCTCAAATGAAAATTTATATTTTCTCTCAATCTCTTTATCCATAATCAACCTTTATATTTATTATGTTTTGTTTTAGCAATGTTTTGCTTTTAGTCTATATTGACAATCACTAGCAAAAAAAACAATAACTTTGCAATTTAACATAATAAAATTTTTGTTTTAGTCACAAATAGTTTAACATAATAAACAAATTATTGCAATAATTTTTATAAAAAAATTAAAATGATTAGTTATTTTGTATGCCAAACATAAACAAATCAAATAATTTGCAAAAAGCAAACTATCGCAAAGATTACTTCGCGATAGAAAACAAGTTAAATTAAAAACATTCACTATAAATTAGCCACTATAAAAGTGGCTTGACATTAGCAACATTGTGCTAAACTATCAATACAATATTTTAAAGCACCCTCTTATTTTTCTCTTAATTTTTGCATAATGCTCTCAAATAACGGAGTGCATTTTTCATAAAAATTCTTATAAGCAACGCAATAGTCAACACTTTGTTTTTCGCGTTTGCAACCACCTCCACGGCATAGGCGCAAAAACTTACATTTCTCACATTTTCCGTCTATCTCACAAGACTCTTTCAAAAACTTAATGGCTAATTGTGACTGAAAAACTGCACGAAAATCGGTATTATTTATGTTTCCAAGCAACCATTCATCGTTTGAGTAAAAATCACAAGGATAAATATTTCCATTGCCTTCCACAACAAATTGTCTTGAACAAAAGCCATTCATACCACATTGCTCTGCCATACCACCTGCATACAATCTTACCATATTATCCAAACTTCTTATGCTGATATAGTTGCCGTTTAAAAAATCTTTTGCGTAAAGTTCAAACAATGTTACAAGATAATTTTCAAATTGTTTTTCTGTCATATAAAGTTTACTTTGGCTATTATCACCAAAAGGTCGCAGGCAAGGTATAAATTGTAAATACTTAAACCCCATACCTTTGAAATATTCATATGTTTGCTTGATGTTGTCTGCCAAATAACCTGTAACCACGCTTAAAATATTGTAGTCTACTTTTTTTATATCCAAAATTTTGATAGCACCAATAATCTTGTCAAATGATGAAGTGTTATCAGCCATAACCCTAAACTTATTGCAATCGCGATTTCCATCCAAACTTATTCCAATCAAAAAATTGTTTTTTGCAAAAAACTCTGCCCATTCGTCAGTCAAAAGAGTACCGTTTGTTTGCAAGCTATAAGCAACTTTATCTTTATTATTATGTTCTTCCACCCTTTTGACAAAATATTCAAAAAACTCTATTCCTGCAAGCAGAGGTTCACCACCTTGAAAAACAAAACTTATCCTATCACCATTTGCAAAAGATATTGCCTTGTCAATCAAATTGTTTACAGTGTCATAACTCATAAAACCAAGTTGCCCCTCCTCACGATGACTGACGACATCGTGATAAAAGCAATATTTACATCTCATATTACACAGCCCTGATGAAGGCTTAATCATTATTGATAATGCAGGCATACTTCCTCCAATTTTATTTAACAATTTAATTGCAAAACAAAAATATTATTTAAACAAAAAATCTTATATTCACAATTTCAAATGGCTTGATTTTTATTTGTCTTTCTGTCTCAGCAATTTTATCTTCAAGCATATTCACAACTCAAATTACTAAATTTGCATTTTTACACAAAATTATAAATATCAAGGTTATTATAACATATTTTCACATACAATTCAATAGCAAATTCAATAATTATCAACTGCAATTTGAATTTTATTTTTTACAAAATTCAAACAAGATATTGATTTTTCAAATTAATTTATGTTAAAATAAATTGATATGAACAAATTTTTACAAGAAATTTTCAGACAATATAAAGTCGATTTCAACAAACTTTCAGTCTATGGCTTTATTTTTGTAAATGAAAGCTATAATTTTTCCACAAACATTTTAGGCGAACAAATGTGCTTGCATTTGACTATTCAAACAAACGAATCAATGCAATTGCAAGTGTTTGATCTCGAATGTGGTGAGGAATATACTCTGTATTTGGCAGAAAACGCAAGTGGTGTTTTTGTTGGAGAGGTGCGAAAAGAGCTTGAAAAAGTTTTGTTAGATTTAAGAAACAAATGCTTTAACAAAACAATTTTTAAAAGCAAATATGCTCTCAAATTGATTGATTATGTCAAAAGCAAATATGGAGATGAATTGGAATTTTTATGGGAGAAGTCACCTAACAATGCAATTTGGAGAAGGCGTGATAATCAAAAATGGTATTGTGCTATGCTAACCACAAAAGCAACATCCATAGGCATTGATAGTGACGAATATGTGGAGCTGATTGACTTTAGAGAAAATGCTGACTTGATCCCCAATTTGATAGACAACAAAAATTATTTTGCGGCATATCATATGAACAAAAAACATTGGCTTACCATAAAACTTGATGATTGCACACTTAATTTTGACACAATAAAAAGTCATATTGACAATAGCTATGCTCTTGCAAAGAAAAAATAATTTTATCAAATAACATTGCAAAAATCGATACTAATTCAAATTTTAAGTGCAAATTTAGATTATTTAAAGAATAATTTAATACGCTGATAAATTAAAAATTTTTCAAAACTCTATCAAATTAATTTGTGCAAATGCTTATAATATGATAGAATAGTTATAAAGTAATATTTAAGGAGCGACAAATGTTAAAAGCGTTGTTATTAAAACTGAAAGAAGCATTAATTTCCGTACTTCCTGTTGCGGCAATAGTTTTGGTTATTTCTTTTACTCCGCTTGTAAAATTGTCCACAACCGAAATTGTTGCTTTTGCAGTTTCAGCTGTTTTTTTGATACTTGGTATTGGATTGTTCAACTTGGGTTCTGACTTAGCAATGACACCAATGGGCGAGCATATGGGTTCGGGACTTATCAAATCCAAAAAAATTGTTATTTTGATTGCAGTAAGTTTTATTATGGGTGTGCTAATCACAATTGCCGAGCCTGACTTATCCGTTTTGGCCGAACAAGTAAGCACTGTTATCAATCCTACGATATTGATTTTGACAGTTGGGCTTGGTGTTGGATTGTTCCTTGTTATCGCTCTTTTAAAAATTTTGTTCAAAAAGAATCTTTCAATGATTTTAATGTTTTTTTATATGATGTTGTTTGCTTTTTGTGCAATTCTTTTGGAGAGTGGAAAAGCAGATTTTTTGGCATTATCATTTGACTCAGGAGGCGTGACAACAGGTCCAATAACAGTGCCATTTATTATGGCTTTGGGTTTTGGTATTGCAAACACAGTTGGTGGCAGAAATGCAAACGAAAATAGCTTTGGTTTGATTGCATTATGCTCTATAGGTCCAATGATTGCTTTGATTATTCTTGCTCTAACATCAAATGGCGAAATGATTTATGAACTGGCTGACTATTCTGTTGAGGCAAGTTTATCAAACTTTGGTGGTGTTTTGTTAAGCCACTCACTTGACACATTGAAAGCTTTGGGGCTAATTGTCGTATTCTTTTTGATTCTGCAATTTACAATATTAAAATTGCCTACAAAAAAATTGTTGCAAATAGGCATAGGTATTCTTTATACTTTCTTTGGTTTGACAATTTTCTTTGTTGCAGTATCCGTTGGCTTTATGCCTATTGGCTTTAAACTTGGCGAACAAATTGCACAATTCAGTCCTGCACTGCTTGTTGTTATTGGTGTGATTTTAGGTATGGTGGTTGTGCTTGCCGAGCCTGCTGTGCATGTGCTTAACAAACAAGTTGAAGAAGTTACAGGTGGTGGCGTTAAAAAAATTGAAATGCTAATCGCTCTTTCCGTGGCTGTTGGAATTTCAATTGGACTATCACTTATCCGTATGATTTTCAAATTTTCAATTTTATACTACCTAATTCCTGGTTACGCAATTTCTTTGGGACTTGCTTTCTTTGTTCCAAAAATATATACAGCAATTGCGTTTGACTCCGGTGGAGTTGCAAGTGGACCACTTACATCAAGCTTTATATTGCCACTTGCTATTGGTGCTTGTGTGGCATTAAGTGGAAATCCACAAAGTGTACTTACAGATGCTTTTGGTGTGGTTGCAATGGTTGCAATGACTCCGCTTATCACAATTCAAACATTAGGATTCAAAGCAATTATGTCTGCAAAAGTTCGCAATAAAATTGCAATGAAACGCATTTTGTCAGCAGACGACGAACAAATTATTTACTTTGACTAAGGAGGTGGAAGTATGCCAAACAGATTTACAGGCAAAACGCAACAAAACAAATCTGACAACGACAATATACAAAAGCAAATAAGCAGAAAAGAAAAAGTTGCAAAAATTGAAAAAAACATAAAAATAAAACTTCCACAAAAAACAAAACAAGAAAATAAAAGTAAAAATAAAGCTCCTGCAAACAAAGTTTCTTCCAACAAATTAAAAATGCTGTTTACAATAGTAAACAGAAATAAAGCAGAGTTTTATTTGGACTTAATTCAATCTTTTGAAGTTAATATGCAAGTTGCAATTTTGGGACATGGTATGGCACCACAAAGTATGCTTGAGTTGCTTGGTCTTGCAAACAATGAAAAAGTGATTATCGCAAGTGTTATTCAAGAAAGCAAAATCAATGATGCACTTGTAGCTATTGAAGAAAAATTCAACACAATCAAAGACGGAAAAGGTATTGCATTTACCATTCCATTGACAAGTGTAATCGGAACGCTTATTTACGGATTTTTGAGCAACAACAAAATGGCAGTTAAGGAGGAAAAATCAAAATGAACAAATCAAAATATGAATTAGTATTGTGTATAGTAAACGCAGGTTTCTCCGAGGCTGTTATGGATGCAGCAAAAGAGGTTGGTGCCCGTGGTGGTACGGTTATTCACGCAAGAGGCACTGCAAACAGAGAGGCAGAACAATTTTTTAACATTACAATTCAACCTGATAAAGAAGTTGTTATGATTTTGGTTCCAAACGAAATAAAAGACAATGTTTTGCACGCTCTTTACCAAGGTGTAGGACTAAAAACAGCAGGACAAGGTATCGCCTTTTCCCTTCCTGTTGACGATGTAGTTGGTCTATCATCTGCTCCTCACCCACAAGAGCCAAAGCACGACAAAAAATCATCCCCTGCCCCAACAGACACTGAACCCAAAGAAATTGCAACCCAAAACGAAAACACAAACACTAATAGCCAATAAATAATTGCATTAAATTTTAATTTTTAATTAAAAATAAAAGAACATTGTTGACGCTTAACAATGTTCTTTTATTTTAATATACTAAAAAATTTATAATTACATCAACCAAAATAACATTATTAGAACAATGACTCATTCCAATAAATTTTTATTTTAATTCAAACTTTTATGTCATATATTTACTTGTTTGAATACATTTTATTATAATATTCTTTGTATTCACCGCTAATAATATCTTTCCACCATTTTTTGTTATTCAAATACCAATCAATAGTCTTTTTAATGCCATCTTCAAACTTTGTTTCTGGCAACCAGCCCAAATCATTATGAATTTTTGTTGGGTCAATAGCATAGCGCATATCGTGCCCCTTTCTATCCTCAACAAAAGTAATCAAATCTTCACTTTTACCAAGCAATTTTAAAATTGTTTTTACAATGTCAATATTTGATTTTTCATTATGTCCACCCACATTGTAAACTTCACCAATTTTACCTTTGTGGATAATCAAATCGATAGCCCTACAATGGTCTTCAACATAAAGCCAATCACGAACATTCAATCCATTGCCATACACAGGCAAAGATTCATTTGCCAATGCCCTTGAAATCATCAAAGGAATAAGTTTTTCAGGAAAATGATATGGTCCATAGTTATTGCTACATCTTGACACTGTAACAGGAAGTCCAAATGTCCTGTAATAAGCCAAAACTAGCAAATCTGCGCCTGCTTTTGAACTGCTATAAGGGCTTGAAGTGTGAATTGGAGTGTCTTCCTTAAAAAATAAATCGGGTCTGTCAAGTGGCAAATCGCCATACACCTCGTCAGTAGACACTTGATGATATCTTATGTTGCCATATTTTCTGCAAGCATCCATCAAAACTTGTGTTCCGATAATATTTGTAATCAAAAATATTTGTGGATTTTCAATACTTCTATCCACATGACTTTCCGCTGCAAAGTTGACAACGATGTCAAATTTATGCTCCGCAAACAATTTGTCAACAAACTCACTATCGGCAATGTCTCCCTTGCAAAAAGTGAAATTTTTATTATCCATTACCCCCTCAAGTGTAGATAAATTTCCTGCATAAGTCAATTTATCCAAACAAACTATTTCATAATTTGGATATTTTTTTAACATATAATGAACAAAATTTCCACCAATGAATCCTGCTCCACCTGTTACTAAAATCTTCATTTTTTCTCCTTAAATTTTCTTGTCTTAAGTTATTACAAGCTTTCTGTTAGCACTATAAATACGCTTAAACAAAAATCATATTATTTGATTAAGTCAAGATACCTTTTCAATGCATCTTGCCAAGAAGGCATAACACCATATCCACAGTCAACAAGACATTGTTTGCTTAATCTGCTGTTATGTGGTCTTACAGCAGGTGTAGGATATTCACTTGTTGGAATACCTTTCAGATTGACTTTAACATTGCTCATTTCAAATATTTCTTTTGCAAATTCATACCAACTGCAATATCCTTCATTGCTGCAATGATATGTGCCATATTTATTAGTATTGATAATATAAAATATAAAATCAGCTAAATCAGGAGTGAAAGTTGGAGAACCAATTTGGTCATTTACAACTTTAATTTCGCTATTATTTTGGGCAATTCTTAGCATTGTTTTAACAAAATTGTTACCATTGACACCAAACACCCAACTTGTTCTTATCACAAAAAGTTTTTCCAAGTGTTTTCTGCAAGCCTCTTCGCCTTGATATTTTGTTTTGCCATAAACAGATAATGGAGCAATTTTGCTGTCCACTTCAAATGGCTTATCTCCCTTTCCGTCATAAACATAATCGGTTGAAATATACACCATTTTTGCATCAATTTTTGCACACGCTTTTGCGATATTCTCACTGCCCAAAGCATTAACTTTATAGCATAGCTCGCTTTCACTCTCAGCTTTGTCAACTGCCGTCCACGCAGAACAATGTACCACAACATCCGGGTTATATTTTACGATATAGTCATAAGTTGCTTTTTCGTCAGTGATATCAAAATCGTCAATATCCACACCCAAACATTCATAGCCCGCAGCTTGCAATCTTTTTATAACATCATATCCAAGTTGCCCTTTAACACCTGTTACCAACACTTTAATGGTAAAATCCTCGTCGCTATCACACAAATTCGGACTTGTTGTATCTTTTACTGACAAGATTGGGTCAGTAATACCCCACTCAACATTAATTGAAGGGTCATTAAACTGAATACCTCTGTCATTTTCTTTGCTGTACAAATTATCCACCTTATATTGCACCATAACATCTTCAGTTAAAGTTACAAATCCGTGTGCAAAACCACGAGGTATCATAAGTTGTTTTTTATTTTCTTCTGAAAGCTCCACAGCTACATATTGCAAATAAGTATCACTCCCTCTTCTAAGGTCAACAGCAACATCCAAAATACTTCCTTTGGTACATCTAACAAGTTTTGCTTGTGCCATAGGATTTTTTTGAAAATGCAAGCCTCTCAAAATACCTTTTTGTTTGCTGAAAGATTGATTATCTTGCACAAAGTCATACATTAAGCCAGCTTTATCAAACTCACCTTTACTATAAGTTTCCATAAACCAACCACGATTATCTCCAAATGCAACAGGTTCAACAATAAAGCAACCTCTCAATTTTGTTTTGATAAAATTCATATTTACTCCTAAGTTTTAGCTTTTTTATAACAAATTAAATTAATATTTTATTTTATTGTCAACAACCTTACGCAAATGTTCCCCATAAGGCGATTTACCATATTTTTCAGCAGCTTGCAACAATTTTGCCTTATCAATCCATCCATTGATGTAAGCTATTTCTTCAAGAACACTCATTTTTATACCTTGGCGTTTTTCAAGAAGTTGCACAAAGTTGCCTGCATCCAACAAACTTTCCATAGTACCTGTGTCCAACCACGCAAATCCTCTGCCCATAAGTTTAACATTAAGGCTATTGTCCTTTAAATAAAGCTTATTTAAATCAGTTATTTCCAACTCTCCACGAGCACTTGGCTTAATTTGCTTTGCCATCTCAACAACCCTGTTATCATAAATATACAAGCCTGTAACGGCATAATTAGATTTTGGACATTCAGGCTTTTCTTCTATTGAAATAACTTTGCCGTTGTCAGAAAATTCAACTACTCCAAAACGCTCAGGGTCATCAACATAATAGCCAAAAATCGTTGCACCTTTATCGTTCACAATGGCATCCTTAAGTAATTTGCCTAATCCATTACCATAATAAATGTTATCCCCCAAAATCATTGTACAACTATCGCCATCAATAAATTTTTCGCCTATCAAAAATGCTTGAGCAAGTCCATCTGGAGAAGGCTGCTCTGCATATTGCAAATGAATACCATAATCACTTCCGTCCCCCAAAAGTGCCTTAAAATTTGGCAAATCCCTTGGCGTAGAAATGATTAAAATTTCATTTATTCCAGCAAGCATTAAGGTTGACAACGGATAAAAAATCATTGGTTTGTCATACACTGGCAATAATTGCTTTGAAATTGTTTTTGTTAAAGGATACAGCCTTGTTCCACTGCCTCCTGCCAATATTATTCCTTTCATTTTTCTCCTTCTTTGGTCTTAATAGATTTTTGAATAAATATACAAATAAATCTATTAAAATAATATCATATTTTAACAATATCGTCAATATTAAAAAGTTTTTCTTGAAAACTTTCTTTTAATGCGACGACAAATACGCATAACAAGTCCCCAAAAATATTTAAAATCTTTTGTCCAAAACAACATAATTGCCAAAATAATTGAAGGAACAACCATAGTAACAGCAAATTTTAAAACAACAAATCCTAAGCTATTATCCATAAGTGACATTAATTCACCCAACCCATATCCAACACCTATTGTAAAAATTACAAAAAAAGCTAGTTTAATAAAATAAATTGTAGGTTTTGCTTGGAATTGTGTTTTATAAATCAAACATGGTTCCATCCAAACTTGAAGAACTAAACGGCTAACTATAGTACCAATAAATATTCCACTCAACCCAATAAATTTAACCAAAACTATTGAAAGGATTAAATTTATTACCTGTTCAGCAATAGGACGCCATTTCTGTTTTGTAAACAATCCAGAGGTGTCAATAACTATATAATTAACATGACGCATTTGCCCACAAAACATATTTATTGCAAGCACTGCAACAATTAGCTTGTCTAATAAATATTCTTGACCAATCCAAACTGTAATAAATGGATTTATCAAAACATAAAAACATATAACACAACAAGATGCTATCCATAAATTTACAAAATGCAAATGCTCATAAATTTCCCTATATTTCTTAACATCAGCTTTTTGTCGCAAATTTCCAAGACTGGCAGAAGTTGCACTAAATAACTGTGCTAGTATGGTGCATACCGCAACTATAATCATACTATAATTTGAATAGATACCAACGATAGACATTCCAACAAAAGAAGATATCAATATGTTATCAATACTATTAGACAAATTGTCGCCTATCCTATAACTTAACATACCCATTGTATCTTTCAATATAGCTTTTTTAGTTTCTTTATCAAGCGTTTCTTTTAAACTAAATACAAATGCATATTGTTTTCTTACAATTAGGCTATAAACAAAATTCATTACTATCTTAATAGCAATATCCAATATTAAAATTAGTGTATAATTTTTTGTCAATACCAAAAACAAAATTTTTATCGCATTGACAACTGTCATTTGTATTATATTGTATATACTATTTTTATAAGACTTTTGATCAGCTAATACCAAATTTAATCTATAGCTAAAAAAATAGGATGATACATTGTTTATTAAAAACAAAAAATATACAAAATCAAGATTAACATTAGGAGGCAGCTCGCTTATGTCTTTAATCAAATATTTTAAAGCAGGCATAATACTTAAGCCTATTACCAAAACTACTGCTGCAATTATCCTATAAATTTTCTTGTAAAAATCCATCAGCATTGCAACCCTAACTGGGTCGTCATTTGCAATAGGATTGTATAATCTGTAGGCAATACATGTTCCAACTCCCAATTCTGCAAGGGATAACAAATTAAGAATATTAGTAAATAATCCATTGATTCCCAAATATTCTGCAGATAATATTTTTATAAAAACTGTTCTAAATATAAAGGTTAATAAAAGAGAAATGACATTGTATGCAAATCCAAACGCAGCGTTTTGACTTGAATTACGAATCCTATTTTGGTTATTAAAACTGGTATAAATGTTCATTTTTTCTCCTTATTAAATTTTTATATCACTTGCAAAGTTATTATAAATAACATCAATCATTCACACACTTTATTACATCAAGTTATTTATAGATAACATCTTTTAAAAATGAACCCAATGGACTCACTTGATACAATTTATATTTTGGCAACAACATTACGCATCTAAAAAATCTTACAAATCTATTATATCTTTTATACTCTTTTCTTTTTTGCAAAAAAGCACATTTGTCTTCAATAATTTCCAATGCTTTATTATCATTTAAATATTGTCTAACAAGTTCCCTATATAATTCCATACTTTCAATTGCACCATCATAATTAACTCTTGTTTTTGCTTTTTCAGAAAAACTATTCTTTTTAATTATGCCTACTACTTGATTAGAGTGTTGACGATATTTTATCAATTTTTCATTTACAGGGAAAACTGCATTATGACAACAAGCAACAAATGAAAGAATATGGTCGTGCAAAAACTTATCATTAAATGGCAAGCAGTCATTTACCAATGATTTTTTTGCTGCCATAGTTGCACCAGTTACAAACCATCTTCCCAAAATATATGTTAATTGACTCTTTTTAAAAATACTATCATTAATTTTAAATCCAAACCTATCCCAACTGGTATCTTTATACACACCATTTTCATCAAACAGCTCGGCATTACTAAAAACTAACTGAGCATTTTCATTGTGTGCAAACTCATTGCATATTCTTTCAACTTTGTTTGCCATCCAAATATCATCTTGATCAGAAAAGAAAATTATATCACCCGTTGCATGACTGCAAGAATTTTCAAAGTTTTTAGTCACGCCTTGATTTTTTTCATTGATTAATATTTTATAATCAATACCACTATTTTTCAATATATTCTCTGCAATTTCAATAGTTTTGTCTGTTGATTTGTCATCACTTAAAATAATTTCATCCACCTTTAAAGTTTGGTTGACAATACTATTTAATTGCTCTGCAATATAATTTTCTCCATTATAAGAACATATACAAACAGAAATTTTCATTTTATTCTTTTCAGAAACTTTTTTTAAAAAATTATTTTCCACTATTTTGCTCCGCTATTACTTTTTTAATATTTTCAAGGAAAAAATAACCATTATCTGCATCTGGTTCCAATATCATTCCTTCACACCATTCATTCCAAGCATTTATGATTGTTATGCCTGTATTTTCTTCATTCTTCTGCAAAATATAAGCAAAGTGTTTTTGAAACATTTTAGCAGTAGGTTTTGTGATTTTATAACCTCTTTCATTATGCCTATAAGTATTATCCCACATAGTATAACCACCGTAAATATACTTATTGTTTGGTGGCAACATATCATAAGCTTTTTCAGCATTTTTTCTCAGTTTATTTCCATTATAAGTGGTAACTAATTGTTTTATCTTAATTTTATTATTGATAACTCTAAACACCTTGTTTATTGCACGCTCAGCAATATGTTTTTTATCATAAATGTATTGATTTTCACTATATGATGGTTCTCTAACATAAATTGCATCAGCTTTATTTGAAACTTTTTGAATTTTGCTCAAAATATTTATTGTCTCAACAAAAAACACACCATCAAAACCATTTTCAATAGCCATTTTATTAAAAAACTCAATAATGCTGTCCTTTTCATCAAAAACTGGGTCGAAAATAATAAAAATTGGCTTATTATCAATTTTTATATATCTTTCATCTTGAAAAAAAGGCAACAAATAATCAAAATGTTCACGCCAAGAAGTTTCATCTCCGTATGTCTGCTCAACTAAAATTTCACTTTTACCTTGCCAACTGCGTTTCCAAGAATGATTTGCCCAATAAAAACAGAAATTTTGCTTTATATCCTTCCATTTTAAAAGATTTTCAACTGGCTTTTCCAACAATTTTTTTCCTTCAAACCAATAATGATAATAGCAAAAACCATCAATTCCATATTGCGTTGCTAAATCACATTGCCATTCAAGCGTTTGCTTGTCCAACATGTCATAATAATTATCATTATATGGACGCAATTTATCGGAAAATTTATTTTCTTTTTTAATATTTGTCCATTCTGTAAATCCTTTGCCCCACCATTCATTGTTTTCTTCAATTTCATGAAATTGAGGCAAATTAATAGCTAATACCTTCATTTTAAACTCCCTGAATAATTTTTACCAACTTTGCTAATAATATTAAAGTTTTTGTACATTTATGCTTTAACAAATAAAAGATAATTTTCTCTTGTTTTGTAAAAGCGTTAACCTTTAAATTGATAATCATTTTATTATAAAAATTTGCGTTATACAACTGCAATATTTTATTTTTTACATCTCTATACTTTTTCCCAAATTTAACTTCATTAAAAATTGTTGCCTTAGCAGTTTCCAAACCATGTCTTAGAATTTCGTTTAAACAATTAAGTTTATAATCATCATTTATTTTTAGTAAGTTTGCAATAAGTTTTTCTTCCACCTCAATAAGATTTGTTTTGTATTTTTTTGTGGATTGCTCTGAAAATTGTCTGTAATAATAAAATTTTTCATCTATAAAAACCACTTTATTTGCTTGTGCAATACAAGCAAAACTTACAAGCATATCTTCACCAAATGCTATCCCACTTTCGCAATATTGCAAACAATTGTCAATCAAAAACTTTTTTATAAATTTAAGCCATAAACAATTGTTTATCGAATTAACATTTCTTATTCCACCAATACATTGTTTTAAAATTTCTTCCTTAATTTGATTGTTTTCAAAAACACCTAAAACACCATTATTAATGACTGACTTGTTGTTTATTTCCCCAACAAATTGATACCCATTAAAGCAAACTATATCTGCTTTTGTATTTGATATTTCATCAACTATTGTTTGCACGCAATTTAAATCAACAATATCATCACTATCAACACTATAAATGTAATCTCCACTACAATTTTTAAAACCTACAACACGAGCATCCATAACTCCAGAATTAGTTTTTTCAACATATTTTATTCGTTTATCAATATCCACATAAGATTTACAAATTTCCCCACTGCTATCAGTACTTCCATCATTAACCAAAACTATTTCTAAGTTATCATAAGTTTGATTGACAATGCTATCCAAACATTCTCTCAAATACTTTTCACAATTGAAAATTGTAATAACTATAGAAATTTTCATTTATTTCTCCCTATTGTTTCCATTTTTCTGAACTTTAAATTATCTTCTCTTGTCACATAACTTAAGCCTAATGTAACAAAAATAAATACTATATTCAATATTATATCATTAACCGTACCACCATCAAGTAATATAGCTGTAAATGGTGTAAGCATTAAACATAAATTTAAAGGATTTTTGTTTTTCATAAATCGCCTAAACATATACTCGGTTAAAATTAATACGATTGCTAAGTTTAAAACAGCACCAAATATGCCAAAATTTGCATACCCCTCTGCAACTAATCCTGGTTGTGCATAACTTGCCATAATATATTCTGCACTTATTTTTGCTAAGTTTATATATGGAAATCCTAAATATGGTGCTAAGAATTTTACATAAGTAATTCCATAATAAAATCCTTCCTTTTCTACCAGTTCAATTATATTTCCACCCAATGGAGTCCAAATTTCAAAAATACGATAAATTTGATTATGCAAAAACTTCAAATTTGATTTAAAATCAAACATTATATCAATAATATTATAAGTTCCACCCAAACTATTCAATTTTATCACTTCAGAAACAATTCCATACAGCAAAATAGCTAAAACACCAATAAAACACAAAAAATATGCTGTGATAGGTTTCATCTTTTTTGGATACAAACAAAAGTAAAATATTATTCCCAAAACCACAGGGAAAACATATTTTATTAACATAAATCTTGAACTAAATATGTTTAAAACAAAAAAACAAAAACTGAACAAAAGTCCTAAAATTGAATATAAATTTATATTTTTCCTATCAAAAATAACCTTTAAAGCAAAATATGTAAACGATGCAACACCAATAGTAACCCTTGATTCTCCTCCAACATAGTAAAATAATGGCATAATAAGCACAATCATTGTAAAAAATACGCACATATCTTGATGTTTGCTGAAAGTTATTGATTGAGTATATTGGTATAATTTCTTTCTAGAATTAATTGCCTTAATTTCATATGGTTCTTCTTTATGCTGGTATTTTGAATATGCGATATAAATCAAGAATAAAACAGATAAAATAAAAAATACAATTGCATATATTTCAAAATGATCACTAGGAGTCACGCTACCTTCTGGTCTGCTTGCTGCCAATTCCCCCAATTTCTCATTTGTATAAATATACGGACAAAAAAACATTGCAAAAAAACAAATTATAACATAAAAAAACATTGTTATGCTAAAAATTTTAAATTTTCGCTCATAAAAATGCAAAACACACAAAAATATAAACATTCCAAATAGTTCAACAATAACTCTTAACGCATAGCTATCAATTAAAACAAATGTATATATTATTGACAATAATATAGCAATAAATCTTGATATATTAAATAATGCTTTTGACATTTTAACTCCTTATAAATTTTTCATACTTTTCTATGGTATTTTGAGCAACGATATCCCAATTATATTTTTCGCTCACAAGTTTCACTGCTTGTGCACTTTTATTTTTCCAATTATCCCTATCATTTACGGCAAATTTTATTGCATCTGCGATAGTTTGTTCAGTAGTTCCCGCATCATATCCTGCATCAAACTCACATACATCCTCAACTAAATTTGTACCTTTTGTAATCAAACAAGGAATTCCATATCCTAAGGCCTCCAAAATACCACATGGCATACCCTCATGTCTTGATGTTTGAACAAATATATCCGCATCCAATAAAGCTGTTTGCTTTTCCTCTCCAAAAATTGGTTCAAAAATTTCAATCAAACCTTGTACTTCGTCTATTGCTATCAAATTGTCAATCTCTGCTTTTCTGCCATTGATATCAGGACCATAAATTTTAATATTCACTTTATTTTCAAACATAAATTCTTTTATGTTAGCAACTGCTTTAATTAATAAATCTATCCCTTTAACTTTCCATTCTAATCTTCCTATATAAACAATGTCGACTTTTTCTGTATTAAAAGTTGATTTTGTTATATTCGGCAAAACAATCCCATTTGTTGCAATAAATTTATCAGGCGTTTTAATCTTTATATTACTCGCCTCAATCGCAGACAGACATTGAATTGCCTCAGCTTTTCTAATAAATTTATTAAAAAACAATAAATATGCAAGTTTTTTCTTTAGCCACTTTTTTTTAAGTGCAAGCCACACCAACTCCCCATGTGGCACAATAATATATGGAATATTTGCTTTTTTCAAGATTTTGTACAATTTAATATTCTCAACATTATTAACTTCGTGTATTACCACAATATCAGGAATAAAATCTTGCAATTTCAAAATTTCAAGTATATTTTCCAAATTATCAAATTCAACTTGCCATTCTGACAATCCATCAATGTCAATTTTTTTTAAGTTAATAAATTTAATATCAGCAAACTTAGATTGATACCTAATGTATTCAGGCACAACTGCATTTACGCCATTCAATTTATTGTCAGAAATTTTAGCAACATGTAAAATCTTCATAATTAACCTTTGTATTTATTTACAAACATTATTATTAACAAATTTGCAATTTCATAAAATTTTGAAAAAATATTAATCTAACTCCAATTTAATAATAATATGTCTTTCTCTTTTATTCTCTGGTGGAAGTTGCATATAATTTTTATAAATACTTTCCCAAAATATATAATTATTATAAATTTTTATTAAGTTCACACACCTTTACGAATGTGTATAAGTTTACCATATTCCTTTGCAATAGAATAATACATAATAACATTTATTAAATCATTGGGCATTAACAATTCACGATCATTTATCTCTGTCTTATGTAATTTTTCAATCAATGGAGTTTTTACTTTTTCAGGAATAACCGCATTTATATAAATATCATTTTTTGCTAGCACTTCAGCTTGTGATTGTACTATGCTATTAAGAGCAGTTTTTGCTGCACTATAATTCGTCAAATTCTCTCTTCCTTTTGTACTAGAAGAACTTGACATCATTACAATATTTATTTTGTGGCTCATAGTTTTTGCATATTCTATTAAAACTAAATTAGCCTTAACATTTACATTAAATATAATATCAAATTTATCAACTAACCCTGCGTTATCATCAAAATATATTGCAGCACAATTAATTATGCAATCTATTATTTCATCTTTTAAATAGTCTCTAATATTTTTTATTGATAACATGCTTAAATCTAATTCTTTATGACTCGGAGCAAAATATTTTACATTATTAACTTCAAAAAAATTCTTTATTGTTTGTCCAACCCCACCACTAGCTCCTAACAATAAAACATTTCCAATTTTACTAATATCGTAAGCAAAATTGTCATTATGCTTAACACTATAATAATCTAGATTCATCATTTGTTCTAGCATAAACAAGTCATCTGGATAAGTTATCTTTGTATTATATATATCTGTACTATAACTATAAACATCTTTAATTTTAACTTGTCCAATTATAGAATTGTCTACAGAATCTATTTTAATTTTATCCACTATCTCATTAAATTGAAATGCTTCTGGAGTCTGTACAATTTTAAAACTTTCTCTAACTATAGGATTAAAATAATTATCTACCATAGCATCATTTATTGAATTACATGAAACAACTGCTTTATAATTATCAAGCAAAGTGAGAAAATCTTTAAATATATATGCAGGAGTTGCTGGTCTAACACTATCATGGAAAATTATTTTATTGCACTTATACATTTTTTTTATATATTGTATAACATTATATATAGACTCGTTTCTAGTTTTTCCACCACAAACACACTCAACTCTATATTTATTTTCAATGTATTTACTATTATACTCTTCTTTATCAACAACTAAAATAACCTTATCAATACCATCACATTCGTTCATTTTAGAAATTGTATAATATACTACTTCTTTCCCATTTAACTTTAGATATTGTTTATTCATATAGCCACCAAAACGACTACTATCACCAGCTGCCAATATAACACCAATATTCATTATCGCCTCCACTCTTTAAGCAAAGTTTCTAAAATAGCAATATCATTACTATATGTCAATTTAATATTACAGTCTGTTATAAAATTTTTACACACTTCTCCTTCAACTTGCTGATAAATAGCTGTAAATAGACTATTTTTATCAAAATTAATCATTTTTTCAAATTGAAACATTTCAGGTGTTTGAATTAAAAAATAATTATCTCTATTAACCAAATCATTAACATATCCTAAACTATCTGTAATATGTTGACAAGTTATAACTGCACTATATTTTTGAAGACATTTTAACCCAGAATTAATCATCTCATCATTTAATAGTGGTCTTGCTGAATCCACAAATATAATATTTCTACAAGCATATTTTTTGTTTAAAATAAAATCAATAACATTTCTAACAGTTTTATTTCTACTATCGCCACTTTCACATACTTCAACAGAATATTTTTCTACTAAATGATTGTGATAATTTTTATCTGCTACAACTATTACTTTATCAATATTGCTATTATTTTGTAGTGTTTCAATAGAATAACTAATTACTTCTTTATCATTAATAAGCATATATTGCTTTGGAATCTCAGCTTTCATCCTCGCTCCAATACCACCAGCCAATACAACACCAATATTCATAGTTTCTCCTTATTAAATTTGTTTATTGTTATTTTTTGTTACTTTTAGATATCTCATTTCTAAATGATTAAAATTCTATTTGCACTGCTACATGTCTTTCTCTCATGTTTTCAGGAGGCAATTGCATATAATCGCCATAAAGATTTTCCAAATATTTTTTCCATTCTATAGGGGCTTTGAAAATATGTCCTTCAAATTCTACATCGATACTATACATATACACACTTTTATTTAATAATTCTTTATTATATCTAATACCTTCAGGAATGATTGTTAAATCACTATTTGAATACTCTTTTTTTAATATTAGGTTTATTAATTTAAACCAAATTTTCATTGGAATTAAATTTGCAATACAAGATAAAATCTTTCTTTGTTTCATATATTTGTTTAATTCTTTATTTGATTTTGACTTTTCTTTAATAGTATTGGAAGGATATTTATACTCTGCTTTAAGTCCTGCACAATGTAATGCTATGTCAAAAACTTTCCCTTTAATTTTTCTTTTTAATTTTGAAGTTGGAGCAGTTCTTATTGCAAAAACATCTACAAACAACATATGTGGTTTTTTCCAATTTTCGGTCAAAATTTCCTTATAAACTGTATTATTGATATATATTTTTAAACATGCAGTTGGATCTAAATTGTCTGACCTTTGATATTTGACAATATACTTATATCCAAACTCTTTTATAATTGCTTCACCTAATTTATTATAATCTTTTAGTGGCATCATAATATCAACATCATCATCCCACGGAATGAACCCTTTATGTCTAATTGCCCCAAGCAATGTTCCTCCACTTAAAAAATATTGCAAATTATATTTTTCGCAAACAAAATGAATATCTATCAATGCATCCAACAACTTCATTTGCATATCTCGCAATAGTTCATTATTTATTATCAGTTCTGGAAAACACCTTGAAAAAATATCTTTAGAATGTTTCATAACAATACTCCTAATTAGTAAAAAATATTATTGCTATTAATCTCAAATTACCTTTATTATTCAGCTTATAAATATTATTCAATACACAAATTTAATACTAGACAATTTTTTCCATAATAATTTCAATCACTATTTTTTGCTTAACATAAAATAAAATCTATAAATTAATCTTAACCACAAAACTTCAATTCCTTGCAAATTTCTTAAAAAACCATTGTCTTACAGAATTGGTCATCAAAACTTGTACAACAAATCTTATAAATTTAGCTTTTTGATATTCAAACCAATTTATAACTTTATTTTTATACATAAACTTAAACAAATCTCTTTCACTCTTATAATACTTGTACCCTCCACGACGAGCATACATTTCTTTTCCAACACGAACCATCACCAAGTTTTCTTGTATGTTATAAAATTTACATCCCACAAGATACATTCTAACCCACAAATAGCTATCCTCATTCAGCCACCAATGCTTATATCCATCAGCTTTTTCAAGAGCTTTTTTTCGCATTGCAACTGTCATATGATTAAACGGACAACGAGCCTTCATATACTCACATATTTGTTCATGCTCTTCAGCTACCACTCTGCTGCCAACAACATTTTCAACATTGTCTATAAATTCAACAATATTACTGCCTACAACATCGATTTCTGAATTTTCATCAAGTATTTTAATTTGTTTTTCACATCTATCTGCAACACAAATATCATCCATATCCATACGGACAATTATGTCATTTCTGCAAAATTCAGTTCCTTCTCTAAGAGCAAGCCCAAGTCCTTGATTTTTTTCTAATTTAACAACAGTAAACAGACTTTGATTGTTACTGCTATATTCATCTATCAAATTGCTAAGTTCTTCACTGATTTGACCATCACAAACAACAACAATTTGTTCAGCAGGCAATGTTTGATTCAACATGCTATCCATTGCAATTTTAAATTCATTAGCCTTTGAATTTATATAGCAAGATGTTAAAAAAGAATAATTTGACATAACTTCTCCAAAATTTCAATTGTAAATTCCAATAAAATCACAAATTAAATTGCATTTTAATTATTTTTCAAAATTTCTTTTGCCTCAATTTGTTTTTCGGCATAAAAATCATACTCTATTGCTCCAATTCTCAGCAAATAATCTGCATAATCTTCTGATGTTTGCATACCTTCAGTTGATACATCTTCTGATTTTACAACTTTTTTAATAGTCCTAAAAATCAATTTCAAATCATAAAAGAAATTATAATTATCAACATATTCTAAATCGTAATCAAAGCGCTCTTCCCAAAGCAAATTGTTGCGACCACTTGTTTGCGCCAATCCCGTAAGTCCACCACGAACAGATTGTCTGCGCATTGCATCTTCACTAAAAAACACCATGTCACGAACAAGTTGAGGACGAGGTCCAACAACACTCATATGCCCCACAATGATATTTAAAAGTTCAGGCAATTCATCAAGCGATGTATCTCTCAACATTTTTCCAAACTTTGTCATTCTTTGGTCATCAGGCAATAAATCTCCATTTTCATCGTACTCATTTGTCATAGTACGAAATTTTATCAAAGAAAAAATCTTGCCGTTTTTACCAGGTCTTTTTTGCACAAAAAATGGATTTCCTTTCATCTTAATAGCAACCATAATGGTAAGAATAGGAAAAATCAATGTAACATTAAGAAATAAAAACAAACTCAAACTGGAACAAAAATCAAATGTTCTTTTGACAAATCTTGTCCATAAGCTCGCTTTTCTTGCACCTTTCTCATTAACATAAGGATAATTTATTATATTTTTAGTTGCATTTACCAAAATATTTTCGCAATCATAATTAAAAGCACTATTTGCTTGGGAAATTTCCTCTTCGCAAATTGCAATGATTTTTTCACCATCTGTATTAATATCTTCTTCAAATTGATTATTTTCTATTATTTCGTTATTTTCACTATTCACATCTGCACATTCTTTTGTTTCATTAACATTTTTCTCGTTCATATAATCCTCTTTATACTTATAATGTAAAAAACTAATTTGTTAAATTTTATTATTTAAAGTCTTTTACAATCTCAACATAGCTATTTGCAACATATTCAACCATTTCGTCAGTTAGCAATGTATGCAATGGCAAAGTTATTTCATTTTTGTACATATTATAAGCATTTGGGAAATTTGCTATATCAAAGCTTAATTGCTTATATGCACTATGCATAGGCAATGGCTTATAATGAACATTTGTGGCAATTTCTTTTTCAGCAAGCTTTTTGATAATTTCGTTACGCTTTTCTTCACTTGCACCTTCAACACGAGAAAGGTACAAATGTCCTGAACTGCAAAAACTATCTCCACAATGTTCCAAAACATTAATATTATTGTCTGCCAAAATTTTATTGTACAATGCAATAATTTCTCTTCTGCGTGCAAGCAAAGAATCATATCTATCCAATTGTTTCAAACCAATGCTTGCAACGATATCAGTCATATTACATTTTTGTCCCAAATATTTTATGTCATATTCCCAAGAACCTATTTGAGTTTTTGAAAGGGCATCTTTACTTTGTCCGTGCAAACTCCACAGCATAAATTCGTGATATAGCCAATCGTTATCAATTCCTTCCACACTTTTCCAAGTAACAGCACCACCTTCAGCAGTAGTCAAATTTTTTACTGCATGAAAAGAAAAAGAACTGAAATCTGCAATATTGCCTGCCTTAATGCCATTTTGAACAGCACCAAATGAATGTGCACAATCTCCTAAAACAACAATTCTGCCATAAATTTCCTGCATTTTATTATTAGGCTTAAACTTGCTTTTTTCAGCATTGACAATTTCAAATAATCTTTTGTAATCACAAATTTTTCCTGCGATATCAACAGGAATAATAACTTTTGTTTTTTCTGTAATCAAAGATGGCAATTTATCATAATCCATCTCAAAGCTATCAGGAGCAGTATCGCATAAAACAATTTTTGCCCCTACATGCTCAATAACGCTTGCACTTGCAGTGTAAGTATAAGCACTTGTAATCACCTCATCGCCTGCACCTACACCCAAAACTTTAAGCACCAGTTCCAATCCTGCTGTTGCAGAATTTAAGCATACTGCTTTTTCAACTCCACAATATTCGGCGATTCTTTTTTCAAATAGTTTGGTTCTTGGTCCAGTAGTTATCCATCCAGACTTTAGTGCCTCAATAACTTCATTAATTTCCAATTCACTTATATCAGGTGGCGAAAATGGTATCTTCATAATATTATCCTTTTTAAAAATTTATTTTGTTTTCTAGTCATTTCTATTTCAAACATGCATATCTTTAAACATAAGCTTGCTTATATTTATTTTAAAATATTATATCATATATAAAAGCAAAAAGCAAGTTATTTATTAAATATTAATTTTTAGACATAAATTTGCAAAATTATTGTAAAATATGCAAAAAATGCTTTGACAAAGCAATTTATTTGTGATATTATAATGAGGCAATGGAGAAATACCCAAGAGGCCGAAGGGGCTCCCCTGCTAAGGGAGTAGTACGGGTAACCGTAGCGAGGGTTCAAATCCCTCTTTCTCCGCCATTAGTGAATAATACGAACCC
>CAJUEA010000026.1 GCA_910584975.1 uncultured Christensenella sp.
ATCTTTTTGGCAGTAGCAATAATATGTCTAATGGCAATAGGGGTAATATTAGGCATTAATGGTGCTAAAAAGCAACTACCAAATAATTTATCTGCTAATGTGGATAGTAATGTACAAGCAAAAGATAGTTATGTGGAAGAAGTGTTGCTTGACGGCACAAATTGTGCAGCACAGGCAACAAAGTGGACATCAGCAATTATAAAATCGCAAGCGAATAGTGGTAACCAACATATTTTGGTAACATTGGTATATAACTGGGATGCGCTTACAAGTGGTAATCATGAGTTTGGTACAGATGCTACAGCTTTTGATAATGGTAGAATTATGGTTCCACAAGGTGCGAAAATCACTCTTGATTTAAATGGTATGAGAATAAATAGAGGGCTTGAAACTGGCATAGAACATGGGAGTGTTTTTTTAGTAAATGGTGGTACATTGACAATCAAAGATAGTAAATATGACCATAACAATGTTTTGGATATATACAATAGTAGTTATCAAGGAAAAGTTGATTTTTCATATAAAATTAATGGTAGAATTACTGGTGGTTACAATATTTCTTCATCAGAATATGGTGGTGGAATAGCTGTTAGAAATTCTGGTAACTTGATTTTGGAAAGTGGAATGATAACAAAGAATCAAGCAATAAGAGGTGGTGGTGTAGAAGTTGCAACTAATTCAAAATTTGTAATGAATGGTGGATTGATAACTAATAATAAATGTATATATAACGCCTCAGAACTTGGTGGTGGTATACATGTAAATAATACTTGTGAGGTAACCATAACAGATGGATTGATCCATAATAATATGGTAGATGGTGAAAGTGCAGATGGTGGTGGTCTTTCCATTCAAGGTCCAAATTGTTTAGCAACCATTTCTGGAGGAATTTTTTCAAATAATCGAGCAACATTAGATAAGTATGGCTCTTGCGGTGGAGCCATTGCGATTGCTTCGTCTCAGAGTGCAAATGCAAAATTGATTATAACAGGTGGAAAATTTGAATATAATCAAGCATATTGTGGAGGTGCAATTTCAAATTGGAATGGTGTAGTACATGTTTCAAATGCTTATATCGCAGATAATATTGGAGCAATTTCAGCTGGGATAAATATAGAAATGCTTTCTGTGGAAACTATAATTGAAAATACAATAATAACAAGAAATATAGCAGTTGGAGCTGAAGATCGAGTTGATGCAGCAGCAGGTGTAACGACATATCAAGATTTGATAATTGGTGCTGGAACACAAATTTATGGTAATATTTGTGAAAATAAAGAAAGTAATGTTGGTCTTATAGGTACTAACAAAATTATTGTAAAAGAAAATTTGAGTAAAGATAACAAGACAACAAAAGTAGGTGTAAGTATAACAGACAATCGTATTTTCACAAGTGATTATTCAACATATAACGGAACAAAAAATCCAAGTCAGTACTTCTTTAAAGATGGTGGTGGAGAAATTTCAACTTTAAGTGGTGGAGAAATTATTTTTGATGGCACAATAAGCAGTGATAAGTATGATTTTGTTTATTTAGAAAATAACAAAAGAATAAATTACAAGGATAACAATTTGACTCACGCTGTGAATGACTTTGAAAAAAGCCTTGCAGTAAATGATGGCAAGTTGATAATTGGTAAAATTTTAAGTGGTACATTGATAAATGAATTTATTGCAAACATCAATTTTGACAGCTCAAAGCTTAAAATGTACAATGCAAATGGAGAATGTGTGTTTGACAAAGGCAATTTAATCGTCTCAGCAGGTGCAAAGGTTGGAACAGGTTGGAAGTTGGAGACATATTCAGCAAGCAATGAAAAAATAGAAACATTTTATCTTTCTGTATTGGGAGATTTGACAGGAGATGGAAATGTAAATACATTAGATATAACTTTCATGCGCAGAATAGCAAAGGGAGAAGTTGACTTTGACAGCTTGAAAGTGGAATTTAAGCTTGCAGCATTGATAACAAACAAAGGTAGTGTGATAAATGCAGATGCAGATATCCTTTGGGATTCAATGGGTGGCAGAGATTTAGCGTTGTATTTCTAAATTTGCCTGAAAACAAAAAAGCTTTGTAATTTTGGGTATTACTATAATAATTGAAAAGAATAAAGCAAAAAATTAATAAATGTAATTGTTGCACCTGCATAAAAACAAAATCCTAGGCATAAGCTTAGGATTTTGTTTTGAATCAGAGGTTCTTGCAAATTAACAAAATCAAATAATTGATTTGTTTTATCAATCGAGATTATTGCATAAGCAATAGTGTTTGTTGGTTAAATAATGCAAATTTTGCACTTGCAAAATAACTTTTGTGTTGCAAGATGAGTTGCAATATTTTAAAATTACTTAAATATCGAGTTTGTAATATTCAGTTATTGCAACAGCAGTTATTATTATTGCCGCAACCACAAACAAAAAGCAACAAAATCAACAGCCAACAATCATTATTCCAACCATTGTTGCCAATTGGCATAACATTTTGGTCGCAACCACAACCACAGCTGTTATCTTGATTTCTGCCAGTAATATAACCAAAAATTAAAGGTAACAAACCACTACAATTACAATTATTCATAAATACCTCCATAGACATATTTTCTATCTTTTACTACAATATGCGTCAAAAGAGGAAAGTGTTACACAAAAACGGAAAGAAAAAAGTAATTTGATTTGGTAATATCTTTTTGATAGCTTAAAATAAAAATAAATTTGGGTGGTGTGATGGAAGAATATGTGAATGTCAACAAGGCTGATGAAGAATTTTTGAGAAAATATATGCCGTCATATGAGGCAAGTAGTATGATTGCGGATTTTTATGCTATTTTTGGCGATAATACAAGAATAAGAATCCTTTCTGCATTGTCAATCGCCAAAATGTGTGTTTGTGATTTGTGTTATACATTAAAACTTAATCAAAGCACAGTTTCACATCAATTGAAAATTTTGCGTGATGCAAAAATTGTCGGATGCAAAAGAGATGGTAAGTTGATTGTTTATTACATAACCAATCCATTTGTAAACGATGTTATTGTAACAGGGGTGGACAATTATCAAAAGTCATATGACAACAGACGAATTGGCTAAAAGTGAAAAGCTATTTAGATTGTGGTTTTTGCTTTAAAATGCTCAAATACTTTTAAAATAAAATAATAATTGACACCAAACTGAAATGTATGGTAAAATACATATAGAATAAAAATATAAAGAAACATTGCATAAATATTATTTTTAAACCTTTAGTTTTGTTATAAATTTGATTTTGTGAGGAAATGTTATCTTGTAATTTATCAGTTTTGGTGTTTTATGAATGATATTATTGCACAAAAATTGAAAGATTTGCCTGAAAATCCCGGTGTTTATATTATGAAATCGGAAGAAGGGGAAATCTTGTATATCGGAAAGGCTCGCTCTTTGAAAAATAGGGTGCGCCAATATTTTGGTTCACCAAAAAACAAGACAACAAAAGTTTTGATAATGGTGTCCAAAATTTACACTTTTGACTACATTATCACTCACAATGAAATAGAGGCACTTGTGCTTGAAAACAACTTGATAAAAAAGCATAAGCCACCTTACAATATCCTTTTGAAAGATGATAAAAATTATCCTTTTATAAGAATTGATATGAATGATAAATTTCCAAAAATACAGGTTGTGCGCAAACTTACAAAGGACGGAGCAAAGTATTTTGGTCCTTATATGCAAGGTATTTCTGCAAAGGAAATAATGGAACTTATTCATTCTGCTTTTACACTTAGAACTTGCAATGTGAATATGGAAAATCCACCAAAAAATCACAGACCTTGTTTGAATCATCATATTGGAAGATGTCTTGCACCTTGTGTTGGGGCAGTAACTCACGAAAAATATATGGAAATTATCGGTGAAGTTATCAAGTTTTTGCAAGGCAATGACAAGTCTATTGAGCGAATTATCAAAGAAAAAATGATTGCAGCCAGTGAAAAAGAAGAATTTGAACTTGCAATTTATTATCGTGAAAGACTGAAAGTTTTGGAAAAACTTGTACGCAAACAAGTTACAGCATTGCCAAGTGATATGGATTTGGATATTTTTGCTATTGCAAGCGATGGAATAAACACTGTTGTTTCAATGCTTTTTGTTCGTGGTGGAAAGCTTTTGGGTGGAGATAAGCAGATTATTGATGCTTTGAGCATTGATTGTGCCTCTACATTGGAAAGCTTTGTTTATAGTTATTACAACAGCGACAATTTGCTTGTAAGTCAAATTCTTGTAAATGAGGAGCTTGAGGATACAACTTTAATCAGTGAGTATTTAAGCGAGAAAAAAGGCAGTAAAGTTTTGGTTGCCTCACCAATAATGGGTGTGAGAAAACAACTGGTTGATATGGCATATGCAAACGCAAAAGATTATCTTGCAAAATGCAAGACAATTGAAGAGCGCAACTTTAATATGACATTGGGTGCAGTAAATCAGTTGCAACAAGCACTTAATCTTCCTATTCCACCAAACAGAATAGAGTGTTATGATATTTCAAACATCAGTGGTACGGATAAAGTTTCAAGTATGGTTGTGTTTGAAAATGGCGAAAAAGCAGGCAAGATGTACAGAAAATTTAAAATAAAAACGGTTGAAGGCAGCAACGACTTTGCTTCAATGAAAGAAACTTTGATAAGAAGATTTTCACATCTTAAAGATGATGACATGTCCTTTTCTGCAACGCCTGATTTGATTGTTGTGGATGGTGGTAAAGGACAACTTAAATATGCTTTGTCTGCTATGGAAGAGTGTAGAGTGAATTTTAACATTATCAGTTTGGCAGAGAGGGAAGAGGAAATATATTTGCCACACAGGTCAGAGCCACTTGTATTGTCAAAAGATAGTCAAGCTTTGAGGTTATTGCAGAGAATAAGAGATGAGGCACACAGGTTTGCAATCACTTATCACAGAAATTTGCGAGGTAAAAGGCAAACAAGAAGTGAGCTTTTGCAAATTGAAGGTGTGGGCGATGCTATGGTTAAAAAACTTTTTGCAACCTTCAAAACACTCAATGGAATAAAAAATGCAAGCGTTGAGGAGATTGCAGAAATTAAAGGTATGAGTGAAAAAGTTGCTACAAATATATATCAATTTTATCATACGATAATTGACTAACTGAGTATAAAATGATATAATTTTTGTTGAGGTGAAAAAATGAAATACAAAATGTTGGTGTGCGATTTTGATGGAACACTTTATACAGATGATTTTAAAGTGACAAAGGAAACACTTGATGCAGTTGAAAAATACAAGGCTCAAGGTGGCAAATTTGTGATTGCAACGGGCAGATTGTATCAAGCAATCAAGCCTTTTGCTGAGCTTTTTAAGCTTACTGACGAAGTTGTTACTTATCAAGGCAGTGGAGTTTATGATTTGAAAACGGATAGCATAATATTGTCAAATGAAATTGAAAGCGAGCTTGCTGTTGAAATTTATCAATATATGTATAAAACATATGGTGAGATAACTTCTCCAATTTTGTTTTATGAGGACAAATGCATTGTGGAAGAGGAAAATGAATTTAATAAAATCTTTTCGCAAATTGTAAAAGTGCCTTTGACTTGCGTAAATAAACAATTGGATGTTTATGTTTCTGAAAATAAAATTAATGCAAGAAAGATTTTGTTTTTAGCTGTGGAAAAATTTATAAGACATATCATTAGTGATTTGATTGATAAATTTGGCGATAAACTTAATGTTAACCAGTCAAGCAAAGCACTTCTTGAATGTGTAAATATTAATGCTAGCAAAGGTAATGCTGTAAAATGGATTGCAGAGAGATATGGCATAAAGCAAGAGGAAATTTGTGCAATTGGAGATTCGGAAAACGACAATAGTATGATTGAGTATGCTGGGCTTGGAATTGCAATGGGCAACGCAATGGATGTTACAAAAGCAGTGGCAAATTATGTGTGCGACACAAACAATAATAATGGTGTTGCAAAGGTCATTGAAGAAATACTTTTGAAATAAAACATTATGAAAATCGGTATTAAATTGTAATTTTGTTTATTTTTTTGTTAAAATAATTTTGTAAATTTTGTTATGTAATATACTTAATTTAGTTGATAAAACATATTTGCATTGACTTTGTTGATGTCATATTTAAGTAAAATTTTATTATAAAAATATATTTGTTTTACATTGTTGAAATTTTTAATTTTGACAATAATCATACAGGAGTGTTATGTTAGAGGAAAAAGAAGAGAGAGAGGGAGAGATTGTAAAAATTCAGTCCTTTGCTGAGGATTGTGGCGTTGATCTTGTGCAAGGCAATGTTTCAGGAGAAATGTTGCTTACAACAATCAATGTTAACAGACCGGGACTTTTGCTTGCTGGCTTTGAGGATTATTTTGGCGAATCACGCATACAAGTTATGGGGAATGCAGAATATTACTATTTGACATCTTGCACAAAAGAAGAAAGATACAAGAAAATTGACACTTTGTTTAAAAGGAAAATCCCTTGTGTTATTTTGTCAAAAAGAGTATCTCCAATGGAGGAAATGTTGGAGATTGCAAGAAAATATAATGTTCCATTGTTTCAGTCAAACAAGTTGACATCTCAATTGGTAAATGACTTGGTAACATATCTTAACAGAAAACTTGCACTTTCAACCACTATTCACGGCGTTTTGATTGAAGTAAGTGGTATTGGCGTGCTGATTACTGGTCATAGTGGTATGGGTAAAAGTGAAACAGCTATGGAACTTATCCATCGTGGGCACAGATTGATTGCAGACGACAATGTTATTGCAAAGCGTATTCAAGACGAAATTATTGGCACATCACCAGATAAAATAAGGCATTTCATGGAAATTCGAGGTGTTGGAATCATTGATGTTCGTAGTATGTTTGGTGTTGCTTCAGTTTTGAAGGAAAAAAATATCGATCTTGTTATTGAGTTGCAGGTATGGGAAAAAGATATTGAATATGACAGACTTGGACTTGACACAAAATATGAAGATATTTTGGGAATTAAAATACCAAAATTGACTATGCCTGTGATGCCGGGTCGAAATCTTGCAATAGTGGTTGAGGTTGCAGCAAGAAATGAAAGATTGAAAAAACTTGGTTTTAATGCGGTTGAACAGCTGCTTTCAAACATTAAGTTCGATAAGGAGAATTGATTTATGAATTACGAGCAAGAAGTTAACAACAGGGTTGAGTGGATAAAAAATGTTTTAAAAAAGACAGGAGCAAAGGGTATTATTTTGGGTAATAGTGGTGGAAAAGATTGCACTTTGGTTGAAATTTTGTGTAGAAAAGCAACTCCAAATGTGTTGTCCGTTGTTATGCCATGTGAGTCAAGCCAAAACTACGGGCAGGATAGAGAACACGCATATCTTATTGCAAAAACTTTTGATATCCCTACAATCGAGGTTGACATAACCAAAGCAAAGCAAGAGCTTAGAAAAGCTATCGAACCTTTTGCTGGTGAGGATGTTCCAATGGCTTACAGCAATATCAATCCACGACTTAGAATGACTGTTATTTATGCAATAGGTCAAGCAAAAGGCTATCTTGTTGCAGGCACAGGAAATGCCAGTGAAACATATATGGGCTACTTTACAAAATGGGGCGATGGTGGATATGATTTTAATCCAATCAAAGATTTGCTTGTTGAAGATGTTTTTGGCATGCTGAAATATTTGAATTGTCCTGAGGAGATTGTCGCTAAAAAACCAAGTGCAGGACTTTATGAAGGTCAAACAGACGAAAAAGAAATGGGCGTCACATATGAGGAAATAGACAAGTTTATAAAAACAGGCGAGAGTGAGTTTGCCGAAAAAATTAAGTCAGCACACGCAAAAACTGAACATAAGCGTGTGCCACCAATAAATTATGGTTGCAATTGATTGCAACCATTTTTTGTCTTTGAAACGCTAAATAAAAAGTAAGAATAGTTCGAAAATCGATATTAAAATCAAAATTTTATTATCAAACTAGTAAGAGTTTGAGAAAATTTATATGTGGAAATTTATAAAATATTGTTAAATTTTTAAAGATTATTCTTCACATTCAATTTGTTCCGTTATCTTTTTTGTGTAATAGTACAAGGTAGAGCGCTTTACAGAAAGAATTTTACAAGCCTCTTTTGTGGTTATTTTTTCTGCTTTAAATCTTTTTATCGTTGAAACACAGTGTTCTGTAAATGTTAATTGTGGTCTGCCAAAAACAACGCCTCTGCTTTTTGCTGCGATAATACCTTCTTGCTGTCTTGAACGAATGTTAACTCTTTCATTTTCTGCTACAAAAGACAAAATTTGCAAAACTAAGTCGGAAATAAGTCTGCTTGTAAGTGAACCATTTTTTTCTCTTGTATCCAAAAGAGGCATATCCAGCACCAAAATGTTTGCTCCTATTTTGTCTGTTATTCTTTGCCATTCCTCAATAATATTAGTATAGTTTCTGCCAAGTCTGTCAATAGATTTGATTACAACAAGATCGCCTCGTTTGAGTTTTCTTATCAATCGTTGATAATTCTGTCTGTCAAAATTTTTGCCACTTTTTTTGTCGCAATAAATTTTGTTTGCTTCAATTCCAAAAGAACGAAAGCTGTCAATTTGCCTATGTAAATTTTGATCGTTTGCTGAAACTCTAGCATATGCATAAGTTTTCATATTCTTCTCCTTCGTATTGTATTTTTGTTATCTAATGATAACATATTTTGTGATAATTGAATAATTATGGCTAATTTTTTTCTTATAATGTAAATATATGAAATTTTTTTGCTAAAAATTTAAAAAAAATTACCTAAATTTAAAGAGGTATTGACAATTTTATGAATTTGTTATATAATGTTTGTAGTAAAATTGTATTTAAATATTTATTTATATAATAAAATATTTTATGAGGTGTTTTATATTGTAATTTTAATTTTAGCAAAATTGCGAAGATACAATTTGAATATATTAAAATTTAATTCGATTATTCACTTATGGTGGGGGTTTTATGAGAAAATCTAAATTTTTAACGCTTGTTATAGCAATAATGTTAGTTTGTAGCCTAGCATTTGTTTTGACTGCTTGTGGTGGAGATAAAGATGACGACGCAGAAACAGAAAAACCTGCAAAGCCTTGCAGGCATGATTGGGTTCAAACTTTTGACGAAAATAATCACTGGATGCAATGCAACAAATGCGAGGAGAAGAAAGACGCAGTTGCTCATACATATGTTGATGATTATCATGATACAAAGCATTACAAAGCTTGCACTGATTGTAAGTATACAAAAGATGCAGATAAGCATACAAAAGATTGGGTTGTCGAAAATGATTTGCACTGGGAAAAATGTAAACATTGCAATTTTACAAGTGTGAAGGCTCCACACAAATTTGATGCAGAAGGTGATTGCATTTGTGGTATGACATTGGCAGAACATACCCATACTCCTGAAGAGATAGTTTCTTTCAATGGAATTTCACATTGGCACAATTGTGTTGGATGTAATCAACAGGCTGATGTTTCTGTAAATCACACAATAGAAAACGGCAAATGCACAGGCTGTGCTTATTTTGAAGGTTCAACTCATGTAATTTATAATGAGAACATTGTTACAGGTGTTGATATAGATGCAATCCTTGCAGAGTTTGAGGCTAACAAAGACCCTGAAGATAAAGATGCTGAACTTGCTCCATTGAATATTGTTGTTTCAAATGCAAATGGCAAGTTTGTTATTGATACTGTTGAAGGTGGTGCTTTTGCAAACAGAGATAAAGTTAAAATTCTAAGCGTTACATTGCCTGAAACAATAAAAGTAATTCGCAGTTCTGCTTTTTCTAATCGTGCAGAGCTTGAAACAATCAATTTCGCTGGCACTATGGAACAATGGAAGAAGATTAACAAAATGTATAACTGGGACAACGGAACAAGTGAAAATCTAAAAATAGTTTGCAAAGATGGTGTGATTGCAAAAGACGGCACAGAAACTCCAACCGAGCCAACTGAACCTGAGCAACCAGACACAGAGCAACCCGATATCACTAATCCGGATACAACTGAACCAACTGACCCAGATACAACTGAGCCAGAGCAAACAGAGCAACCTGTTCTTCCTCCTATAGAAGAAAATGAGGACAATCAAGAGCAAACAGAAAACTAATAATTAGCATAGAAGTTTGATTGAATAAGAAAAAAAGAGATTTGAATTTTCAAGTCTCTTTTTTTATGGCTTAAAATAATTTTGCGTTTAGCACTTACTATTAAGTGTGACTTAAACGAATGTCTTACTGCTAAATTTATAGAGTTTTATCCTGTTATAGCTAAGCCATTTTAATTAAATATTAACATGATAAAAAAAGATGCTGCCACCAACAGCATCTTTGATATTGTTTGTTATTTAATGATTGCATAAACTTTTTTAGGTTTGGCAGTGTAGTCTGAAATGCTTTTTGCAATGTTTTGCATATGGTCAGAAATACGCTCCAAGTTGGACACCAAACTTAAATATACAGCACCTGTGCTTGCAGAGCATTGGTTGCTATTAAGTCGTTTGATGTGATCTCTATCCAATTGCATTTTAAACTCATCAACCATATCTTCATATTTATATACAACTTCAAGAAGTTCCATATCTTGATATTCAAAAGCTTTTATTGAGTTTTCAAAAACTTTATGTATTGCCTCTGTCATTTCGTCAAGTTGTGCAAGAGCAACATCTGAAAAAGTAGTTTTCAGTTTTTGAAGTTCGTCTGCATATTCCATAATATTTTCGGAATAGTCACCAACTCTTTCCAAGTCTGATACAACATGATAGAAGGATGCCAGCATTAATTCGTCCTTAAAAGATATTTCTTTTGCAGATAACTCAACCAAAAATTTGGAAATTTCTCTGTTCAAGAAGTTCAAATGTTTCTCTCGATTTGCAAATTTTTCTTGTTTTTCCAGTTTCCCGTTTTTAACACAGTTAAGTGAAAGTTTAAAGTTTTTGTATGCAATTTCACTCATCAAAATGATTTCGTGTTTTGTTTGATTGATTGCGATTGCAGGAGTGGATAAGATACGCTTATCGATAAACTTAAATCTTTCAGGCATATAGTTTTCTTCCACATCGTCTTTGGCTTTTTTTTCTGGAACAACCTTTGTTGCAACCCAAACAAGTGGTTTTACAAATGGTATTAGCACCAAAGTCATCAATATGTTGAAGAATGTGTGGAACATAGCTGATTGTGTTTCAACATTTGCAAACATTGTTTCAAACCAAACATCGATTGGTGACCAAATGATTATTGGAAGAAAAACAACCATACCTATAGTGTTAAATAGTAAGTGGATTGCCGTTGCGCGTTTTGCATTTGCATTTGTTCCAATAGAAGCTATTACTGATGTTATACACGAGCCTATGTTTATGCCAAGTGTTGCATACATTATTGATTTTAAAGGTATTCCGAAAGAACCTGCCAAGGCAATTAAAATACCTGAGGTTGCCGATGAACTTTGAACAAGTGCTGTTAAAGCCAAGGCAAGCAATATTAATATAGCGGGGTTAGTTGTGTTTTTGAAAACATTTGTAACTGCATCAATCTCTGCAATAAGGCTCATTGAATTTTTCATTACATCCATACCAACAAAAACCATACCTAAGCCTGCAAGCAAAGCACCCAGTTTTTTGATAGTATCTTTTTTGCTTAGCATTTGCATAAATGCACCAACAGCAGCCAGCACTGCAAACCAAGCCGTAATTTTCAAAGATTCAAGAGCTACGATTTGTGCAGTTATTGTTGTTCCGATGTTTGCACCCATAATGATTGGAGCAGCTTGTGTAAGTGTCATAAGTCCTGCATTTACAAAGCCTACAACCATAACTGTTGTTGCACCTGATGATTGAATTACTGCAGTAACTCCTGCACCAGTCAGCAAGCCTGTAAAGCGATTGCTACTTATTTTGTCAAAAAGAGTACGCATTTTACTGCCTGCTAAAGATTCCAAATTGCTACCCATCATATTGATACCAATAAGGAACACACCTGTACCTGCAAGCATAAGTAAAACGCTTTCAACAATGTCCATTGCACTCGGGACAGAAGCTAACATAATATTCAAGAAATTCATTTTAACCTCGCTGTTTTATCTTTATGTATATAGCAATAAAAAATTTTGCTATCATTAAAATTTTATAATAATTTTTAGTACTATGTCAAGCAAATAAGATAAATTTATATGGGGATTAAGTAAAATTTATAATGTTTGATAAACTTAGCTTATTTGCAATAAGTTTTGCAAACATTTTAATCTGCTGTTTAGTTAAAAAAATGCCTCAAAAACTAAAAATATGACTAAATATACAATATTATATTGCAAGATTGGGTAAAATAATGTATAATTAATATGTATAATTATTTGTTTTTATGGAAATTTGTTTTATTTTTTATAAAAAAATACAAAAATCAAAGATATATAATATAGTTACAATCATAATTATGAGGTAAAAATGGAAAAACTTATTTTGTTGGACTCAAACAGCTTGCTAAACAGAGCTTTTTACGCTCTTCCTCCAATGAGCTCGGTGGATGGCAAACCTACCAATGCAGTATATGGTTATGTTAATATGTTGCTAAAGATTATTGCAGAAGCACAACCTAGTCATATTATTGCTACTTTTGATGTAAAGGCTCCAACTTTCAGAAAAAAAATGTATGATGCTTACAAGGCACAGCGTAAACCTATGCCTGAAGACCTTGCTGCACAACTTCCGATAATTAAAGAAGTGCTTGCTGCAATGAAAATTCAAATTGTCACTTTGGAAGGATATGAGGCAGACGATTTGATTGGAACTCTTGCAAAAAAATGTCCATTTGAAACAATTATTGTAACTGGCGATCGTGATAGCTTGCAACTTGTTTCAGATAGCACAACTGTTTGGCTTACAAAAAAGGGTATCACAGAAATTGTAAAGTATGACCTTGCAAGGCTTGCAGAGGATGGATTAACCCCACAAGGAGTGATTGATTTGAAATCACTTATGGGCGATACGGCAGATAACATCCCGGGCGTTGGTGGTGTTGGAGAGAAAACTGCAAAAACTCTTTTGCAAACATATGGCAATTTGGATGGCGTTTATGAGCATATTGATGAAATCAAAGGTAAATTGCAAGAAAAATTGATTGCTGATAAAGATATGGCGTATTTGTCGTATGATTTGGCAACTATAAATGTGGATTCTCCTGTTGAGTTTGATTTGAAGGCGTCTAGCATTTCAGACTATATAAACAATGATAGCATTGCTGTTTTTAAAAATTTGAATTTCAAAACAATAGTAAACAGATTTAGCGATTTGGCTGTAAATAATGAAGAAGAAGCCCCAAAAGAAAAAGAAGTTTTGAGTGTGGGCAAAGTTGATGTTCATAGCATTGACGAATTTAACAAAATTTTTAAGGATATTGAAAGTCAAAAAGAAATTTCAATTTATGTGGATGAAAATATTGAAATTTTTGCTGATAACACTTGCTATAGCATTGAAACAAGTCACGATTTGTTGGGAAGTGGAATAGACTTTTTTGAAGTGGCAGATTCGATAAATAAACTTTTGGAAAATGAAGATTTAAAAGTAATTTTGTTTGATGCAAAAACTAATTTTTATCAATTAAGAACAAAAAATGCTTGCAATTTTGAGGATGTTGCACTAAAAGTTTATTTGCTGGATGCAAACAGAAATTACAAGAGCATTGAAGAGGTTATTCAAGATTATTCGGTTGAAAGTGATAGCAAAAGTTATTCACTATATCTTTTAAATGACCTTTGTGACAAAAAAATGGCAGAATTGCAGCTTGAAAATCTTTACAGAAAGATTGAATTGCCACTTGTAAATGTGCTTTATGATATGGAAAGAACTGGTGTTAGAGTAGATATTGGCTTGCTTGATGAACTTCGCAAGGAATTTGTTGCTATTATTGAAGATTTGACAAAGAAAATTATAAGTTTTAATGATGATGAAACTTTCAACATCAATTCTCCAAAGCAACTTGGCAACTTTTTGTTTGAAAAACTTGGCTTAAAACACGGAAAAAAGACAAAAACAGGATATTCAACCAATGTTGAAGTGTTGCAATCTTTGATTGGCACTCATCCTGTAATTGAGTATATTTTAAAATATCGTGAAATCAACAAATTGCTTTCCACTTATATAGATGGCTTAAAACCACTTATTGTGGGTGGCAGAGTGCACACAATATTTAAGCAGACTGTTGCAGCAACTGGCAGATTGAGTTCAACTGAGCCAAATCTTCAAAATATACCTGTTAGAAAAGCTGTGGGCAGAGAACTTAGAAAAATGTTTATTGCAAGTGAAAATTCAAAACTTGTTTGTGCAGACTATTCGCAAATTGAATTGAGACTTATGGCACATTTCAGCGAAGATGAAAATCTTATCAAAGCTTTTAATGACGGATTGGATGTTCATAAATTTACTGCAAGTCGTGCATTTGGCGTGCCATTTGAAATGGTAAGCAGTGATATGAGAAGGCGTGCAAAAGCAATAAACTTTGGTATTATTTATGGTATCAGTTCTTTTGGCTTGTCAAATGACATTGGAATAAGTCCTTATGAGGCAAAGCGTTTTATTGACAAGTATTTTGAAATGTATCCAAAAGTAAAACAATATATGGATAACAATGTTGAGTTTGCCAAAGAAAATGGATATATCAAAACGCTTTCTGGAAGAATAAGATATATTCCTGAAATTAATGTTTCAAATTATCAAACACGCTCTTTTGGGGAGAGGATAGCAATGAATATGCCACTTCAAGGCAGTGCAAGTGACATAATCAAAATGGCAATGATTGATGTTGCAAACAAATTGAAAGAAGGTGGATTTAAAGCAAAACTTGTTTTGCAAGTTCATGATGAACTTTTGATTGATTGTCCTGAAAATGAAGTGGAACAAATAAAAAGTATTTTAAAAGCAAGTATGGAAAATGTTGCAAAACTAAAAGTTAAACTTGAGGTGGATTTGTCAGCTGGAAACAACTGGCTGGAGGCTAAGTAATGAAAAAAATAGCTATAACAGGTGTTATCGGAAGTGGGAAATCTGCTGTCAGCAGCATTCTTGAAAAGTATGGAAAATATGTAATTTATACTGACAAAATCAATAAAAGCTTGCTTTGTGATGCAAATTATATTGCAAAATTAGCAAAAATATTTCCTAAGGCAGTGAAAGATGGTACAGTAAACAAAAGTTTGATAAGAAGGCAAATTTTGCATAATAATGCAAAAAGATTGGCGTTAAATGAGCTTTCACACAAAGAAATCAAACAGCGTGTGGAAAAAATAATTGATAATTTCAACGGAGAAGAGATTTTTTGTGAAATTCCACTTATTGTGGAAAGTGGTATGACAGAGTATTTTGATGAAATTTGGTGCGTTGTGAGTGATAGGCATATAAGAATACAAAGAATTATGTTTCGCGATGATGTTTCTTCTTGCGATGCAAGCAGAATAATTGACCTTCAAAAAACCGAAGAACAACTGATTGAAATGGCAAATGTTGTAATTGAAAATAATGGAAATTTAAAAGAACTTGAGGAAAAAGTCAAAAAGATTTTAGCTGACAATTTAACAAATAAGGCAGATAAACAAAAGCTATATGTTATGGCTTGATTAGATTATGATTTAATGATAAATATATTAATAAGTATTAAAAATGACTTAAAAAATAACTTGTTAACATTGTCATTGTTCGTGTCATTCTGAGTGGAGCGATAGCGAAATCGAAGAATCTCAAACTTAATTTGTTGTTTATGTTAGTATTGATAATTTAATTTTTTTGATAAAGACGGCTTATGTATAATGAAAAAATAATGGAACATTTTATGTGTCCACAAAATGCGTATTATATGCAGGATAGTGATGCTGAAGGAGAATATGGCGACGAAGGCTGTGGCGATAAAGTCATTTGCTATATAAAAGTTAGGGATAATGTGCTTGTCGAAGTGAGTTATCTTGTTTATGGCTGTGCAACTTCCATTGCTTGTGCCAGTATGATGTCGGTTATGGCAAAAGGCAAAACAATTGAGGAGGCGAGTACGCTTACAGAGCAAATGGTGGATGATGCTTTAGGTGGGCTTCCACCACTAAAAAAGCATTGTTCAAATCTTGGAGTTGGAGCATTGCGATATGCAATAAACGATTATATTTATAGGCGTGACAATTACAAACCAAAACAATTTGTGGATACAAATAAAAAATAATTTGTGACAAATCCAAAAAAATATATTGAAGTTGCAAAATATAATGTTGTTTTCTTATTAAGATTAGTATTGAAAATTTTATATTATTAAGTATTTTCAAATTAATTGTATGCAATATTCAGTATAGTTTTAAATTGTATAGTCGTGTAATAGGGGGATACATGTTTAAAAAATATTTTAAGCTAAAGTGTGGAGATCAAAACTTTTGCAGGCTTTATTTGCCAAATAAAAATTCTAAAGATATTCCAATCATAATTTATTGTCACGGATGGACAAAACCTATTTTGGGTGGTGGCAGAATGGTAGGTGGTGCACCTAAAGCTGTGAGAAACCTTGCAATCAAAAACAATATAGGATTTTTATCTTTTGATCAGTTTGGAGAGTACAAAACTTGGGGTGACAACAGATATTTTACTCATGCAAGGTGGGGTGAAGGGGTTAAAAACGCTTATGATTACATAGTAAGTAGTGGGATTTCAAAGGATGGGCTTATTGGTTGCTTTGGCATTTCAAGTGGTACGACAGCTGCTTTCAGAATGGAACAAAAATATCAGCAACTGGCATTTAATGTTTCTGTTGCAACTGCGATAAGTAATAATATTATAAATCCCGGTGGACCTAGACAATTTTATCTTGACAACAAACAATTGCTTGACAATGGAGGACTAGTCAAATATTGTAGCAAAAAAATATCTAAATTATTTTTTGAGGATGATGACAAAAATCTTTGCATTGAACATATGGAAAAAGTTAAGTGTCCAACATTGTTTTTGCAAGGGTCGCTTGACAATGATAGAAGAAAACAAGATGCGCTTGACGGGTATAATTTGCTTAAAGAAAATGGTGTTTATACAGAATATTTTTATGTTGAAGGTGGTGGGCACGGCTTAGAGCAAAAAGCAAATTTGTGCGCAGAAAAGACTATTGACTTTGTAAAAAGAGTACTTGAAAAATAATTTTAAAAAATGTATTTAAAAAAAATACCCTTCGAAAATCGATACTAAAAATAATATTCAAGTATTATGTTTTTTTATTAAGCAAAATAAATTTGATTATTTATATTGCGCTACTAATGAGGTGGGGATGGATAAGTCACAATTAATTGATTATTGTTTGTCAAAGCAAGGTGGATATTTGGATTTTCCTTTTGCAGGAGATGATTATGCTGTCATAAAAATCAAGAATGATAAGAATGGAAAATACAGGATATTTGCAGAAATTTTTCTGCTTTCTGGAAGAGATTGTTTGACATTTTCTGCTGATGAAGAAACAGCTTTTGGGCTGAGAATTCAATTTGCAGATTATATCACAAAAGGTTACCATTGTCCACCAGTGCAAGCAAAATACAAAAGCACTGCACCTATAGAATTTTTTGATGATGATATGCTAAAAAGCTTTGTTGACTTGTCGTATGACTACGCTAAGCGAAAGCTGAAAATTGATTAAAACCATTCAAAAATCGATATTTAATTAAAAAACAACTATTAAAAATTGTATTTATGATTAATAAATAAAATAATTATGCCACAAAGGAGGTGTAAAATGATTGTTGAAATTAACAATTTACACAAATCATTTAAAGATGTAAAGGCTGTTGAAGATATATCTTTTAGAGTAAAAGAAGGCGAGCTTTTTGCTTTTTTGGGCGTGAATGGAGCAGGCAAGTCTACCACAATAAATATTATAAGTGGTGTGCTTGCAAAAGATAGTGGAAAAGTTATTGTTTGTGGAGAGAACATTGATAATAATCTTGATAAAATTAAAAATAGCATTGGAATAGTCTTTCAAAACTCTGTACTTGACAAAAAATTGAGTGGCTATGATAATTTAAAATATCGAGCTGCATTGTATGGAATTTTTGGAGCTGATTTTAAGGCAAGATTGCAAGAAATGACGGAGCTGCTTGATTTGAAAGATATTTTGAAAAGACCAATAACAAAATTGTCAGGTGGACAAAAAAGGCGTTTGGATATTGCAAGAGCTTTGATACATAATCCAAAATTGTTGATTTTGGACGAGCCAACCACAGGCTTGGACCCTAAAACAAGAATAACTGTTTGGAGTGTGATTGATAAGTTAAGAAAAGAAAATGGCTTGACGGTATTTTTGACAACTCACTATATGGAGGAGGCATCTGACTCTGATTATGTTGTTATTCTCGATAGTGGTAAGGTGGTTGCAGAAGGCAGTCCTCACGAACTTAAAAACAAATTTGCAAGTGATTACATCAAGTTTTATAACAATATGGATAAGGCAGAAGAGTATTTTGAAAATCTTGGCAAAAACATTAAAAGGGAAAGAGATTTTGTGATTGTGGAAATTGAAAGCACAAATGAAATGCACAATTATTTTGAGCAAATTCCTGAAATATTTGATGATTTCGAAGTGCTAAAAGGAAATATGGATAATGTTTTCCTTAATGTTACTGGTAAGAATTTGAAGGAGATGTGATTATGACTGAATTTAGAAAGTTATCTGCTCTTGTTGGGCGAAACACAAAATCATATTTTAAAGATAAATTTTTGTTTTTCACATCAATGCTTACACCACTAATTTTGCTTGTATTGTTTTTTGCTTTTTTACGAAATATTTATTTGGATAGTTTTAAAGCTGCTTTCCCCCCTGATTTTACCATTGATAACAAAATGCTTAATGGTATTGCGGGCGCGTGGTTGTTGTCTTCCGTTTTAAGCGTAAGTTCTGTGACTGTTGCATTTTGTGCAAATATGGTTATGGTTGATGACAAAATAAATTCTTCAATAAACGATTTTAAAGTTGCACCTGTCAAACCTGCCACAATCTCACTTTCATATTTTGTATCAAACTTTTTTGTTTTGTCACTTGTGATTTTTTCTGTGCTAGCAGTTGGTTGCATATATCTTGCGATAGTTGGTTGGTATATTTCTGTAAGTGATTTCTTTTTGATTGTACTGGCTTGCTTATGTAATATTTTGTTTGGAACATTGCTTGCTTGCATAGTTTTGAATTTTGTTAAATCTCAAGGTATGCAATCTGCTATTGCCACATTAATTTCAGCCTTATACGGCTTTATCAGTGGTGCTTATATGCCAATATCATCATTTGGGGAAGGCTTAAGAATTTTTTTGGGTTTGCTGCCAGGTACATATGGTGTTGCAATGATGCGTAATCATTGTATGAATGGTTATTTGAAGGCATTTGCTGATGCAGGTGTTCCTATTGAAGGAATAAATGCAATCAAAGATGGATTCGATATCAATGTTTATGTTTTTGGAAACAGCGTTCCTCTTGGGGCAATGTATGGCATTTTACTAGGGACTTGTGCATTTTTGCTTGTTGTTTATATCGCAATAGTAGTTTTGCAAAGCAAAAATATTTCATTTAAAATGTTAAAAAAGAATAGTAAGTGATTTATATATAATAAAAAAGATTGCCTTTAAAATCATAGTACTAAAGATTATTGTTAAGCGAACAAATGCAATTAGTACCGATTTTTGATGCGTTTTATGTGTAATTAGGTGGAGTCTATATGAAATTAAGAAAATATAAAACAACAGATTCAGATATCATTTCAGGTTGGATAGTTGATGAGAGAAGTTTATATCAATGGTCAGCTGACAGAATAAATAAGTTTCCTCTTAGTGGTGAGGATATCAATAATTGTTATTTGCCAATGATGCATACAGGCAGATTTATTCCACTTACTTTTATTGACCAGTCAGATAACATTATTGGGCATTTGACAATCAGATATCCTATCCAATCAGATAGAGTTGTGCGATTTGGGTTTGTTATTGTTGCCCCAGTTTTGCGTGGAAAAGGTTATGGCAAAGCATTATTGTCGGCTGCAATAGAATATGCAAAAATAACTTTGAATGCTGAAATAATCACGCTAGGAGTGTTTGCAAATAACGATAATGCAAAATATTGTTATCAATCTGTAGGTTTTAAAAGTATAGGGAAAAATGAAATTTATCAAATGCCGTTAGGCGAATGGGAATGTATTGAAATGAGCCTTTCATTATAATTAAAATTAATGTAACATTTATTAATAATTTTAAGCAAAAAATATAAGCCTTGTGTCCAACAAGGCTTATTTATCTTTTCCAAGCAAAAAGTCGCAACTTACATCAAAGTATTCAGCCAAAAGTAGGATATAACTTGCTTTTGGTTCGTTTATTCCTTTTTCCCAATAATCAATAGCTTTTTGACTTACACCTATTGCATTTGCAAGCTTTTGTTGGGACAAATTGTATTCAATTCTTAAAGCTTTTAGATTTTTTGCTAACTCCATGAAATAATTTTATCACAAACTTTTATTATTTGCTTGACAAAGAAGATTTCTTCTTGTATAATAATGTCGAAAAGAAGATATCTTCTTGATTTTTTGTTGAAGATAATATTCTTTTTATAAAATTTTTTGTGAGGTATTATATGGCAAAAGAAACAAAAGCAGATTATTTTAGAGTTTCGCAAGAAAACAATGTTATACAAACTTGGGAAACATTTGGTTGGGAAGTTGTGACAACACAAAAATGTGATTATCATGGTTATGATGCAGTTAAAATAACATTTAGTCGTGATAAAGATATGAAAAATTATAACGAATTGTTAAGATTGGATAATGAGTTTCATAGAGATCAAGATTTAATTACTAATCTAAAGGAAGAAAAGGAACGAATGATGAAATCAATTCCAGAACCACCTAAGTTTTATTTTTTGACTATATTTATTTTCCCATTATTTCTTCTTCATTTATTCCTTTATTTTCAAACTAAGAAAGAAATTGAAAAAAAATATCAAGCTGCTAAAATAAGATCTAAAGAAATTGATGGTCAAGTAAGCAAATTAGTTGATAATTGTGAAAATTGTCTTAAACAAGCAAAAGCTTTAATTTGATAGAGGAAATAAAATGGAAAAAGAAAAGAAAACAAAAAAAGAATTTCATACATACAAAAAATTAAGTTTGCTTGCAATTATGTTGATTTTAGGTGGCATTTTGGCGTTTACACTTGCTTTGATTATTTCATCAAGTACTGGAGGAGATGTTACAGGTGCTTTTATAACAGGTGGTATTATCTTTGTTGCGTGTATATTTGTTTCATTACTTGTGTTTAAAAAGAGAAAATACTATTGTCCAAGGTGTGGAAGTAGATATATGGAAACAGGTAATTATAGAGGAACTGGAGATATGGAAGTTTCATCAGGTCAATACAGTACATCTGTTTATGAATGGTTACATGTTGAATATGAATGTCCTGTTTGCAAAACAAGCAAAATAATTGTTGAAAGACATAAAATCGGTAGATACTAAACATTTAAGTTGAGTGGTGCAGAGGATTAATTGCACCACTTAATAAATTTTTTAACTTAGTTGAAATTTTGCTTGACATATTCTTTAAAAATCTCTATAATAAGTAGGCGAGGATAGGGAATAATGTGTTTTAAATGCTATTTCCGATTTGTCCAATATGAATTTGCACTTGTAATTTTAAGATTATTTTTTAATATGATAAAAATTTATTATTTTTTAAAAAATTATTAGCAAAATAATTGACAATAATTGATTTATATGGTATTATCTAATGGCGTTGAGATTATGCGGGTGTAGTTCAATGGTAGAATCCCAGCCTTCCAAGCTGGTCGTGTGGGTTCGATTCCCATCACCCGCTCCAGTTATGGGTCAGTAGCTCAGTTGGATAGAGCAACGGCCTTCTAAGCCGTAGGTCAGGGGTTCGAATCCCTTCTGGCTCACCAAATGTGGTGGGTATAGCGCAGTTGGCTAGCGCGCCAGGTTGTGGCCCTGGAGGTCAAGGGTTCAATTCCCTTTACTCACCCCATTAAATTATTAATCAGTTTGTATAAACAAAACAAATATTTTTGATAGCGATTAAGTGCGATACAATATTGGGGTGTCGCCAAGCGGTAAGGCACCAGATTTTGATTCTGGCATTCGTAGGTTCAAATCCTGCCACCCCAGCCAATATAATTTAAAACTGAATATATGTACATTATTATTGTGTAAATTTCTTTAATAATGATTTGCTTATGCCTAAAATTAATTTTAATTAATGGGGTATCGCCAAGCGGTAAGGCATCGGACTCTGACTCCGACACTCGGGGGTTCGAATCCCTCTACCCCAGCCAAAAGCAAAAAAGATTTTGAGTTTAAAATTATAAATTAAAATTTAATATCAACATTTTTATGATCCATTAGCTCAGTCGGTAGAGCACTTGACTTTTAATCAAGGTGTCTGGAGTTCGAATCTCCAATGGGTCACCATTAATTTTTTTGCGGATGTGGCGGAATTGGCAGACGCGCTAGACTTAGGATCTAGTATCTACGAT
>CAJUEA010000027.1 GCA_910584975.1 uncultured Christensenella sp.
AAAAATCGACTTTTTAGAGCCTTTTACACTTTACACAAAAAATAACAGCCGAAAACATAACATTTTTGGCTGATTTTTTATAGATTATTAACTATTAAATTTAGAACAATAAAGGCTGAATATTTTTGCATTGCATTGCTGTACAGAGCACTTTTCCTGTCATCCCGAGCATAACGGGGTCCCCACAAAATAACTTTTTTGTGGGGTATAGGTAGGGATCTCCGACTTTTATTGTGTTACAAAAATGATACCTTTCAATTTACTCAACAAGCCAAATCTGAGATTCTTCGACTGCACTGCGTTGCGCTCAGAATGACAAAAGCACTATTTTCCTACAAGCACAAAATAATGTTACCTTTTCCTTCCACTCAACAAGCATAGTCCGAGATCCCTCGACTACGCTCGGGATGACAATAACCTTAGTTACTCCGACCAGTCGCAAAGCACAACAAGTTGTGCTTTTGTCAGACTTAATTAGGTTATTTTTTATTACTTTTTCTTGTCATTTCGAGCTTGTCGAGAAATCTCAAACTTTTTGTGATAAAAAAAATAACATACATCTTACTCAACAAGCATAGTCCGAGATTCTTCGACTGCACTGCGTTGCGCTCAGAATGACAAAAGCACAAACCAAATCGAGATTCTTGATAAACTCGGAATGACATTGATAGTGTAATTTTGAGCAACAGTCATTTATTTTGAGAATGACATTAAAAATGTTTTATTTATATATTAAAGCTTGCAACAAAACTATAACCAATGGCTTTAATGAATGTATTATCTTTCTTATATTAATCTAATTTTTATCTTTATTTAGATTTATTTCAAAAAAAATAATTCTATTGCAAAAAAATTATTGCAAACACTTGAAAAACTCAATCTAGTATGTTATAATAGATTAAAATTGAATACAATTTTGGAGGAAATCTAATGCAATATTCACACGAAGTTATGTCAATGTGCCCAGTGGCACAAGGTCCTAACCACGGCTGTGCACCAATTCCTGAAGAGGGCAAATGGGTTCAAGCTCGTGAAATTAAGGATATTTCTGGACTTACACATGGTGTTGGCTGGTGTGCTCCACAACAAGGTGCATGCAAACTTACTTTAAATGTAAAAAATGGCGTTATCGAAGAGGCTCTTATTGAAACTCTTGGTTGCTCAGGTATGACTCACTCTGCTGCTATGGCTGCTGAAGTTCTACCAGGCAAAACTATTCTTGAGGCGTTGAACACTGACTTAGTATGCGATGCAATCAACACTGCAATGCGCGAGTTGTTCTTGCAAATCGTTTATGGTCGTACTCAATCTGCTTTCTCTGAAGATGGCTTGCCAATCGGTGCAGGACTTGAAGATTTGGGTAAAGGTTTGAGAACTCAAGTTGGTACTATGTACTCTACTAAACTTAAGGGCGTAAGATACCTTGAAATGGCTGAAGGTTACATCACAAGAATCGCTTTGGACGAAAACAACGAAGTTATCGGCTACAAATTTGTTCATCTTGGCAAAATGATGGAAGCTATCGAAAAAGGTATGTCTCCAAATGATGCTTACGAAAAATTTAGTGGTCAATATGGTAGATTTAATGAGGCGGTTAAAACTATTAACCCTCGTAAAGAGTAATAGGAGGTATGGATTATGGAAATTAAATTTGAAGGATATGAAAGAAGAATTGACAAAATCAATGCTTGCCTAAACGAAAATGGTATCAAAGACTTAGAGGACGCTTACAACATCTGCTCTGCTAAGGGTATCAATGTTGATGAAATCGTAAGAAATATTCAACCAATCGCATTTGAAAATGCTATTTGGGCTTATACAGCTGGTTGTGCAATCGCAATCAAAAAAGGTTGCAAAGTTGCTGCTGATGCTGCTGAGGCAATCGGTCTTGGCTTGCAAGCATTCTGCATTCCTGGTTCAGTTGCTGACCAAAGATCAGTTGGTCTTGGACATGGTAACCTTGCTGCTAAACTACTAAGAGAAGAGACAAAATGCTTTGCTTTCCTTGCTGGTCACGAGTCTTTTGCTGCTGCTGAAGGCGCTATCGGTATTGCAAGAACTGCAAACACTGTAAGAAAAACTCCACTTAAAGTTATTCTTAATGGTCTTGGTAAAGATGCTGCTTACATTATCAGCCGTATCAATGGTTTCACTTATGTAAAAACAGAGTTCAACCAAGCTACTGGCGAACTTAAAGTTGTTTCTACAACTCCATACAGCAATGGCGAGCGTGCTGCTGTAAGAGTTTTTGGTGCAAACGATGTAAACGAAGGTGTTGCAATTATGCAAGCTGAAAAAGTTGATGTTTCAATCACTGGTAACTCAACTAACCCAACTCGTTTCCAACACCCAGTTGCAGGCACTTACAAAAAAGTTTGCTATGAAAAAGGTATCAAATACTTCTCTGTTGCAAGTGGTGGTGGTACTGGTAGAACACTTCACCCAGACAATATGGCTGCAGGTCCAGCATCTTATGGTTTGACAGACACAATGGGCCGTATGCACAGCGATGCTCAATTTGCAGGTAGCTCTTCAGTTCCTGCCCATGTTGAGATGATGGGACTTATCGGTATGGGTAACAACCCAATGGTAGGTGCAAGCGTTGCAGTTGCTGTTGCTGTTGAAAAAGCAATGAACTAATTGCTTGAATTAAAATTACACAACAACCTATTGCAATTTTAAAATTATGATATAAAACAAATCAAAGTCGGATTTTTATCCGACTTTTTTTGTTCTCATATTGTTTTAATACCCACTAAAAATAATTATACTAAATTGTATGCTAGCTTAAATTACAGCAATTTATTTATTCATAAACTATTTATCTGATTTTTCAAAATGATACAAAAGATTAGAATATTCGATTATCCACTTCCCTATTAGAAAAAAAACACTTTAACAAATGATTAAAGTGTTTTTTTCTAATCAAATTATCTTTTAACTTCTTGCGCAGCCGTCAACTGACAAAATATCGCCTGTAATATAACTTGCCATATCGCTTGCAAGAAACAAAAAAGCATTTGCAACATCTCTAGGCTCGCCAATTCTGCCAAGTGGAATGGTTTTAATAAGTGGTGCAATAATCTCTTTTGGCAGATTTGCCACCATATCTGTGTTTGTGATGCCCGGTGCAACTGCATTTACTCGGATATTAAACGGAGCAAGTTCTCTTGCCAATGATTTTGTAAAGCCATTTACGGCAAACTTGCTTGAAGGATACCCTACACCAGATGGCTGACCATAAATGCTGACCATTGAACTTGTATTCAAAATAACACCACTACGCTTTTCTTTCATAAACGGAGTTACTGCTTTTGTCATATTGAACACTGCATTCAAATTCAAATCAATAATTTTGCAAAACTCTTCACTTGAAGTGTCATCGATGGACTTGCTTGCTGAAATTCCCGCATTGTTAACCAAAATGTCAATTTTTCCATATTTTTTTGCAACGATATCTGCAACCTCTTTAACTTGCTCAAAATTTGACAAATCAGGGTAATATCCTTCAACTTTAATTCCTTCTTGTGCAAGTTGGCTGACTGCCTTGTCCACTGTTTCTGCCCTAGAGCCAAGCAAAACAACCTCAGCACCATTTTCTTTAAATACTCTTACAATTTCCAACCCAATGCCACGAGTGCCACCTGTAACAATAGCTACTTTACCTTTTAACATAAACTTCCCCTTAAAATAAATTATAGTAATATTACTACTATAATATTTTAACACAAAAAATGCAAAATTTCCATATTAATTAAAAAATTTTACTAAATTTTACATTATTACTAAATCATAATATCACATAAACTATAAACTTTCGATTATTCGCATCAATTCCAAGCTTGTTACTTCTGCTTTTTCAAGCAAAGCACTGCTAAAAGATATATTCGCACTCAAATTTCCCATATTTTTTGAGATTTTTTCAAAATTTTTATCTATTGCTACACAAAGTGCTTTGCAATCAAATGAAAGTTTATTTTGCATTTCTACGCCTACCAAAATTGTAGCACTTTGACTGAAAATTTCATCCTCTTTATCATTAATAAAAGCAATTGCATCATTCACATTTTGCACATCGTTAAACTCAATGCTATTAATCACAAAATCAAGATATTTCCATTTGTTGTAATCAATCAAATTGCTATATTCGTTTTTTAGTACCAACAAAATTTTATTACAATCTTCTGTTAATTGAGCAATATTTTTTTGGTTTATCTCTTCAAATTTTTTAACAAAATCACAATATACAGGATATTCATCCAAAAAATTTTGATATTTTTCTATAAAAGCATTCACTTTTTTGTTGTTTACAAAAGCTTTAATCAAACTTTCTCCAAAATAGCAACCTACAAACAAAGTCAGAATTATTCCAATAATACCAAATATTTGCACCACATTATTTTCAGGCAAAAGTTTAGAATAAACTGCTGTCAACGCAATAAAAACAATAAATAAAGCAACACTAAACACCAAACTTGCTATGAGAAAAGCAAAATATTTTTTTGTTTTTATTTGCTTATTTTTCTCTTTTAAAGAAATTTTTATCTCATTAAATAGACACTCATTGTAAATATTGTTATTATTTAAGTTGCCATTAATATAATATTTTTTAGGGGTGCAATGAATAGAGGTTTGATTTGATAGTATACTTTTATCATTTGCAGGATATGCCAATTCGAGATTCTTCATTTCTCTTTTTTGCTCAATTTGCTCACTTAAAATAGCTACTGAAGAAATGCCTGCCCTTAAAGTATACAACTCAATTAAAAGCTTTTCTTGTATATTTTGTTCCATATCATTCCTTTAAATTATTTGTAATAATATATAAAAATATCCCTAGTGGGCTATTTTAATCTATTATATCCCCTTAGTGCTAAAATATCAATAGAAAAACGCAAAAAAATAATATTTTTTTGTACAATTTTCACAAAATATACTTATCAGGGGGTAATAATGGAGATTATTTTTGCAAAAAGACTAAAAGAATTAATGATTGAAAACAATTTGAACCAAGTTCAACTTGCAGAAAAAGCAAATTTAAAGCAAAATACCATAAGCAGTTGGCTAAAAGGCAAAAAATTGCCAAACATAACTTCACTTTGGCTTTTAGCAGATGTTTTTTCAGTTGAAATTGATTATCTAATTGGCAGAAAAGATTATTAATCACATTTATAATTTTCATTAAAATCCAAATGTAAAAATATGTTTGGGAAAATTCTCTTTTTCAAACAAAGTTTGTGAATATTAAAATCTAATATTTATTTGAAAATTTAAAGTACAAAAATATTAAAATAATTAATTAATTAATTAATTTATTCAAAATTAATTTGCAATATTGTCTTATTCATTTAACTTAAGCAAAAGAATATTATACTTAAAATTTTAAAAGGCGAACATAATGTTCGCCTTTTTGTATTAAGTTGTTTTTAATAAAAATATACATTATATTTGTAATTGTCTGAAAATTCAAACATTGTAGCATTTTGCAATCATTGCTGTTAATTTAACACAATATCTTGATAAAAATTGTATTTGTGCATCATTTTTTTCAAAAGCTTTTGGTCAAGACTATTTGTATCCACACTGCAAACAATATGCTTTGCTGCGTCTATCATATCAAGAGTGATTTTTATAACATATTTGCTGTAAGAATTTTTCCCCGATTGATTAAAGCCGATAAAATCTCCATAACCACGAGCTCTGCTATCCAGTTCACTAAGCACGACGCCGTCAGAAATTTCTTTCATTTGCAAAATTCTATCTGGAATTGTATAGCTCATACAATGCAAATAACATTCTGCTTGTCTGCCATCCCTTCCTACTCTGCCACGAAGTTGGTGCAGCGATGCAATTCCAAATCTATCTGCACCCAAAATGGCTATTGTATCAACTGCTGGAATATCAATTCCCACTTCAATCACAGTGGTTGAAACCAGCACTTTGATTTTTCCAGAATAAAAATCGGAAATGACTTTCTCTTTATCCACATTTTTCATACTACCATACAGCAAGCCTATATCTTCTTTTGCAATCACTTTTCCTGATAGCATTTTATAAACACTTTTAACCGAATACAAATCCTCTGTGTCATTGTCATTTACATGAGGGCACACAATGATAATTTGTGATCCTTTTTGACATTTTTCAGAAAAATACTTGAACATATCTTCAATTTTATTTGATCTTAGCGCATATGTTTTTATATTACTTTTTCTGCTTTCAGTTTTGTAAAGTTTGCTGATTTTTAAATCTCCAAAAACCATCATCGCAAAAGACCTTGGCATAGGCGTTGCCGACATAGAAATACAATGCACACATTCCCCTTTTGCAAGCAAGCTAGATTTTTGTTTTACTCCAAATTTATGAGCCTCGTCAATAACTGCTAATTGCAGATTATTAAAAATAACATTATCCTCCACACAAGAATGTGTGGCAAAAAGCATATCAATTTCGCCATTTGCGAGTCTTTCCAAAATTTCTTTTTTCTCTTCTTTTGCAATTTGCGAAGTGAGTAATGCAATTTTTATGCAAAACTTTCCAAAAACTTTTTTAAAATTTTCAAAATGCTGCCTTGCCAAAATTTCTGTTGGAGCAAGCAAAGCTGATTGACCTCCCTCACAACATACCATATACATTGCAAGATGAGCAACTATTGTTTTTCCTGAGCCGACATCTCCAAGCACAAATCTGTTCATCTGCAAACCACTTTGCAAATCAGCAACAATTTCTTGCAAGGCTTGCACCTGTGACTCTGTCAGCTTATACGGCAACAATGTATCCACAAAATGTGGATATTGTACTTTCATGGGAATACATTTTTTCAATTTTCTCAGCATTTTATAACAAAGCAACTGAACTGCCAATTCATATGTTGCAAGTTGCTCTTGAGCATTTTCCATCTCTATCGCAGACTTTGCAAAATGTATTTTGTAAAAAATATCTTTCAAATCAAAATATTGTGGCAATAAATTTTCAATGTCAGCATTTAAAATAGCATTTTCCAAAATTTTTCGATAGCTAACTTCTCCGATTTTTCCTTTAAGCGAATAAATTGGCTGCACATCCTTAAGTTTGTATTTGTTGTTTATATCTGCAAAATTAGGATTGACCATAGTATATTTTTTGTTTTCATACTTAATCACTCCCCAAACAAGGTAGTCGCCACACGCAAGAGAATATTCCATATATGGCATATTAAACCAAATAAGGCTAATTTCCAAATCTTCACAGATACTATCACATTTAATATAACACAACTTGTTTTTACTGTATTGCTTTGGATAAACTTTAAGTATTTTCACTTTAAGCAACATATGCTCGCCTTCCACAATGTCTTTTGGACTGCTCACATTTGTCATATCACAATAGCTCTGTGGCAAATTGTTGATAAGATCAGCCACAGAAAAAATTCCAATTCCATTCAGTTTTACAAGTGTTTTGTCGCCAACACCTTTAATTTCCTTAAGTTCCACTGCAATCCTTAAAAAATCAGGCTTGCATAAAGCAAGCCACATAATAATCAAATTAATAAAAACTTACAAAAATAAGCTTTATATCATTCCACACTAATCATATAGAAATAGTGATTTTGTCCACCTTCATAAACTTCAACATCACATTCATCATATTTATCTGCAAGGATGTCTTTCAAAGCATTTGCCTCGTCATTTGTAACACCTTCGCCATAATACAATGTGATTACTGATTTATCCTCATCCACAAGATTTCCGATAACTTCCATTGTAACATCGGCAACTTCTGCACCTTTTGACACAATCTTTTTGCCAGTGATTCCAATGATATCGCCTTCTTGCAAATCAAATCCATCAAGATTTGTGTTTCTTACTGCATAAGTAACTTCTCCGTATGCAACTTCGCCAAAAGCTTCTTGCATAACTTCCACATTTGTATCAATATCTTGATTGATGTCAAATGCAACAGCACATGCAATGCCTTCAGGCACATTTACAGTTTTAACAACTTTAACATTTTTGCTTGATAATTCCACAGCCTGTTCAGCGGCAAGAATTATGTTTTTGTTGTTTGGCAAAACGATAATATTATCGCTGTTGACATTTTCAATTACATTCAAAATGTCATTTACACTTGGGTTCATAGTCTGTCCGCCTTGAATAACGGTGTCAACACCAAGCTCTTTAAAGATTGATGCCAAGCCACCACCCGAACAAATTGATACCATAGCAAGTGGTTTTTTGTTCGCCTCATGCTTTTTAATCAAAGCACGATTTTGCTCAAGCATATTTTCAATCTTAATTCTGTCCAATTCACCCAAACTCAAAGCATATTGTAATGCCTTGTTTGGTTGATTTGTGTGAACATGCACTTTTACCATTGACAAATCGCCTATTGCAATAACGCTATCGCCAATTGCCATCAATTTGTCTCTTAGTTTTTCAATATCTTCTTCAGTTGTCTTATTTTTTAGGTTAATAATGAAATATTCAGTACAATAAGCAAACTTAATATTCTCTAGATCGTGGATATCTGCACTGAAATTGTCCATTGCATCCTCAAGAGAATTTTCATCATCATGAGCAACTCGCTCCATTGGAACGCCTTTCAAAACATTGTTGAACCCTTGGAAAACAAAAATCAAACCTTTACCACCAGCATCCACAACGCCTGCTTTTTTCAAAACTGGCAGCATATCTGGAGTTTTGCTCAAAATTTCTTCGCCTTTTTCAATTATAGCATCAAAAAATGCTATAAAGCTGGAATTTTTGTTTGCCAAAGTTGAAGATTTTTCCGCAATATAACGGATAACAGTCAAAATTGTACCTTCTTTTGGCTTAGAAACAGCACTATAAGCAACATCTGTTGCGTTTTGCAATGCTTTTGCAAATGCTTTTGTATTAATCGTCTTTGCCTCTGACAAAGATTTTGCTATACCTTTAACAATCTGCGATAAAATAACACCTGAATTTCCTCTTGCACCTTTCAATGCACCTTTTGAAAAATCAGTCAATAAATCTTCAAAATTATCATAATCTTTGCTGTCAACTTCGCTTACAGCACTTGTCAATGTCTTTGACATATTTGTGCCAGTATCACCATCTGGCACCGGAAATACATTCAGCGAGTCAACATAATCTTTGTTAATTTCAAGCAAAGTTGCACCGCCAACCAACATCTCCTTAAATTTTGATATATCTAAAATTTTCATTATTTAAAGCTCCTATTAAACTCTAACGCCGACAACATAAACCAGTACTTCGTCCACACGCATACCAGTAAACACTTCTATGTTGTATTTTACAGCGCTTTTTATAGAATCACAAACCGCATCAGTATTGATACCATCCTTTAAAACAGCATAAATTTCTATATTAATTTTGTTTTTAATAGAAACAACTTTTACGCCTTTTGCACTTGGTTTTCTGCCAAAAAAGTCAGCAATACTATCGGTCAATTTTCTTGAAACAAGTGAAACAACGCCATAGCAATCAGTAGCTATATGACTTGCGACCATAGCTATTGCATTATCAGTAATGCACAATTTGCCAAACTTATTAATAGTTTTAACTGACATATTTCACCTCATTCTTATTTATTATATAATACACGAATTAATAAATTAAATCAAGTATTTTAAATTATTTTTTAAAACATACACTGATTGTGTAAAAATAAAAGTAAATTATATGTTTTTATCAAAATATCTCATATAAATTTAAGCCTTTATTCTATCCTAATTTGCTTTTACATCTTGTAATATATATACAAATAATAACAAAATAATTCAAAAATATTTATAAATAATTTTTAATAATCATTATTTATTTCAAAATTAGCCAAAAGCTCTCTGACTTTTTAAATTTAATGTATGATTAATTATTCCCAAATAAGAAAAAAACAAATCACAAAATTTTAAACAACATATTATCCATAAAAATATACAATAAAATGTAAAATTATATAACATTTAATTAAAAACTTGTATTTTACATATTCTTTACGCAAAATTTTGTTTTTTGTTAAAAATATAGTTAAAATTCCTTGCATAATTTGATAAATAGTGTTAAAATACTAAAGGTAAAACGCTGATAGGAGGTGTGTTCTATGTCAAGAGTATGCAGTATTTGCAATAAATCAAAAATGAGTGGTAATACAGTTTCTCACTCTAATCGTAAAGCTAGAAAATCTTGGAACGCAAATGTTCAAAAAGTTAAACTTGTTGATGATAATGGTCGTGAGACAACAGAATATGTTTGCACAAGATGCCTTCGCACAATGAAAAAGAGCGAAAACAACTAAGTAAATAAACAAAAAGCAGGAATTAATTTGATTCTTGCTTTTTTATTTTCAAAATATTATATAAATAGCACATAATACTGCAATTTTCTATATTTATTAATCAAATTATCGCAACATTGCTATAATAAACAAATAAAAACAGAATGGCAATCCCATTCTGTTTTTATTTATCATAAATCACTTTTTGTTGCAAAATATGTATTATTCTATTGTTTTTTATTGCAAATTTTTCTTAAAAAAAATTTGATTATCTTTGGTGGGTCAACACAATAAATACGCATAAGCCCTCCATAATTAACACGAAAATTTATAGTAACAAAAAATTATTTATTCACAATCAACATTACAATACCAAAATCCACACAAAGACGAATATTGTCACTGGATGAAATATTTGAAATTGTCCTTGAAGAATTTTTGCAAATTATCTCATCAAAAATTTGCCACTTTACGCCTTCTAAAGATATAATATGCACCTCATCAGTAAAAGGTACCAAACTTATTGTAGAAAATTGAGGAATTTTCAAAGATAATTGCGAATTTGTCATATAAATTTCACAATCATTACAATAAGCAGCAACTTGGCAACCATTTTGCACACTCAAAGCCATAATGCTCAAATTTGCCAAAATATGATCAAGCCTGCCACCAGATACACCATAAAAATTGATTTTTCTACAACCTTTTTCCACAAGATATTTTACGGCAGCTTCTCCATCCGTCTCGTCTTTTTCTACATTAAGTAGAATTTGTTTTCGACACTTTACATCATTTTGCACGCTGTCTTTATCTCCAACAAAAATATCAACTCTTTCCGTTTTATCACAGCCACCATCAACGCCGACAATAATATCGCCGTCAATATTCCCATTATATTTTTCGCCATTTAAAACAACAGCGGCTGTTTTGTTTTTTAAATTATCAAAATTGTTCATATTTTTATCAAAGTTTTATTATTATTTAAATAAATATTCGTTTATTATTAAATAATGTTTGATTGCAATATTAATTTGTCACAAAGACATATCAATATCTTTTGCAAAACTTATTCGCCTTTTATCAACAATATTTCTTTTGTTGGATTTTCACTTTTGAAAACAGCACTTCCTGCAACCAAAATATTTACACCACTATTTCTTACTTGCTCGGCATTTTTGCTGCTTACGCCACCATCAATTTCAATATCCACATTCAAATTGTTTTTATCAATATATTCTTTTAATACTTTTGCTTTATCCAAAACGCTTTCAATAAATTTTTGTCCACCAAAGCCAGGGAACACACTCATTAGCAAAACCATATCGATTTCGGCTAGGTATGGATAAACTAAATCAAGTGGCTTGTCAGGATTTAAAACAAGTCCACATTTTGCACCTTTTGATTTTATGATATCCAAACCTTTTTTGACATCTTTTGAGGCCTCTGGATGAAATGTTACAATATCAGCACCACTATCCACAAAACTGCCAACATATTTTTCAGGTTCAGTAATCATCAAATGCACATCAAGAGGAACACTGCTGTATGGCTTGATTGCAGAAACCATTGGCATACCAAAAGTGATATTAGGAACATAAACGCCATCCATAACATCCACATGAATAAGGTCAGCACCCCACTCGCACGCTTTTTTAACGCTTTCTCCCATATTAGCAAAATCGCCGGATAAAATTGATGGCGACACCATATATTTAGTCATACCTCTTCCTCCATTTGTTCAATAAATCATTGTATAATGTTACATATCTATCGTATCTATCTTTGCTTAATTCTCCATTTTGCACAGCATTTTTTACTGCACAATCGGGCTCGTTTATGTGATTGCAACCATTGTATTTACAATTTGCTGCAAAATCGTCAAAATCAGTAAAATAAGTGGAAAGCTCATCTGGATTGATATTTTCAATTTCCAGCACAGAAAAACCACAGGTATCTGCAAGCCTTATTCCGTGTCCGATATCAAAAATTTCCACATTTCTTGTTGTGTGTTTGCCTCGCTCAACTTTTCTTGAAAGTTCACCTGTTTGCAACATTTGATGACCAACAATGGCATTTATGATAGAAGATTTTCCAACTGCAGATTGCCCTGCCATACTAACATAATTGCCAGACATAAGCTCAATAAGCTTATCAATCCCTTGTCCTGACATGGCGTTTACATAGCAAATATCACACAAATTATGATAAGAAATTTCAACATTCTTCTTAAAATCACTATCCATTAAATCAGTTTTGTTCACGCATAAAACAGGCGTAATGTTTTGCTTAATGCAATTTATAAGCAATTTGTCCACCAAATAAAAATCTGGACGAGGACTTGGAGCAATGCAAATGACAATCATATCTATATTTGTGATATACGGCCTTGTAATTTTGTTTTTTCGTGGCAAAATTTTTTCGATAGCACCTTTTCCGTTTGCAAACTGACAAAACTCCACATAATCGCCGATAAAAATATCGCCGTCAAGTCTTAGTTTGCCACGACCATTGCAAACTATAATTTCGCCGCTAGACAGCACATTGTAATTGCCACCAACGCCTTTAATAACTTGTCCTAATCTAATAGTTTTGTCTTTCATTTTGCTCCATATTATCAATTAATTTTACAAATTAATGCCTTAATGAATTTGAACAAAAAATTCGTCACATTATATAATGTTAATTTATTGCTTAACAACTTATTTGTAATAAATTACATTTTATTTTCTTCATTCAAAATCTTTCGTCTAAGTTGACCACAAGCACCATCAATATCACTGCCCATAGTTCGCCTTATTGTTGCTGAAATTCCATTTTGCTCAAGCACACTCAAAAAAGCTTGTACTGGTTGCTTACCACTTGATTGCAATCCTTTTTCTTTCACATAGTTCAAATTGATTAAATTGACATGACAAGGCAAACCTTTCAGCAAAATGCTTAGTTGCTTTGCTGAGGCTACGCTGTCATTGACACCTTTTATCATTGAATATTCAAAAATAATTCTTCTGCCAGTTTTGTCAAAATAATATTTAACAGCTTTAAGGATGTCATTTACAGAATACGCTTTGTTGATTGGCATAATTTGGCTGCGAATTTCGTCATTTGATGCGTGTAAAGAAATTGTAAGCGTCACGCCACCCAATTCATCAGCAAGCTTATAAATTTTGTCGCAAAGCCCACAAGTGCTCAAAGAAATGTTTCTTTTGCTTATGTTGATGCCGTTTTCATCGCTTATCATTTTGATAAATTTTACAACATTATCATAATTGTCAAGTGGTTCGCCACTGCCCATAAGCACAATGTTGGTTATTTTTCGCTCGCCACCACCCAAATCGTTGTTTACGGCAAGAACTTCTCCAACCATTTCACCAGCTGTAAGATTTCTTATCAATCCATCAAGACCAGAGGCACAAAATGCGCAATTCATACGGCAACCAACTTGCGTGCTTATGCAAATTGTATTGCCATACTTATATGACATCAAAACGCCTTCAATAATATTTCCGTCTGGCAATAAAAAAATATATTTCCTTGTGCCGTCTTTTTCTGAAACAAGTTTTTTATAAATGCTAACTGAATTTTCACAAAAATTTTCAGCAAGACTGCCTTGCAATTTTTTTGGCAAATTTGACATTTTGTCAAATCTACAACCTTTGTGCAACCAAGAAAAAATTTGCTTTGCCCTAAATGAAGGCTCGCCATTTTCTGCAAGGTAATTTTTCCAATCATTTATATCAAAATCTAATGCGTTTAACATTTTATTAACCTCGCAATAAAAAATCCATCCAAACCATTTCCATCAGGCAAAAGTTGAATAAACCCGTCATTTTCAATATTAACAGCTATCCTCTCAAGCTTTACATCTTGTCTTTCCTTCAAAATTCTGCCAACAATGTTGTAATTTTCTTCCCTTAAAATTGTGCAAGTTGAATAAACAATATGCCCACCAACTTTTGCATAATTAATAGCATTATTCAACAATTTATATTGAATTTCACTGAGTTTGACAATATCATCATAGCTTTTGTTCAAATATATATCAGGCTTTTTGTGTGCAACACCAAAGCCACTACAGGGGCTGTCACAAAGCACCAAATCAAATTTGTTTGCAAACTCCTCGCAAAAAACGCATCCATCTTTTTGAATTGCACGAATATTTTTTGCACTCATTCGTGCAGCGTATTCTTTGATTTTTTCCACTCTTGCAGGGTAAATATCGCAAGAAATTATTGACAAGTTTTGAGCAAGCTCACTAAGATATACCGATTTACCACCCGGACTTGCACACATATCAAGACAAACATCTCCATTTTTCACGCTACAGGCCTTGACAGCAAGCATACTTGATGGAGATTGATATGTAATCAAACCTTTGTCAAAAAGCTCCCTTATTTGCTTACTGTTTTTGACAAAATAGCCACCATAGCCACTGTCTTTGAAGTCAACATTAAGTTCTTTGAGCAACTTTTGCAATTTTTGATTGTTACATTTTCTGTTGTTTACTCTTATATGTTCAAAATCAAAAGTTTCAGCACTCAAAATTTTAATCGCACCATCTTTTTTATATTGTTTGCACAAGCACTTTACAAGCCACAATGGCACGCTGTATTGCACAGACAAAGCAACTTTTTCATCCTTTGGTAAAACAAAATCTTTGTCTTTAGCCTTTTTTAAAGTAGCATTTACAAAACCTGACAACTCAGATTTTTTGATATAACTTGTCAAGTTTACCATTTCGCTTACTATTACATATGGTGGAAAACTATCCATAAATTTTTGCATAAATAATCCAAGTTTTAAAATAGTGCTTATTTTTTTGTTTGGTTTGTTGTTGCAAAGCTCAGAAATATAATATTCAAGAGTGATATTTTTTTCCAATGTTCCATAAACAAGTTTTGTCAGGAGTGCACGATTGTCAGACTTGTCAAGCACTTCAGTAAGCAACACATTGCTGTATGCTCCATCGCGAAATACTTTATCCAAAATATCATAAGCCAACCTGAAATCTTTGTTCATTTGCTCTCCTAACTATAATCTTTTATAAACAAACTATGTTTAAATATTGTATTTTCCTACATTTATCGAAATGCGCTATTTAAAACATTTTACACAACTTAAATCAATTTAATTAAAAAATGGTTATTCAAAAACACTTCCTATTTGAATTTTGTGTCCCAATAGATAATCTTTTGCGCACATTTTTTTTGCATTTGGTGCTTGAATGATATCAATGCTCAAAAAGCCTTTGCCACAAGCCACAATCAATCCGTTTTTATCACTGCTTACAATTTCGCCCACTTTTCCTTTCAAATTGCAATCCACAATGCTTACTTTGTGAATTTTGTACACCATATTATCAAGCGAAGTGAAAGCACACGGCCAAGGATTCATTCCTCTGACAAAATTTTTGATTTGCACTGCGCTTTTTGACCAATCAATTTTGCCATCTGCCTTGCAAAGCATTTTGCAAAAAGTTGCCTCATTATGATTTTGTGGTGTATAAACTGCATTGCCACTTGCAATGACATCCAATGCTTTTATAATGCTATCAGCTGCAAGAATACTTAGTCTGGCAAACAATTCGCCAGCAGTTTCATTCTCCTCAATATCAGTGATGTCAGAAAACAAAATGTCACCACTATCCACCTCGTATGCAGTTTTCATAATTGTAACGCCAGTTTGCTTTTCGCCATTGATAACGCACCATTGAATAGGACTGCTACCACGATATTTTGGCAACAAACTTGCATGCTCATTAATAACACCAAACTTTGGCAGAGCAAGAATCTCTCTACTCAAAATTTGCCCAAATGCACAAGTAACCATTATATCAGGTGCCAATGCTTTCAAATCATCCACACCCTCACGGCTTATTCTGTCATATTGCAACACTTTCAAGCCAAGTTTTAAAGCTGCCTCTTTAACAGGAGAAAATGTCATTACTCCTCTGTTGCGTGGGCGATCGGGCTGAGTTACAACAGCCAAAATCTCATGTTCAGATTGTGCAATTTTCATCAAACTTGGCACTGCAAAATCAGGTGTCCCTAAAAAAATCAACTTCATATATTAAAAAAATCCTTTATTTAAAATGTTTGATAATAGGCAAACATTATTTTCTTCTTTTAACTTTACCTTTATATTCCTTATCATAAAACAAAACACCTTCCAAATGATCTGTTTCGTGAAAAACTGCACGAGCTGCAAGCTCTTCGCACTCAAGTTCCATTGGCTTGCCATGTCTGTCAAAATATCTAACTTTTACATAATTTGGTCGAGAGACAAGGCAATTTTTTCCTTCTACACTAAGGCAACCTTCAGGTCCTATTTGTTCGCCAGAAAAGTCAACAATAACTGGATTGATAAGCTCCACATAAAAATCGCCAACTTCAATCACAACCACACGCCTTAAAATGCCAACTTGAGGTCCAGCCAATCCAACGCCGTCTGCCTTTTTCATAGTTTCTCTCATATCGTCAAGCAATTTGCCAAGTTTCTCGTCAAAAACTTCAACAGGTCTGCACACTTTCCTTAAAATTGGATCTCCGTCTTTCACAATATCTCTGATTGCCATAATATTTCTCCTTTTAACTCATACTTTGTGGGTTAATCTCCACAAAAACGCTGTTGCCTTGCTTATTTTTATCCACAATATCGTAAATTTTTCCAATGATTTCATCCTCAAAGCCACGCTTGATTCTGAGCACAATTTGAAAACGATATTTATTTTGAATTTTGTTTATTGGTGATTTCATTGCTTGCATATAAACAAATTCCTGCCCATATTCTGCACGCAATTCTTTTAAATTATCATATATTTTTTTTGTACAATTCAAGCTTTTTTCCTCAATTTCATTGGTTGCAAGCACTCTTACAATTGTTGTGAATGGCGGAAAATTTGTAACTTGCCTTGTATTTAATTCCTTATCAAAAAAGCCTTTGTAATCATAGTTTTTCACAAAATTGAAAAGGTAATGCTTTGGCGAATAAGTTTGAATGACAACTTCTCCAAGCTTGTCCTTTCTGCCTGCTCTGCCTGCTACTTGAGTAATAAGCTGATAAGTACGCTCACACGAGCGATAATCACTGAAATATAAACTCATATCTGCATCAAGCACACCAACCAATGTGACATTTGGAAAATCGTGACCTTTCACTATCATTTGTGTTCCAACCAACACTTGTGCCTCGCCCCTGCGAAATGCTCCCAAAATGTCAAGATAAGCCGTTTTTGTTGTTGTAGTGTCATTATCCATTCTTAAAATTTTGATATCTTCACCCAAAAGCTCCTGCAATTCTTTAACAACCTTTTCTGTGCCAATTTTGCCTTGCTTTATGCTTTCGCTATGGCAGTTTGGGCAAATATCAAGTGGCTTAAATCTTTTTCCACAATAGTGACATTTTAGCATATTATCTTCTTTGTGATAAGTCAGTGCAATGTCACAATCACTGCATTTTGCAATATATCCACAGCTTTTGCATTGCATATAAGACGCATACCCTCTGCGATTGATAAACACCATTGCTTGATTACCAGCATTGATTGTATCTTGCATTTTTTGCTTAAGCTCATTTGAAAAAACAGAAAAATTGCCCATTCTAAGCTCTTGTGCCATATCCACGATTTGAATATTTGGCATTCCATTTTTTGAAATGCGCTTATTCATTTCCACGAGGTTGATTTTGCCACATTTTGCTGCATTATAGCTTTCCACACTTGGCGTTGCACTGCCAAGCACAACTTTGCAACCATTGTATTTTGCCCTAAACTCTGCAACTTCCAATGTCCTAAATCTTGGATTAGATTCACTAATGTAACTGCTGTCGTGCTCCTCATCAACAATAATCACACCCAAATTTTCCACAGGTGCAAATATCGCTGACCTTGCACCAACAACAATTTTGGCATCTCCATCATAAATTCTGCGCCATTCGTCATATCTTTCGCCATCAGAAAGTCCACTGTGTAACATTGCAATGTCATCCCCAAAACGCGACCGAAAAACACGCATAATTTGTGGTGTCAAAGAAATTTCTGGCACAAGTGCAATTGCTGATTTGCCTTGCTTTAAAGCATTTTCAATCAAGGACATATAAACTTCAGTTTTGCCAGAGCCAGTAACCCCATGCAACAAAACAATATCTTTATCTGAATTGTTTATTTCAGCAATGGCATTTTTTTGTGTGTCTGTAAGCACAACTTTGTTAGCACCATTTTCCACATCACTTGCAGGTCTTCTCAGCACCTCTTGTTTTGATTTTACAATCACGCCTTTTTCCACAAGACTGTTTATAACACTGGGTGAAAATTCCGTGTTCAAAATTGTAAGATATTCGCCACCAACAGCAAGCCTATCAACAACTGCAAGCTGACTTTTTGCCCTTGGACTTATCCTTGACTTAAGTGCATTGATATCCTTGCTTGCCAGCACGCAATATTCCCTTTCCAAAACTTTGACTTTGTTGCCACGCAGTTTTGAAGGAATAAAAAGCCTTAGCACATCGGCGTATCTAAGATAAAATTTTGATCGCATAAACTCTGCCAGTTGCAACATTTCAGCTTTTATAAGTGGTTTGTTATCCAATTTTTTCAGTATAGGTTTAAGTTTGAATTTACCATCGGAATATTCGGTTATTTTTATGCAAAAGCCCTCAATACTTCTGCTACCAAATGGGACAAGCACTCTATCGCCCACTGCCAGCTCAAAATTTGAGGGAATCAAATAATCAAATATTTTGTCAACTTCACTGTTAGAAATATCAACAATTACCTTTGCAATCATAACCTATTTTCAACTTTTTATATTTGTTTGTTATCTAAAAATTAACATCGCAACAACAAATTGTTTTAACCACTTTTGGTAAACTATATTTTGCTATATTTTCATAAACATATTTCAAAAAATTATTCATAAAAGCAAACAATTTTTATTTTTTATAAAGCAAGCATTTTGTCAACAATAATTTTTGCCACTTCGGTCTTTGTCATTTTGCCAAAGTTTTCAATTTTGTTTCCACTAATAATGCTGACAATATTTGTATCCACATTAAATCCTGCGCCTTCTTTTGTCACATCATTTGCAACAACCATATCAGCATTTTTGCGTTGCAATTTACTTTTTGCATTTGCAATTAAGTCCTCAGTTTCTGCACTGAAAATCACAAGTTTTTTATCTTGTTTAATTGCTCCAACTGCTGCTGCAATATCAGGATTTTTCACAAGTTCTAATGTCAATTTTTCACTTTTTATTTTGTGAGAAGCAACTTCACTCACTCTGTAATCGCTTGGTGCTGCTGCCATAATGATATAATCAGCTTTTGGGCAGTTGGCAAGCACAGCATCATACATTTCCAATGTTGATTTAACTTTAATGCAATCTGTGTACTTTGACAAATCCACACTGACATTGCCAGCAACCAAAATAATGTTTGCACCACGCCTTTTGCACTCGTTTGCAATAGCAAGTCCCATTTTTCCACTTGAGTGATTTGTTATCACTCTCACAGCGTCAATAGCCTCTTCCGTGCCACCACAAGTGATAAGCACATTTTTTCCGGCAAGCTCTTGCTTTCCACACAATAACTCACAAACTTTGCTCACAATTTCGGCAGGCTCTTGCATTTTGCCAGTGCCAATATCTCCACAAGCAAGTCTGCCACTGATTGGCTCAATCACATTAAAACCAAGTGTTTTCAGTTTTTCAAGATTTTGCACGCACACTTCATTTGTGTACATATTTGTGTTCATTGCAGGGCAAATAACTTTTATTGCTCGTTTGCTTGCAGCAATAGTTGTTGTCAGCATATCGTCTGCAATGCCAGATGCTATTTTGCCAATAACATTGTATGTTGCAGGTGCAATCAAAAACAAATCTGCCTTGTTTGCAAGTGAAATATGCTCTATTTCAAAATTTTCAATCTTTTGAAAAGTATCCACAACCACTGGTCTATGCGACAAGGATTCGAAAGTCTTTGGACTCACGAATTCCGTTGCATTTTTTGTCATAATAACATCAACATTTGCACCAAGCTTTACAAGTCTGCTTACAATGTCACAAGACTTATAGCAAGCAATGCCACCTGTAACGCCAAGAACAATATTCTTATCGCTAAGCATTAGTGATGCCTTGAAATTACGACTTTGCCTTCGTAAACTTCTTTTGCAGCAACGCTGATTGGTTTTTGGTGTGTATTTTCCAAATAATCAGCCTCTTGAGTTACAAGTTGTTTTGCACGATTTGCAACACCCATAACCAAAGCATATCTGCACTCTGCCTTTTTAATTAATTTGTCAATTGGTGGCTCTATCATCATAAAGCATACCCTCCTAAAAAATATATTCAATTTGCCTGTTTTTTGGCGTTTATTGTAAAATTATTTAAAACTTTCAATCAGTTGTTGATTTTCCTCTCTTGCAACCTTAAGTTTTTCTGAATTAATTATTTCAACAAATTGCTCTGCACAATCCTCAATTTTATCATTAATCAAAATGTAATCATATTTTACTGATCTTGCAATTTCCTCTTTTGCTTTTCCAAATCTCAAAGCAATTTTTTCAGCTGTCTCTGTACCTCTGCCAACAAGTCTTGAATGTAAAGTTTCCAAATCCTTAGGCACAATGAAAATCATAATTGCAGACGGCATTTTTTCTTTTACTTTCAAGGCACCTTTTGTGTCAATTTCAAGCACAACATCTTTGCCTTCGTCAAGTTTAGCCTCAACAAACTTTTGTGATGTGCCATAAATCTCTCCAAAAACTTCTTCTGACTCCAGCAACTCGCCTTTTGCAATCATTGCCTCAACTTCTGCCTTTGTTTTGAAAAAGTAATTCACGCCATCCACCTCGCCATTGCGTGGTTGTCTTGTTGTAACAGAAATTGACAAAGCAAAATCAAACCCGTTTTTTCTTACCTCTGCAAGCAATGTTCCTTTGCCTGCACCTGATGGTCCACTCAAAACAATTAATAATCCTTTTTTCATATTACCCTCGATTTTCGATGTGTTTTATGCTGTGTTTCCCACGATTAACACAAAACAATTTTAAGCTAGATTATAGTGTGTAGATTGCCTTTGCAATTTGCAAACTGCTGTTTCGACTTTCGAAACAAATCAATCCTATATCTAATCTGCATATATGCCACAGCAATTTTACTCAATATTTTGCACTTGTTC
>CAJUEA010000028.1 GCA_910584975.1 uncultured Christensenella sp.
ATATTAAGTTTGACGGAAAGTTAACTATACCCAACGATTTGATAATATCTTACCTGCCACAAACTTTTGACAATCTTTGTGGTTCAATTTCCGACTTTGCAAAAACTAGCAAAATTGATGAGCCATTGTTCCGTGCTATTCTCTGCAAAATGGGCTTTGACAAAAATGATTTTTTCAATGATATATCAAAGCTTTCACTTGGACAAAAAAAGAAAATACTAATTGCAAAAAGTTTATCTGAAAAAGCTCATTTATACATTTGGGATGAGCCATTAAACTATCTTGACATTTTTGCGAGAATGCAAATTGAAAAACTTTTGCAGGAGTATAGCCCTACTATGATTTTTGTAGAACACGATATTGCTTTTCAAAATTGCATTGCAAACAAAGTACAAAAAATCACAAAAGATGACAAATAAAAACAATTTTAAAGTCCAAAAAATCAAATTAGCCCCGATTTTTGACGAAATATTTGAATTTTTTAATTTTTGAACAAAAATTACTTTTTGTGAAAATTATTTTGAAATTACAATATTAATATCCATTATATTCATAGTGCTAATTAAAAAAACACGCAATACAAACAATTTTGTTTCGCGTGTTTTTTGATTTTTCTAACTTAAAATATTATTTTCTAAATTAATAATACTTACTTAAGCAATTTGATTTTTCCAATTATTGGAAGTTCTTTTTCTTGGTCAGTCACAACATAAATAATACCAATAATTCCTAAAATCAACAAGGCAAAAGAGTACAACCCTGCAATCATACCAAAAATCCAACTTAAACTTGACAAACCACCAAGAATAATATTACCGGCTACAGAAAACAACAACAAAAGCAGACCTTCGTTTGCGTGGCGAGTTGCTTTAGTCTCCCCTTTATACAAAAGCAGTGGAATAAAAAACAATATACCCCACAAATAGCAAAGTGAAAAAATAACTTTTTTTGTCATTTCACTATCAACCTCAACATCATTACTCTTTTTGGGTTCAACAATATCTGCCTTAACCTCAGGAGCCTCAGTTTTAACTTCTTTTTCTTTCTCGTCCATAAACAACCTCAACAAATAAATTGTACAAAATGAAAATTTTAACAAACATTTTGTTACATAAATATTATACGCTTGATAATCAAAAATGTCAATAAATTGCCTAAAAATGTAAAATATTTATCATTATTTAATTAAAAATAATAATATATGCGTAATATATTAGTAAAATTTTCCTCATTTAAACGCAAATTTTTGCAAACAATATATCCATTTCTTGCTTTTTATATTATAATATGTTATATTATAAATTATAAAAGAAATAAATTTTAAAGTCAAAAATAAAAATGGAGAGAAGCTATGGCAGAAAAAAATTCTAAATCAAAAAATGCAGAAAAAGAAACCTTAGAAACAACTTCAAAAAAGACTACAACAAAAACAACAGAAAAAGATGCAGCTAAACCAAAAACTACTGCATCAAAAACTTCTGCACCAAAGGCAGATAACAAACCTGCAAGCAAGGCTAAAGCAGACGCTACAAGCAGTGCAAAAACTGCAAAAGTAGCACCTAATAAAACAGAAAAAACTAGCACAAAAGCAGTCACTGCAAAACCTGCAACAAAGGCTACAACTGCAAGCAAAGCTGAAAAAGAAAATGTCAAAGCTACTGCTCCAAAAGAAAATGGCAAGGCAGTAGCTAGCAAAGCAAAAGTTGCTAGTAGTGTGGATAAAACTGCACCTACTAAAACTACTGCTGCAAAAACTACAACAAAAGCTGAGCCTAAAAATAACACAAAAGTTTCAGCTCAAGGCAAAGTTACAAAAGAGGGTGCTAAATCAGTAACCACTAAATCAGAAAACAAGCCTGTTGCAAGCAAAACAAAAACTGCAAGTGAAACTAAAGTGGAAGAAAAAACTCCTGCCAAAGCAGTTGTGCCTAAAAAAGCTGAAGAAAACAAAGTTGTTTTCAAAGAAATTAATAGCAAAACAGGCAAAGTGGAAACTAACACTGAAAAAACTAAAGCTCAAGACAATAAAGCTTTCAAAACATCTGCAACTGCTAAAAACAATAGTATTGCTGGAAACAATGATAAAAAAATCATAATCAAAAAAGCAGATAAAAAAGAAGTTTTAGCATCGCAGCAAGAAGAAAACAAGCAAAATACTAAAACTCCAAAAGCAAAACAAGCAAAAGCAAAAAGTGACAACAACTCTTCTGCTCCAAAAATGTCTATCAAAGACAAAATGGTTGCATTTGTTGCACAAATCGGTGGCAAAAACAATGCAAGCACTGATTCAAAACAAAAAAATACTAAAAATGTAAAAGATAATAATAGTGGCAATGGCAAAAAAACTTTAACTATCAAAAACATTATCACTGACAAAAAAATGCGTATTTACGCAATTGCAGCATTGGCATTGTTTGTTTTGTTCATTTTGATTTTGAGCATTTCACTTGGTGTGGTTGCTCAAAATAAAGATGCTTTACCAGGTGGTGCAAATTATACAGTAAAAGACAGCAGTATCAGCAAAGGTTCTGCTTATGACTACGAATACCGAACCACTGCTGCTGCAGGATACAATGCAAAAGTTCTTGGCACTGTGGAAAGAAAAATTCCTACCGAAACAGACAACGAAAAAAAAGTAGATATTAGCAAATACCCTAAATATGGTTACACTCCTACAGGAATAACAGAGGAGGATAGAAGACAATTAATCAGTGAGGCATGGCAAATTACTTGTATAAACACAAGAATTGGTAGTGATGGTTTCCCTAAAAACACTTACAACGCAATGGATGCTGATGGCAATTTGTATCTTAACGGAATAAGTGAAGAAACAAGAACACCCGGCAATCCAAGCAAACTTTACAAACACACTTGTGCTGACGGAATGTATTTTGGCAATGTATCAGACACTGAACAAGCTATAGTAAAACAAATGACTTTCAGTCCTCGTACTTTCCATAGCCACGGAATGTATAGTGTAACAGGATTATACGCACCAGCAGGTGAAGTAATCAAAGTTGAAATTTCTGAACAAGATATGAATACCACAGGTGGTATCATTATTCATATTGGTCAAGCATTGTACAACAGCAAAGCAAATAATATTTGGCTACAAAAAGGTCAAATGCAACGCTTTCCTGTTATCTTAAACACAATGGTTGTTGACAAAACAACTGCAACTTTTGACGCTGACAGAAAAGTTTGGACAGGATATGTCGGTTCATTTGTTGGTGGCCCAATTTATGTTCGCAATGAAAGTGCTACATTTACAACAACAATTTCAGGTGGTGTTGCTTACTCTCACTTTATTTTAGGATACACTACTCCTGAAGAATTTGAGGCAAACAAAGATTCTTCTGCTCCATATTTTGACTTAGAGGTTTGGGATAATGGCGTTTTGCATTCCGGTCCAAAAAAATATTCAGCGCCATTCTCTTATGACGATTTGTTTAAAGTTGCTGTACTTTGGGATAAAATTACATCAGTTACAACATATGGAAACAACCAAAACATCGTATTTCTTTATGACCCATTTGTCGCAGCTGGTGCTGCTGTTGCATTCCCAAGTCAACAGGCTGTAAACTGCCCTGCTGGTTGGATGGCAAATTCTTTGAATTACGAAACAATGGTTAAAAATGGTGCTTGGGGCAATTTGCACGAATACCATCATAACTTCCAAGGCTTTGGCGTTGGAAATGGTGGTGAGGTCACCAACAACGCACTGACGCTTGTGTCTTATGCACTATTCACAAAGATATCTTCTAAAAGAGGACTTGCAAACTTTGGAGCATATGGTCTTGGTGGATGGGAAAGATACACCTCTGCAACTTTCGCATTAGATCAAGTTAAAAAAATTCAAAACAGAAGTCTACTTCCTGAAAATGGCGACAGAGGTTTGGCTTTGTATGCAACCTTATTGCATAACTTTGGTGCAGAAGCATTTATGCAAGTTCGAAGGCTTGGTGGAGGACAAAGCTATCAAAACTACTTTAAAAAATGGGAACAAGTTACTCACACAAACATGACATATTATTTTACTGAAATGTTGAGAGCCAATGATATTGTTCCAGGATCTTTGACAGCCGAATGGTTAGCAAAAAATTCTAATCCAGATTATCCAATGTTTGTTCCTGTTTCAAGTATTTATCAAACAGGTAGAAGCTATAACTATGATGATGAAAACAAATATTTCCAAACTATGCAACCATATGTGATTGCATATGGACAAAAATTCACCATTGATTTAAGCAAATATACTATTGCAAATGAAACTCCTTTGAACAACAATTACACTGACAATACTTACAAATCAGGCAGTATTGTTTTGCCAGATGGTTTTTCTTACAAAGTAATAAAAGTTACACAACCAGAAAATGGAACAATAACCAAAGAAAGTGACTATATCTATCACTTCTCTCCTAATGGTGAATTGAATTCTGGAAAAATTTATGTTACTCTTCAGATTACAAAAGACGACCACGCATTTGAAGTGCAAAATGTTGATTTGGTGCTTGAATTCCAACAATCACACGATTTGACAGGCAGAGTTCTTGAGAGAACAACCTATGAATTTGACAGCAAAACATATGACGATGCGCAAACTGCCTACAAAGAGAATTATGCTGGTTACTCAAATAAAATAACTGGAGATAATAAAAATTCCGTTCAAAATTCAAACACAGATATATGGTTAACCACCGATGCACTATCTTCTGCTGTTTCCAAAAATAGTATAATGGAGGTTAGTGGAAAATTGTATATTGCGGAAACAGGACGATACAAGTTTACAATACGCGGAAGACGGAATGTAGCATTATTCCTTTCTTTTGACAAAGGAAAAACTTATCAATTCGCCGCCAAGTATGTCCAGACAAATAGTAATAACACTGGTTTCCCTAACACCGAAGATGCATCTTATATCCATAAAGATAAAGACGGCAATGAAATTATACTGGAAGAAAACACTTGGGTTTATTTCAAAGAAGTTATGATAGTTCAGAAATATGGCAATATAGGAAGTTTTGTTGGTTTAGGAATGGGTAAAATACCTGATCCTATGCCAGTTATGGATGCTGACGGCAACCCAGTTTTGGATGCAAATGGCCAACCAGTTACAACTCAACCAGACACAGTAATCAGCTATGCAAATGCATACAGAAATAGTTTTGAGTTTACTGACAACACCTTTGAATCTGATTATTTCTATACAAAAGATTACAATTACTCTTATACAAGTGATGAAAAAATATTTGATGTTAAACAAAATATTGTAAGCAACTCATACAAACCTTGGGACAGTAGTGATACTTACAAAATTGAAAATTTGTTTGATAATAATGATAAAACTTTTATTCATACCAACAGAGATAGTATATCAGAGGCAAATCCTTTTGAAATTACTGTAAAACTTGATAGTACAGTGTCTGCAAACAGATTGACTTTTGTTGGTTCAAGTGTTAGTGGACAATATGCAACTTATGTGCCAAGAAACTTTAAAATATGGATTAGTAATGACGGCAGTGAATGGACTCAAGTCGCTGATGTAGTCAACGCAAGAACATCGGGATTAAAAGTTCCTGTGGAATTTGATAAAACTTATGATTTCAGCTATTATAAAGTTCAAGTGACCGATACACATGCAGGACACACTAAATATCTTGCACTAAATAAAATCCAACTTTCATACATTCTATCTCTTGCAGGTGGAAAACAAACAGCTGTTGGAGATAACAAAGTAAAATTGTATGGCACTTGGAATATTGAAAAAACAATTTCAAAATTTGGTCGTGTTTATGTTGGAAAGAAAAATTCTTCAATTGAATTCACTTATACAGGTAAACGATTGATACTATTCTCTTCTGCTGAATTTGGCACTAGCTTTGAGGTTTACATTGACGGAAAGAAGATAGATTCAATTGAAATCAAAGAAAACACTAGTCATATTCGTGAAAGCTATATTTCTCCTGAATTGCAAAATAAACAACATAATGTTGTAATTAAGTGTTTAGGAGAGGCAAATTTTGAATCTATAGTGAGAATGTAAACAAAATCTTGCTAAAATTGGTTTTGATAAAACATTTTAATGTGCATTTATCAATACTCTGCCCTTTTAATGGGCTACAAAAATAAACTTATAAGCCAAACAAATAATGTTTGGCTTTTTGTTTTGACTTTTTTTCAGAATATTTAAATAATAAAATAAAGTTATTAATATTAGGTGATTAAAATATTATGAATTTGAAAATATTTTTAATTAATCATTAAATTTTGTTATATTACATAGCAAAAATTAAAGTTATGATTGTTGAGGGCAAAAATATAAAAATTTATCTTGAACAAAAAAGGAATGAAATCAACTGCGAAATCATTCCTTATTATATTAAATTATTTTAATAACATCAATCCAACAAAATGTAAATTTGTTCCACTTTGCGATAATTTTTTCTAATAGATTTTAATTAATCAATACTATAGTTTGTGAAATAGTTTTGAATCAAAATGATTGGTGTTCCCTTATCACCACTGCCTGAAGTCAAATCGCACAAGCTACCCAACAAATCAGTAAGTCTTCTTGGAGTTGTACCTTGAGAAGATTGATCTGCTACAAGGTTAGCTTTTTTCTCCTTGATAAGTTCTTTCATAGCCTTTTTTGCATCCTCACCTGTCAAATTGCCAAGTGCATTGTCTGCAAGATATTTAAGTTTCAATTCATTTGGTGTGCCTTCCAAACCTTTTGTGTATGCAGGAGAAACAACTGGGTCAGCAAGCTCCCAAATGCCACCAACTGGATCTTTGAACGCACCATCGCCATAAATCATAACTTCAATATTTTTGCCTGTTACTGCTTTGAATTTTGCTGCAATAGTATCAACAAGTTTTTGACCATCACGAGGGAAAAGTTTAATTGAATTATCAGTTGCAAGGTTGCTACCATACAAACCATATTCATTCCAACCACTGCCGTCAACGCTTGCATTCAAAATATCTGTCAAGTTCAAGCAAACTTTTGCTCCAGCCTCTTTCAAAATGCGTTTTGTACGATTTCTTGTGTGAATATCTGCATTGATAACTTTATCTGTATATTTCAAAATCTCTTTTGGATTGTTTGCAAGAATAATTTCGCAATTAGCTCCACCAAAGCTCTTGTAAAGTTCAATATAGTCAAGTCCTGTAAATGGATGAAGAATTTTGCCAAAAGTAGCATAATATTGCTCTTCAGTGAACACATCTGTATAAGGATTAACACCTTTTTCGTCAATGATATCCATTGGAATAAGAGGGTTGCCCACCTCATCGCTAGGATAAGATAATTGAATAATCAATTTGTCAACACCCATTGCAATGCCTTTTAAAATCATTGAAAATCTGTTTCTTGACATAATTGGGAAAACCAACCCAACAGTGCCACCACCAGTTTTATTTCTGACATCTTTTGCAATTTGCTCCAATGTAGCATAGTTACCTTGTGCTCTTGCAACAATTGCCTCTGTCATAGCCACAACATCTTTGTCTTGCAATTCAAACTTGCCTTCCTCACTTGCAGCCAAAACGCTATTCACAACGATATCAACCAAATCATCGCCTTTTTTGATAATAGGTGCTTTAATACCTCTTGAAATTGTACCAATAGTTTTCATACAAAAACCTCCTGTTTTCCTTACCTCTCATATTATACATCAAATCAAAATTTTTTGCAATAAATTACAAAAAATTGTATATAATGAAATCTTAATATTGATATAAGTAAAATAATACCGAAAAATTTTTAAAATGAAAAACACGCACAAAAAAAGTGCCAAAATACTATTCTGACACATTTATTTTTTATTTAAACTTGCACATTAGAGGTTATGTCATTTGAGTTTTTCATAACCAAACAAGTCATTTTTTATCTTTGTTTTTGATTTCAAAAAATATACTTACATTTTTGTCGGACATTTAATACCAAGCAAGGACATTCCATTTTTAATGATATCTTTAACAATTCTTACAACGGCAAGTCTTGCAGCTTTGTCCCCTTCATTTGAATTTGAAATGTTTTGTTCCAAATAAAATTTATTGAAAGCACAAGCCAAAGAATAAATATATCTTGTTACAATAGACGGCTCATATTTTGCAGCACTATCTGCGATAATTTCAGGATATTTATCAATAAGCTTAATAAGTTCATAGCTATCTGCACTTGTAAGATTGCTGTAATCAACTTGTCCAGACTCATCAATTTTGCTTAGCAAAGAACAACATCTTGCAAAGGTATATTGCACATAAGGACCTGTTTCGCCTTCAAAATTAAGAACCTTGTCATAGCTAAAGCTGATATCTTTAATTCTGCTGCCAACCAATGTGCCAAAAATTACTGCACCTGTGCCAACCATTTCTGCAACATCGTCTTTATTGTCCAAATCAGGATTTTTTTCATTTATTATTTGAAGGGCTTTTGCTTTTGCCGTATCAAGCACATCTTCCAAAAACACCATATTACCTTCACGAGTTGAAAGTTTTCCACCTTCAAGGCTTACCATACCAAATGGCACATGAATCATATCTTTTGCCCATTCATATCCCATCATTTCAACAACCTTAAACAATTGTTTGAAATGCAAATTTTGTTGATAAGCGACAACATAAAGTGACTTGTAAAAATCATAGGTATTTTTTCTGTAAAAAGCTGCTGCCATATCACGAGTTGCGTACAAAGTTGCACCATCTGACCTTCTTAGCAAGCAAGGTGGCATATCTTCACTTTCGTCAAACTCCACAATAGTTGCACCATTACTGATTTTTGTCAAGCCTTTTGCCTCAAGCTCATCCAAAACAGGTTGCATTTTATCATTGTAAAAGCTTTCTCCGTTATAGCTGTCAAACTGAACATCCAATCTTTCATAAATCTTTTTGACATCGCGCAAAGTAACTTCCTTAAACCAAGTAAACAACTGCATTGCATCGCTGTCGCCGTCCTCAATCTTTTTAAACCAATTTCTTGCTTGGTCGTTCAATTCGGGATTGCTTTCTGCCTCTTTATGAAATTTTACATAAATTTCAAGCAATGCGTTTATGCCACGATTGTTGATATCCTCTTTGTCACCCCACATTTTGAAAGCAACAATCAATTTGCCAAACTGAGTTCCCCAGTCACCAAGATGATTGATACCAACCACATTGTAGCCCAATTTTTTGTAAATTTTATACAAACTTGCACCAATCACAGTACTTGACAAATGTCCCATATGAAATGGCTTTGCAATGTTTATGCTAGAGTAGTCAATGCAAATTGTTTTTCCGTTGCCTTCATTGCTGTTGCCAAAGTTTTCGCCCAATGACAAAGCCTTGTCAACAACACCTTTAACAAAATTTAGCTTTGACAATTTGAAATTGACATATCCATTAACTGACTCAATGCTTTCCACAAAATCAGGCTTTTTGATATTTTCAACCACTTCGTTTGCAATGATAACAGGAGATTTTCTCAATGCTTTTGCAAATTTAAAGCAGGGAAAAGCAAAATCTGCCAAAGCAGTGTCCTTTGCTGTTACCACAAGAGGTAAGATTTCATCAAAACTTACTCCGTCCAATTTTATTAATTTTGCTATTTCAACTTTATAGTCCATCTCAAAACCTCTTAAACATTAAATCTGAACAGCACAACATCGCCGTCTTGAACAACATAATCTTTGCCTTCACTTCTCACTTTGCCTTTTTCTTTGGCAATGGTATAAGAGCCAAGCTCAAGCAATATTTTGTAGTCAACAATTTCTGCTCTGATAAAGCCTCTTTCAAAATCACTGTGAATTTTACCCGCAGCCTGTGGTGCTTTTGTGCCTTTTTCAATAGTCCAAGCACGAGTTTCTTTTTCGCCAGCAGTAAGGTAAGAAATCAATCCCAACAAAGAGTAGCACTCAGTAACCAAAATATCCAAACCACATTCAGAAAGTCCAAGCTCTTCTGCAAACATAGCTCTTTCTTCGTCGTCATCAATAGAGGCAAGATCTTCTTCAATTTTTGCACACAACACCACAACACCTGCATTGTCTTGCTTTGCAAATTCTTTAACTTTTTTTACATAATTATTTTCTGTGCCAATTTCGCCCTCGCTAATATTTGCCACATAAATAACAGGCTTTGTGGTAAGCAAAAACATATCTTTTACAATTTGCAACTCATCCTCTGTAAATTCCATTGCACGAACAGGCTTGCCATTTTCAAGATTTACATAAATTTTTTCCAAAAACTCTGCCTCTGCAATAAACTTTTTGTCTCCACCTTTGGCACTACTACGAGCCTTTGCAATTCGTTTGCTCACAGATTCCATATCTGCAAAAATCAATTCCAAATTGATTGTCTCAATATCACGAAGTGGGTCAATGCTACCATCCACATGAGTTATGTTGTCATCATCAAAGCACCTTACAACATGAGTTATCGCATCAACCTCACGGATATGTGACAAAAACTTGTTTCCAAGTCCTTCGCCACGCGATGCACCTTTTACAAGTCCAGCAATATCCACAAATTCCAAATAAGTAGGTGTTATTTTTTTGCTGTTATAAAGTTTTGCAAGTGCATCCAGCCTTTTATCTGGCACTGCAACCACACCAACATTCGGCTCGATAGTGCAGAATGGATAATTCGCACTTTCAGCACCAGCCTTTGTTATGGCATTAAAAAGAGTACTTTTGCCCACATTTGGCAAACCAACAACACCCAATTTCATTTTTATCTCCCGATTATCGCAAAAGCAGTAAAAACATATCGATTGATTGCGACAAATATTTATTAATAATATTAAGATTATAATAAAAAAAAGCCCAAAAGTCAAGCAAATTAACTTTTGGATAATTTTAATTTATAAATACATTTTTTTTAAACTTAATGTATTAATTTTTATATTAAATTTAATTGCAAACAATGTGCAAAAATAATTTCAACAAAATTTTTCGAGCAACAAACATTCATATCTCCATATGTTCATAAACTGATATTGCTTTTATCAACTTATGTGCATACATTGATAAACATCACATTAACATATTATCATATGTTGATAACATTTAACTATGAGCACATAATCATACACACATATTTTGCATTTTCGCATTTTTATTATGGAAAAATACCATTCAAAAATCGGGGGTAATTCATATTTTCATATGATTATATGCAGATATGACTATTTAATGCAATTAACATTTTATCATTAATAAACTGCAAAACAAATCTTATTTCAAATATACCATTATCATAATAATTATTAAACCATTTTATCGATATTAGATAAACATATAAGCTTTTATATTAATCCCCTGCTCTCTTTTGTTGAGCAAGGTATTTATTAAGACAATTCAAAAAGTACCTTTTGTGCAATGTCCACTCTGGTGCAACAAGTGTTTTTCTATCTCCGTCTCCTGTCAAGCGCTCAATATAAATGTTTTTATCCAAAATGTTCAGTTGCTTTGCCAAAATTTCAATGTATTCCTGCATTTCCATTGGCTTGTATTCCCCATTGTTATACATTGTCTCAAGCACTGTGTCTTTTGGGACATAAACACAATGAATTTTAACAGAATGAGGCTTAAGTTCACTTAAAACTTTTGCTGTTTGCAACATATCACTTGCACTTTCATTTGGCAATCCATCCATAATATGCACACAAACTTTGATATTGTGGCTTTTAAGCATGTTAAAACAGCTTACAAAATCCTCAAAGGTATGACCTCTGTTGATAAGTTTTAAGCTCTTGTTATGTATCGATTGCAAGCCAAGTTCAACAACCAAATGTGTTGTTTTGTTCAATTTATCCAGATATTGCAACATTTCATCACTTATGCAATCAGGGCGAGTGGCAATGCTTACACCACATATTTCATCATCCAATAGCACTTTGCTGACAATGTCCTCAAGTTTGCTTGCGGGCATATATGTGTTGCTGTATGACTGAAAATAGGCAATATACCTGCCACATTGTTTTTCTTTCAGTTTCAATTTTGCAACAGCTAAATTATCATAGTCCACAGCGTAATCGCCACTGCCAGCACCACTGCAATAAATGCAACCTCCATACCCCAAGTTACCATCGCGATTAGGGCAAGTTGCACCTATGTTCAATGCCAGTTTATAGACGCTGCCACCAAAAACTTTTTTATAATATTCAGTTATGCTGTTGTAATTCAATCCACTATTCATACCAATATTTTAGCACAATTAACAAATAATTACCACACATTTTGCAATATATTTTTTTAACAATATAATTATTTCACTTCGCAATTTTATCAATTCGTATAACCAATAGATATTGGCAAAAATACTAACTTTGCACAAACAAAAAATAAATATCACTGAATATAACTGCAATCAAGTGATAGCCAATTAAAAACCATTACCAATAATAAGATGCTTGTCCTCACAATCATTTTATTGCAAGAAATCCGATTTAATACCGATTTTCAGCAAATAGTTTTCAAAATTTTTAAATTGCAAAAAAAACATTATGTAATAAAAAGAGTGCTAGTTTTAGCACTCCTTTGCTCTTACTTATCCTCACCAACAATATACAACATCGGGTCAACAAGCTTGCTATCTTGTCTTAGCTCATAGTGTACATGTGGATTCTCCAAGCACTCAAATTGGAATTTTCCAACCTTACCAATAACAGATTTTTCAGTAACTTTGTCGCCTGTTTTCACATTAACATCTGCAAGCAACTGGAATGTTGCGACATAACCCTTACCATAATCTATTGTAACACTGCCACCATAATAAGCATCATTACTTACATTTGTTACAATTCCTTCAAAACCTGCAAGAACATTGCTACCTTCGCTACCCATAAGATCTACTGCCAAATGAGCATCATATCTGTTAAGTGAAGGATTAAAACTCAAAGCAGTATCAGAAAAACCTCTGCCTTTAACTCCACCTACAACGGGCATAACCAAGGCAAATTTCTTTTCAACGATAACTGGTTTGTCATCATCTGGAGCCTCAATGTTAGGTTGATCTGGTTTTACAACATCCACATCTGGCTTTGCTGTGTTAAGCACTGCAACAACTGTTACTACTACTCCAATCGCTATCACGCATAGAATCATCAGGATATAATGAATATTCTTTTTTAAAAAAGCCATTAATCTGCTGCCGATAGCCTTTGCATCTTTTTTTTGCATAATTACCTCCAAATATTCTTAATAACTCCCCATAATAAGAGGGGTGCCTACTGTGATTACATTATCTCTTATAGCGATTTGAAAATTGATATTCATTCCATTTGCTTGCACTGGCTTGCCACAACTTTCAGATATACCATAAATGATATGTACATTTCCCACACTTTCCTCAGAAAGCACTGCAACTCTGCATTTTTTAAGCACTTTTTGCATATCGTCAAAGTCGCCTTCAAAAGTTGCACTAATTCCTACTATGTTCACCAAACTATCTGCCGTCTTTTGTCCATTTTTGTAATCGCTTGTAGTCATAAAAATGTCATCATACAGGTATATGGAATTTGTCCCATAATTCCCCTTTGTAAAATAACTTATAGATATATCCTTGTCAGAATTAGGAATAATAACTGGCAAAGAATATGTAACCAACAATAAAGCACAAAGTGCAAATACAATCAAACATTTTTTCATAAACTCAATCCTCACAATTCTATTCTTGACACATTCCCAAAAGCTTATACATACAATTTTCAATTTTATAATTTTGCAAAATATCCAATATATACCATTATGCAAATTTTACCCTAGTCAACAGACAACATTGGAGATGTTTCGACTACGCTCAACATGACAAAACAAGGTCATCCCGAGCAAAGTCGAGGGATCTCAAACTTTGCGTATTTAGTAAAATAAAAGGAATCATTTTTTGCAACAAAAAAGATAACCTTGAAATTCAAAGTTATCTTTTTTTGTTATTCTTGTTATAGCGAGCAAAAAATGTCATCCTTTGATAGACACATAATGACATTTTATTTATAAGCCATTATATTTACTTTTCTAATGCACGCAATTGCAAAAGCAGTTGTTCGCAAAGTTCTTTATTATTTTTTGTTTTGAGTAACAAATTGATAAACAATTTTGTTGCATCTTGCTCATTGTTTGCAAGCAATGTACGCAAAGCAAAGTTTGCCTCAAGCTCTTTTTGAGTAAGCAACAAGTCCTCTCTTCTTGTGCTTGATTTTTCAAGGTCGATTGCTGGGAAAACTCTTTTTTCAGATAATCGTCTATCCAACCTCAACTCCATATTACCAGTGCCTTTAAACTCTTCAAAAATCACATCATCCATACGACTTCCCGTTTCCACCAAAGCAGTTGCAATAATTGTCAAACTGCCTCCGTTTTCAATGTTTCTTGCACTACCAAAGAATTTTTTTGGAAAATGCATTGCAAGTGGGTCAAGTCCTCCAGATAATGTTTTTCCACTGGATTGAGTGACTGTGTTGTATGCTCTTGCAAGACGAGTAAGACTATCCATAATAATCACAACATCAGCACCGATTTCCACTTGTCTTTTTGCTCTTTCAATTAAAGTTTCTGCAACTTTAATGTGATTTTCAGCTGTTTCGTCAAAAGTGGAATAAACAACCTCTCCTGGAACGCTGCGTTTCATATCAGTAACTTCCTCTGGACGCTCGTCAATAAGCAAAGTAAACAACATAAGCTCAGGATTGTTATTCATAATATTTGTGGCAATTTTTTTTATGATTGTTGTTTTCCCTGCTTTTGGAGGCGCAACAATCAACGCCCTTTGCCCCTTACCTATTGGACAGACAAGGTCAATCATACGCAATGTAATGTCGTTTTTGATTTTTTCCTTTTCTAGCCTCAAAATGCTATCAGGATAAACTGGAGTTAAATCATCAAACTTAAATCTGTTGCTCATAGCTTTAGCAGGCATTTGATTGATTTTTGAAATATTAACCACTGCAAAAGGCTTACCTTCATATTGTGATTTTGCTATACCAGTTATAAAATCGCCTTTTCTCAGTCCAAGTGCACGAATAAGTTTTTGAGAGACATATGCATCTTTTGCTCTATCGCCATCAAGCGAACGAGTAAAGCCATAGCCATCCTCCATAATATCCAAATATCCCAAATCTTGAGCAGGATTTTGCTCTTTGGTTTCGTATGATGACTGTTCTCCTCCCATATCTCCGTCATTAATTGAAACATCATTTGCCTTAACAAAAGAACTCAAACATTCATTGACTTGTTCATATGGCCAGTTTTTTTCAGGTATATTATCCCAATCAATGGTATAATTGCCCTTTGCCGGTTTTGTTGGTCTGCCTCTGCTTACGCGCATATTTTTAGTATCCACACCACATTTTGCCTTGTATGACAAAATAACAAGGTCACCTTTTGACCAAGTTGTAGGGGAATCCACACCCAAAAAAGCTGCAACATCTCTAAGTTTGCCAATAGGCAAACGGAACAAATCATCAATGGTATAATTTGTCAAATCAATTTTATTATCATGCATAAAGCACCTCTCAATGGAAAATATAAAAAATATATAACAATAACATCGCAATTACTTACGATACTAATTATTAACAAAAATTAAGTTTTAAAATACACAAATGGGAATTTTCAATTTAGTTAAAAAATAATATTTCAACAAAAATTTAAGAAAATAAATTTAATCTAATATCAGTCACTACAAATATGGCTATGCCTACTTTAGTTGCAACTTCCAATAATAAAACACAATAAATTTTATGCAAAGTTAAATGGTAATATGTAAAAATAAAATGTTAATTATTTATATACGCGCATTGAACAAAAAACTCATTCAATACGCATATAAATTTAAAAATTAATCAAACATTTGTGATAAAAAATTTAAAGAATTATTTGTTCAAAACATAAATTTGAGTATGTTCACCATCAAAATCTGTCCTATCAAAATCGATAACCTCATTTGCATAAACAATTTGCTCTTCGTCAAACAATTTTAAAAAGCTGTCAAGCTTATCAATATCCATTTCACAATCTTTTGTTCTGTAATGCATAGGGATAACAATATCAGGCATCAAAAGTTCCACAAACTCTTTTGCAGTTTCTGCATCAATAGTATAAGTTCCCCCAACTGGTATCAATAAAATATCAACCGAGCCAATTTGTGAGCATATATCAATGCTGCAAGCCTCGCCAATATCTCCCAAATGACAAATATCCACTCCATCCATACGGAATTTGAAGATAAGATTGCCACCTCTGCGATCTCCACAATGATGATCGTGGAAAGATTTCATACTTGTAATATGTACGCCATTGATTTCAAAAGCACCCTCTTGATTAATCACCATAGGATTGCCTTGCACAGCCTGCAAAAAATTGTGGTCATCATGTTCGTGAGAAACTGTCACGATATCAGCAGTCAAACCACTCGGCAAATCATAGCCAACCATACTGCCATCGTATGGATCTGTAATAATAGTTGTACCCGTTGATTCCACTAGCCTAAAGGCAGAATGCCCTAGCCATTGAATATTCATTTTTTACTCCCCTAAAATATATTTTTATCTTAATTAAAAAATTATTTTAACATTTATATTATATAATAAATAAAAACATTTTACCATACTTTTTACGATAAATTTAACATAAAGCAATATTGCAAGTTAAAAATCAGCAAAAAACATATCAATATTCACAAAAACACTATCAAAATTATGATATCTTAAATATTTTTAGCCAAATTATTGCTGATTTCTTAATTTGCTACTAACATAGTTTTCTTGCAAAATGCATTTGAAATCGCTTTAAGTAGAATATATTCTTATTTAATACCACTTTTTATAAGCATATCATTAATTTTATCGTGAGGGTCAAGCAATGTTGAAACTGATCTATCTTGATTGCAAGTTGCAATAATGTGTGCAACAAATTTTGACATATCTGCACTAATAAACCATTTGCAGTTTTTAACCTCGTCTGGTGTATAAGTCAAGTTTGTTGAAAGCACAGCTGTAAACAAGCCATCCTCATAAGCTTTATTAAATTTTTCCACACCTTCAGTGAACAAAGCAAAAGTTGCTGTGATAAAAATGTTTTTGCAACCTCTATCCTTTAGCTCTTTGCAAAGGTGCAACATACTATCTCCTGTTGCAATAATATCATCTGCAACAAAGATATCCATACCATTAACATCGTTACCAATATACTCGTGGCTGACAATAGGATTACGACCATTTACAATTGTTGAGTAATCACGACGCTTGTAGAACATGCCAAGGTTGATGCCAAGCACTGAAGAATAATAAATGTTTCTTCCCATTGCACCTTCATCAGGGCTGACAATCATAAAATGCTCTTTTCCAAGGTTAACTTGCGGGAACTCTTTTAGCAATGCTTTCAAAATTTGATAAGTTGCAAGGAAATTATCAAAGCCCATTTCTGGCACTGCATTTTGAACGCGTGGGTCATGAGCATCAAAAGTAATGATATCTGTAACTCCCATTGTTTCAAGTTCTTTTAGCATTTGAGCACAATCCAAAGATTCACGGCTGTTTCTGCGATGTTGTCTGCCACCATACAAAATAGGCATAACAACTGTCATACGCCTTGCTTTACCAGCATTGGCACCAATCAATCTTTTCAAATCGCAGTAATGGTCGTCTGGAGACATTCTGTTTGGTGTGCCAAACATTGAATACTCAATGCTGTAATTTCCCACATCACAAATAAAAAACAAATCTTTACCTCTTACTGAATCATTGATTATACCTTTTCCGTCGCCAGTAGTAAATCGTGGACATTTGCTTGAAATCAAAAAAGTTTGCTTTTTTGGCAAGCCTTTTGTTTCAGCCTCTTGGTTATACCATTCAACCAAATACTTATCTACCATTGTTGCAAGTTCCTTTGCACCTTCAGTAGGCAAAACTGCCAAATCAACATCTCTTACATCACTAATCTTAAAGATTTCCTCGTTAATTCTCATTAGTACTCCTCACTAAAATTAATTATATTTTCATTATTTTTTACACTTGTTTTTCAAATAACCCCGATTTTTGACGGATTATTTGAAAATTTTATTATTCATTATACAAATTATTACTACCAAAAACTGCCTCTGTTGTAATATTAATACCAAGTTTTTTGATAACAGTCTCATCAGTGCTTGGCAATATGCAACTACCGTGAGCCTCAAGCCCAAACAACAAACCAACCTTAGACATTGCCTTTGCTGCTGTTGGATTTATCACTGCACCAATAGACAGCGCAATCAACATTTCCTCAAGAGTAAGGAAGTTATATTTTTCTTTCAAAAGTGTTTTTTTCATTTGCAAAATTGGCTCGATAGTAAGTGGTGAAATAAGGTTAATATCATCGCTTATGTTTGCAAGCTCTTTGATTGCATTAAGCACAACAGCAGAAGAGGCAGAAAGCAAATTTGATTTTTTTCCTGTAACAATTTTGCCGTTTGGCAGTTCAAGTGCCACAACAGGTACACCACACTCCTCTGATTTTTCTCTTGCAACAACTGCAACTTTTCTGTCATCAGGATTAATGCTCAGATCACCCATCAAAAGCTCAATTTTTTCTTTTGTTGAAATATCTGCATTACCTTGAGCATAGTCGCAACAAGCTTTGTAATATCTGCGAATAACCTCTTGCTTTGCAGCCTTTTGCACAATATCATCATTTGTGATTGCAAAGCCTGCCATATTTACACCCATTTCGGTTGGAGAGCAATAAGGGCACTCGCCTGTAATTCTTTCCAAAATTGTTCTTACAACAGGAAAGACTTCAATATCTCTGTTGTAGTTTACTGTGCTGATACCATATTTTTCCAAATGAAAATGGTCAATCATATTCACATCTTTCAAATCAGCTGTTGCAGCCTCATATGCAACATTTACAGGGTGCTTAAGTGGTAAGTTCCAAATAGGAAAAGTTTCAAACTTAGCATAACCTGCACGATTTCCTCTTCTATATTCGTGATAAAGCTGTCCTAAACAAGTTGCAAGCTTACCACTGCCTGGACCGGGTGCTGTAACAACAACCAAAGGTCTTGTTGTTTCAATAAACGGATTTTTGCCATATCCTTCATCACTGATAATTGTGTTTATATCAGTTGGATATCCTTTTGTTTTTGTGTGAATATAAACTCTTTCACCCCTGCGTTCCATTTTTGTTTTAAACAGATCAGCAGATGGTTGTCCTTCGTATTTTGTAATTACAATACTACCAATGTAAATGCCTAACTCTCTCATATTGTCAATAAGTCTCATTACATCTGCATCGTAACCAATGCCGTAATCTGCTCTTATTTTGTTTCTTGCCAAATCCTCTGCACTTATTGCAATAATGATTTCTGCTTTGTCCTTAAGAGTAACCAAAAGTTTAACTTTGGCATTCACATCAAAGCCGGGCAATACCCTTGCAGCGTGGCAATCGTCAAACAATTTTCCGCCAAACTCTAGATAAAGTTTGTCATATTGACTTATTCTTTTCAGAATGTTTTCTTTTTGCCTTTTGACATATTCTGCATTATCAAATCCGTATTCCATAAAAAACCTCTTTAGCAATTTATCTAATGTCTTTTGCCTTACCTATATATAATAGCATTTTATTTATACTTTTTCAATCTTTTTTATGTAAATTTTAAGTTATTTTTAATTATATCTGCCATAAAAAATTATACATAACTTTTTGACAAAAAAAACTTAATCACACATAGTTTTAACCATATGTGATTGTGTGTTGCTAAACTCCAAAAATTGGCATATACAGTTCTGTCATTTTGAATCTTTATTGTTATAAGTCATATTCTTCCTTACTCAACAAACAAAAAGTCTGAGATGTTTCCTTTTACCCCACAAAAAGGCTATTTTGTGGGGAATAGCAAACGAGGTAAAAGTTTTGCCTTTTACCTCGTTTATTTTTTAAAAGTATTTTGTCATATCAGCATTTCCACCGATATAATTCAATAGTGTTTCACTATCTGCTGTTGTTATATTTCCTTTGTTTTGTATTATTGCTGACAACATTATTAATTTGTCTTTTATATCATTTGTGTTAAGCTTGACATTACCAATTATTATTCTATTAAGGTAAGTTACATCCATTGTGTTGACAATTCCATCGCCTGTCAAGTCTC
>CAJUEA010000029.1 GCA_910584975.1 uncultured Christensenella sp.
TGGTTATACTCCCGAGTCGTATTTCTACTCTTTACTATGCAGTTGTCAATGTGCGAAAACTTGACTTAAGTCAAGTGCTGGTGGGCTCAAGTGGACTCGAACCACCGACCTCACGCTTATCAGGCGTGTGCTCTAACCAGCTGAGCTATGAGCCCATATAATGGTGGAGATGAGGAGAGTCGAACTCCTGACCCCCTGCTTGCAAGGCAGGTGCTCTAGCCAACTGAGCTACACCCCCATAAATGAGCAGGTATTTAGTTGTCTGCCTTTCGACAGCTTTTACATAATATCACACCACAAAACTTTTGTCAAACATTTTATACAAGTTTTTAAAAAAAATTTTATACTTTGCACATTTTTAATGTTTAAATATAATTTTTTACAAAATATTAGCATAATATGTCAAAAACACACTATCTTCAGACATTTTCAGAGTAAAACTGAAAATTGCACAATTCAATTAACAAAGTTTAAGATGTTTCCCTTCACTCCATAAAAAAGTCACTCAAGATAACTTGCTATAGCAAAGTTTGAGATCCCTTGATTGCACTCGGGATGACAATGCCGAATTTTAATCAAAATACACATTATTAAGTCCGACCAAAGAACAACGAAGTTGAACTTTGCGTTTGGTCGGAAAAAGCGAATTCGACTGCAAGTGAGCTGATTTTCTAAAAAAGAAAATCGCTCTAAAAAGTCGCAATGAGCGAAGGTTTGAGATCCCTCCTTATACCCCACAAAAAAGTTATTTTGTGGGGACCCCGTTAAGCTCGGGATGACAAAATAAAATAGCTCAACATGACAAGAAGAGTTGCTCGAGATAACAGCTTATGCAAAGTTTGAGATTTCTCCTTGTACCCCACAAAAAAGTTATTTTGTGGGTATTCCATATTCGCTCGAAATGATAGGCACATTGTCATTTTGTGGTTATTGTCAATCTGAGTTGAGCGATAGCGTAATCGAAGAATCTCGAATGTTGCTTGTTTAGTAAAGAAAAAGTAAACATTGTTATAGTTCATATTCAAAATTTTTTAGTATCACATTTGCACAGACAAAAAAAATTGCTTGAGTGACTAATCTGCAAACATATTTGTATAATGTATATTATGTAAAAATATTATTGATTATTTATATATAATATTTTAAATATTTATTACCTTATTAGTTTAATTGATGAATGTTTTGTTCAATTTATAGCTTTATTTTATAGCTTTATTTTTTTTGTCACTGTACTCAAAAAACGATTATATTGCAAAATAAAAAATGCAATATTTATCTCTATAAATTTGTTTTATCTATCAAAAATCGACATGAATATCAGAAATTTTTTATTGCTACTGCATATAATTAAGTGATAAAAATATTGCATATACAAGGTTTGAGATCCCTCCTTATACCCCACAAAAAAGTTATTTTGTGGGGACCCCGTTAAGCTCGGGATGACAGGCCTAGGTGCTCGAAATGACAGGAAATGTTGTTTGATATGACACTGCCATTGTCATTCTGAGCGAAACAAAGTGTAGTCGAAGAATCTCAGACATGGTGTGCTGAGTTAATACAAAATACACATTATAAAGTCCGACCAAAGTACAGCGCAGCGAAACTTTGCGTTTGGTCGGAAAAAGCGAATTCGACTGCTAGTGAGCTGATTTTCTAAAAAAGAAAATCGCTCTAAAAAGTCGTAATGAGCGAAGGTTTGAGATCCCTCGACAAGCTCGGGATGACAAAAAAAGTTGTTTGAGAGGACTGAAAAAGTAAATCAAGATAACTTACAATAACTATATTTGAGATCCCTCGACAAGCTCGTGATGACAATAAATGTTGTTTGGGATGACAGAAAAAGAGTCGTTCAAATGAACAAGAAAAGGATATAATTTGATGAAAATTTTTTAAAAATAAGGCTACAAAAATTTGCGTAAAGTAATTTGAAAGTGAAAAATTCGGACAAAAATTTTATAAAAAATCAGTCCAAAATATGAGAAAAAAATCATTAAAATTATCGTCATTTTTTTGTCGAAAATATGTTTGTTTTTAGGTCAAAATTTTTACAAATTTTAGGTCACTTTTTTCACCTAAAATTGCACTTAAAAAGACGATATTTTTAGGTCGCAATCTGTCAAAAATTGCTTGCCGAAATTTGTGCAAAACTGACAAGTAAAAATCGAAAATATTAAAAAAGATTATGCTCCAAAATACACAATATTGAAGACAAAATTTTGAAAATACTTAAAAAATCGGAGCAAAAAATTGAGTATATTTGCCTTTTAAACAGAACTTTGCATAAAATTGACAAAATTTAGCAAAAATTTACACTTGACAATGCAAAAGTAATAAAATCAAGGCTTTTTGCAGTAAAATTATGGAAAATTAGCACAATAAATGAAAAAATATTCCGTCGAAAATCGACACTTTTGTAAAAAATACTGAATAATTACAAATTTTTCACACATTTTAAACTGCATATTTTGGCGACTAAAATTAGGCGATTTTTATAACGAATAGTTTTAATACTCACGCATATAATAAGTAAGGTAAAAAATGAACTTATATTATACTTGACATAACTTTGAGCATTTTGGTATAATTAATTCGTAATCGTGAATGGCTTTTTGCCGATTCACTTTTAAGGTTGTTTTTTAGTACGGGATTTGAGGAGAAAAACTTTTCAAAAAAGCATTGAAAATCAATCTTAAAAATCACAACAGGTAATGCAAAAAAAATGCATTGCCAAACAATAAAAAATGCCCTTCATATCGTGGGCAAAAAATGAAAGGAGATTTTAGATATGAAAAGAACATTTGGAAAAAGTTTAGTCTTTTTTATCCTGATTGTTTTGTTCACTCTTTGCGCTGCTGTTGGTTGCACAACTTTGAAAGTCGCTACTGTTGACGATGAAGTGCCAGTTACCAATACAGAAAGCACCGTAAAAATGGAACTAAGCAGAAGTGTGCTTCTTCAGGGTGGTGAAGTTGAACTTAAGATCACTGCAAAAATGAAAAATGACGATGACGCATCTAGAATTTGGGGTTCAGCTGAATTTTGGATTTCCAGCAGTTTCGCTGAGCACATCAGCGTACAAGATTGGTCTGTAAACAGCAGTGACCAAGATGTTGAAACTGGAAATGTAGGAGGAGCATATGAGTCTAAATACGATATCAAGCTTGATACAGTAACTGGAAACTCAAACGGCTTTTTGCATTTCTATATGGCATCAAACAATAGTAGCAAAAAAGTTTCTGCAAGCGTTCCAATGATTATTAAAATAAAATTGAAATATTCTGAGACTGCTCCAGAACAAACTGCTGGCACAAAAATGGCGTTTGTATTAAATCGTGATGACTATAACTTTATTGCTGACTATAACTACAGAGGTGCAGGTTCATCCGTTGAAACAGGCGTGCTTTACACAGCATCTGCAAGTGCAACTAACAAATTGACTATTGACGACACAAATTGCTTTGTTGAACTTAGAGAGGCGACTGATGACAATTTGTTGCAATCTCTTTGGGTAAGCGAAGATGGCGTTCCAACTCAAGAAAATCACACAAGTATTCCTGTACTTGGAACAACTGCAGATGGACAAGATAAGGCTGAGCAACAAGTTACTTATACAGCTGAAAAAGCATCAAAAGATTCTTTTTACATTAGACCATCTCAAAGACAATCTGGTGCAAGAGTTAAAGTTTTCTTGGGAGATAAAGACAACGAAGTTACGGTTGATCATTATGACGCAGAAAATCCTCATATTGGAATATACAAGATAAAACTTGACGGAGATGCATATAATCCTAAGGGGCAGATTAAAATTATCATTTCAGTTTATTCAGAGGCTCAACTTGATGGTTCAACATCTTCAACTGAAACTGAGTTAAACTACACTTTAACTGTTACTCAAACTTATTGTGGACTTGACAACATTAAAGTTACATCTAATGAAAACGAAAAGCTAAACATTGCTGAGGATAAGAAAGGTCTTAACCCTGACTACCCTAACAAAGATAATCCAACTACATACAAAGTTCGTGTTCCTGTTGGACAAAGCAACGGATTGACTGGTGCAACTAAAGTTAACATCGTTCCTTCTGTTCTTGCTGGTTATGGTATAAGCAACAGCATTTCTATTAGTGCAACCAACTGCACTGCATCAGCTTCAAGTATTAATACTAATAACAATGGTAATTTTGATGTTACAAACATTACTGCTGATTCTACAATCACTTTGAATGTTAATAACTCTCAAGGGGATACAACTCAAATCACTATTCAATTTGAATTAATCAGCATTAACACTGCTATTGATGGCGCTTTGAAATTGACTTATGGCGACAACAAAGAAGTCTCTGCAAGCAATGTTGGTGGAAACTTTAAGTTTGAATTGCCAAAAGCAAGTGAAAAAGAAATTGACGGCGTTCATGTTCGCGTGGGTGACCTTTCTGCCACTCTTTCTGATGGTGCAACTTTTGTAATCACACAAGATGGCGAAGAAATTGAAAAAGTTGGCGAAGGCGACAATGCTAAATATCAATTGAAAGCAGGCAACTATGCAATGGTTGTTACATCTGCTGCAGGCAACACTCAAAGCTATGGAATTTATGTGGAAAATCAAAGCGTTCCAGGCGACATTGTAAGATTTGAGTTTAAAACTAGCGATACTGATTGGATTCTTGTTTTTGATCTTGATGAAGTAGTTGACTCAACAGGCAGAGACTTCAGCTTTGACCCTGTTTCAAAAACATTCACTTTGAATGGCTCAACTGATTTGACAGATGTATACTTCAGATTCGCTCTTACTGATGACTCTACTCTAACTGGTTTGACTGCTGATAGCGAAATTGTTGGGGATGGTCAATATGGCACATACAAAACTTACACATATACTTATACTGGTTTGACAACTGGTATTAATAAAAAAGATGTTAAAGTTAACTCTAACCAAGCAGTTGGTAGCAATACTTACACATTAGAAGTTGTTAACACTGAACAAGATTATCAAATTGTTGGTATTGATATCGGAAATGATGCTCATAACAATCCTTTGATTAACTTTGACAGTTTTGAGGCAGATAGTACCGACCCTAGCAAATTGACATACCCTACTACAATTGAAGTTCCATTTGCTACAAACAAAGTTAACTTTACTATTAATGCAGAAGGACACAGCACTCAAGTTTTCATTAATGCTACCATTCAAATGTTTAGAGAAACAACTAACGATACAGCTGATGGTAAAAAGCAAACAATACACACTAGAGAAATCACCCTTCAAGATGGTAAAACTACTAAAATCGTAATTACTCACAAAGGTACTGATGGTCTTGTAACTGAAGGCACAAAAACTTACACTATCAATATCGCTCGTAAGGCTGCAAGTTCAGATGCAAAATTGGCTAGTTTGGAAATTTATTTGAATGAAGAAAATGCTGACAATGCAGATAGCAAATTAAATTTGGCATTTGACCCTACTAATACCCATTACTTGATTCAATTGCCACAAGACACAGCTGTAGATAAAGTTTTCATCCAAGCTACAAAAAGTGATATTAATGCTACAGTTTCAGGTAGTATCGGATATATCAATCTTGATAATATTTCAACTGACACTTATAAATTCAATATTATTGTAACTCCTGAAAACTCTACTAATGGCAGTGGTAAAATGATTTACACAATCGAACTTTATGCTCCAACATCAGATCTTGAAACAATTAACACATTGAAAGAATTCCAACTTATTGGTAATGACAATGTTAACTATTTGACAGGCGACAATAAATTTGAAGAGGCTAAGAAAGACTACAGCATTAATGTTCCTTACAGCATTAGCGTATTCAATCTTATCGCAGTTGCAAAAGGTAACAAAGCAACAATAAGTGCTGAAATGAATGGTACTGCAACAACAATTGGCACATTGATTAAATTGAACGAAGGAAATAACACTTTGAAAGTAACTGTTACTCCTCAAAACACAAATCTTGCTAATCCAATGGATTATATCGTTCATATCACTCGTGAGGAATCAAAAGGTGCAAATGCTAAACTTGAAACTTTGAAAGTATTGTCAAGCACAGGTTTGGATTTATTTGCTGGAAAGTTTGATAAAGCCAAATATGATTACGAATTGACTGTTAATAGTGGCAATCAAACAGATAAGCTTTATATAAACATCACTATTCCAGAAGGTGCACTTGTTACAATCACTTGCAACAACGAAATTATTCCTGCTGGTGAAAACGCTTACGAAATTGGATTTATTGATTACGGCACAAGCAAAACTTACCTAATCAAAGTTGCTCTTGACGATTCAGAAGTTACTTACACATTAAAAATTAATCGTGAGCACAAAACTCCAAGTCTTGACACTTTGGTTATCACTCAAAATGCAGAGACAATCGGTTTGCCTTTATATGACGAAGTGGGTAAAGACCAAGTAAGCTATGAAAAAGGTATTTATGAGTACACAGTAAAAATCTCTTATGAGAATGTAACTACTCTTATAATTAACACAACTGCTCAATCAAATGTTATTAATGGTACAAAAACATATACAATTGATATTGATACGTTCTTTAATGGTGCAGCAGGAACATTGCCTTATGAATTTAAAATTCAAACTGGCAGCATTGTTCAACAATATATTATCCATATCACTAGACTTGCAAATCCAGCAAGCAATGTAACAATCGATAATATCACAATAAGCAAGCTTGACAGCTTTAAGTTTAGTGGTGATATTAGCAACTATGGTCCTTACACTGTAGAAAATGCAATTGATATTTTGCAACCAAAGGTTGAATGTGCAGATGAAAATGCTAGCGCTCAAATCTTTGTAAACGGCGAACTTGCAAACAACAACATTGTTAACCTTGCAATCGGCGAAAACAACATCAAAATTGTTGTTACAGCTGCTGACAGAGTTACAACTAAAGAAGTTTATATCAAAGTTAATCGCAAACATCCTTCTATCAGTGCAGTAACTGTTACAGATGGTGGCAATGCTACAATTGATACAGGTGTTGCAATCAATGACGATATCAATGCTTACTCTTTCACTGTTGCTAAAGATGTTGACAAAATCAATTTGAACCTTGGTCTTGCAAACGGATATACTCAAACAATTAAATCAGGCGACCCTAACAATTTGAAAGTTGGCGAGTTCAACAAGATTGTAGTCGAAGTTAAAGACAACAACAATCAAGTTGTAAGAACAATCGAGTTTAATGTATTCCGTGAGAACCCAGCTGATTACACATTGTGGTTTATCATTGCAGGCGTACTTGGTGGTATTATCTTGATATTGCTTATCCTTACTATTGTTGCTTTCACAAAAGGTGGCAATGCTAAGAAGAAAGGCAATATAAATGACATTGGTATTGGCGACTATGAGCTTGACTAATGACTAAACGGATATAAACATATCCACTACCCTATTACAAAACAAATTAACACGGCTTGAAAAAGCCGTGTTTTTTGTTTTACAATCAGAAATTTTATCCTACTCAACAATCCTAGTCCTAGATTCTCCCTTCTCCCCACAAAAAAGTTATTTTGTGGGAACCCCGTGACTACGGCTACGCCTTAACTCGGAATGACAATATTCCTGTCATGTTGAGCGAAGTGAAACACAGTCGAAACATCTCCCACTTTGCTTATGCAAATAATAATGATTGCTTTTGTCTTACTTCACAAGCCTAGTCCGAGATTCCCCCTTCTCCCCACAAAAAAGTTATTTTGTGGGGACCCCGTGACTACGGCTACGCCTTAACTCGGAATGACAATATTCCTGTCATGTTGAGCGAAGTGAAACACAGTCGAAACATCTCCCACTTTGCTTATGCAAATAATAATGATTGCTTTTGTCTTACTTCACAAGCCTAGTCCGAGATTCTTCGACTGCACTGCGTTCCGCTCAGAATGACACCACACTATATCATTTCTAGCGAATAAGGAGCCCCCACAAAATAGCCTTTTTGTGGGGTATAAGGAAAAAATCTGCCTTATCAGCAGATTTATGTTTTATATAATATATAAATTGAATATTATTAATGAATTATTCATTCAATTGTTTTTTATTGATATTTATAAAATTAAACACAAGAAATAATTTTTAAAACAATTTAGTAAAATTGATTGTATTTAATAATGTTTTTAAATTAAAGTAGTTTCTTTTTATGCAACAAAATGCCAACTACAATACAAATAATCACGGTTACAACAGTTACTGCCAAAAAGCCATACCACTTGCCTTCTCCCGGAACCCAAGTGTTCATTCCCCATATTCCAGAAATCAAGGTTGGGATGGACAAAAGCAAAGTTATGGATGTCAAGATTTTCATAATATTGTTCTGATTATTGTTGATTATGTTTGCATAACCTTCCATGGTTACACTCAAAATCTCACGATAAATGCCTGACATTTCAATGGCCTGTTGGTTTTCAACTGCAACATCCTCAATAAGCTCTTGATCCTCTTCATATTTGATGATTGCACTTGTTTTTATAAGTCTGTTTATAACAACATCGTTACCTTTTAATGAGGTGCTGAAGTAAACCAAGGAATTTTCCAAATCAAGCAGTTGGAACAACTCTTTATTTCTTGTGGACTTATGTAATTCTGTTTGAATTCGTCCACTGGCTTTATCAATTTGTTTCAAGTATTGCAAAAACTTTGTGCTTGTGTTGTACAAAGCTTGAAATAAAAATCTTGACCTTTTGTTTGTGGAAAAAGTTTTTACTCTGCCCAAAGTGAAATCTCTCATAACAGCTGTATCTTTCAAGCAAACTGTTATGACAAATTTGTCAGTCAAAATAAACGCCAATGGCAATGTTGAATATGAGTAATATCCTTCTTCCTCTTCTTCAATAATTGGTATGTCAAACAAAATTAAGGAGTAATTGTCCTCTATTTCAATACGAGAACGCTCTTCATCATCCAAAGGTGCTTTGATAGCTCCTTCGTCCACTCCTGTAAGCTTTGCTACGCTTTCAATCTCTTTATCTGTTGGGTTAACAAGTCTTATCCACTTATTGTTAAGCATATCACGATTTTTCATCGTGCTAAAATCAAGATTTGTTACTTTTTCATTTTCGTTAGTGCAAAATAGTTGAATCATGATTACCCTCCTTTAATTGTGTTTGCAGTGTTTTGCATAAAAAATAGCGTGATTTTACCACGCCACCACAAATACCAAATTAATAAGCAATAATCAGTTATTGCCGTGGCGTAGATTTATTAAATTGTTTGTTTTGCAACACTTCGAATCTGCGTCCACAGTCAAATATCCTCCGAAAATTTTCAATTTCACTATCTGTTTTTACATTTTACGCAAAAATTGCAATAAATTGTTACAATTTTGCATATGTATTTTACCAGCATAGCAAAAGTCTTTTACTTTTATATGATAACATTATTTTTGCTTTTTGGCAAGGCATTTTTTGCATAAAAACAAATAAATTTGCAATTAGCAATAATATGCTTACGCCATATTAAAATTTACACTTGTTTTCTTTATTCTCAACTACTTTATTTGGTCAATAAATACGCAACATTTTATTTACTCAACAGCATAATTTGAGATCTTTCGACTTCGCTCAAGATGACATTGTCAAAGTCATATTAACAGAATACCTTTTTCAAAAAGTTTGAAAAATTCCTACAACTATACAAAACAACCTTTTTATGGTGTTATGTACAAATTCACTCCACCTAAAAGGCAATGTCTGCTGATGAAGGCAGACATTTAGCTAGTAATTTTAGCGAAGTGAACAGAAATCAAGATTTTTTTACCTATTGCGCAAAGCAAAATTGTGATTAAACAGTCAAATTTGTCAAGCAATATAACTATTAATTCGACTCACAATATTTTCCAAGCGCAGTTGGTCGGCAGTACTGTTATAATTTGTTGACGCAACGCTCATCAATCCGTCCTTAAACAGCGATAATAACTCCTTAGACGCACCACTTTCTATCAGACCATAAACTATTCGTCTTAGCTCGTCAATGCTATCCACAGCCCTTTCAATCGTTTTGCTTTGAGCTTTTTCCACAAATATTTCTGCTTGCTCATCGCCAACATATCTTGAAACTATTTCAGAATAAATTTGCATATCAACATCCTTATATTTATTGCTAATATAATACATTTGCAAAGCCATTACTATAAGAATAGATGCACCATAAAACAAGCTTACAGCCAAAAGCAAGTTGTTGCCGTCAAGATAAAAAGTTTCCAAACCGATTGTAGCAATAGCCAAAATTGCACCCAAACCATAAACAATGATATATGCAATAAATGCATTTGTGCAACTTCTGTCAGCCGCATTAATCAAGGCTCTTCGTAGTGCTGTTTTGCTTTGAGTTGTTGGATTGAAAATAAATCTAATGCAAGATTTTTTAACTTTTGCAGGCATTTTTCTCAAACAAAGTTTGTTGAAATGAATAAAATTCCCTTTTTGAATTACTCCAAATCTCGCCATAAACATTTTGATTTTATTGAAGGCGCTGCCAAGTTTTACTTCGCTACTGGCAGTTCCATTGACAATCATTGCTATAGTTGCTGCAATTGTAAAAATCGCGCAAAGCAAAATTGTAATTGTTGTTCCATTAATCAAGTTGCCCCAATAAAAAGTTGCTCCATTAAACATATCAACAAAGCTTTGTAATTGAAACAAAAAAGTATCGTACCACATATTTTTCTCCTTTTAAAGTGTTATGTAGTACGATTTTTTTATTTTAATACCGATTTTTAATGGTTATTTTGAAAAAAATTTGCTTTTTTAATATTATTTTGTGTGTCACTTGTTTCTTGTTGCACTATTGAATAAAGCTTTAAATTTCAATCACTTTGCCCACGCCGATAATAAACAGCAATGCTTTATCCACTTTTCTACCAAGTGCCTTTTCCACTGCCAAACTATAAATTTGCAGTTGTTTTTTGTACCTATGTACAAGCATTTCTTCAGGTTCATTTGATTTTTTGTAATCAACCACAATCACTTGTTCGCCAACAATCAAAAGGTCAATGGCACCTTGTACAAAAATTTCATCCTCCAAATCACAATCCATTACCTCACAAGCTTTGACGCTTAAAGAAAACTCTTGCTCACGATAACATTTGTTTTTGCGTGCAATATCCATAATCGGATGATTTAAAATTGACAATATTTCATCGACATTTATATCCTGCACATCCTCTGCAGTCAAAATGCCTTTTTCAACCATTTTTGCAAGCTCTGCAAGCGCCTTTTCCTGAGTGGTTGCAGATAAGTCGATATTTTCAAGCACAGAGTGATAATTTGTGCCTCTTTTTGCTTTTTCGTATCTTCCGTAGGGCTCGTCTTCAAAGTCATCTGGTTGCTCTTCAAGTGAGCTAGCTTTTATGCCACTTTGTTTATTTATCTCCGTTACGCTATATTTTATACTTAAATTTTCAGCTTTTTTGTTTGGGTACTCAAAATTAAGATATTTGTCGATTATTGGAATACTTTTGCCTTGATATTTTTTGAAGGAATACCTTTGCATATTGGCACTTTTTTGAAGGTCATCACTATGCATTGTGATTGCACTTTCAATTTTAGGATTATTTCTTGCTGCAACAATAATCCAATCCAAAAAGCTTTCAACATCAAATGGACTTTTTGGCAAAAGGTCTTTTGCCTTATTGCAACCAGTCAAAATTATGTGATTTTTTGGTCTTGTTAGTGCAACATAAAACAATCGCATTGCCTCGGCTTTGTCCTCAAGCTTGTTTTTTTCGGTTAATATATCAAAAACAAGATTTCGTCTTGCAACCATGGCACTTTCGTCAAAGTAATTGATTGCAATGCCAGCGTCATTGTTTATCTGCAATTTTGGTGTGTTTTTTCTGCCAAGACTATCATCAATATTGCAAACAAAAACAACCGGAAACTCAAGGCCTTTGCTTTTGTGAATAGTCATTGCACGCACCATATTGCCATTTGCACCACCCTTAATTTCCATTTTGTCATCAGTCAAAGTTGAAACATATTCCTGCAAACTGCAATCCACAGACAACTCGCTTAGCGTTGCAAGGTAAGTTTTTAATGCAGAAAGCTTAAACTCTCCACCCTCACACTGCAAAACATATTTGTCAAAGCCAAAGTCATAAACAAGATAGTCAGCCAAGTCTTTTACGCTCATATATGAGGATTTTAGGCGTAAATCATCAATAAGGTTATTAAGTTTTTTAATATATTCGTTTTCCTTATCAAGCTTTACTGCCTGCCAAAAATACTCCGTATCTGCAAACTTTGCCCTAATATCCAACAAATCGTCATAATCCATACCAACCCAAAAGCTGACAAGTGCTGCTGCAAGTGGATAATCTTGCTTTTCATTTGCAACAAGTCGCAAAATATCTTTTACAATATCCACCTCATAAACACCAGTTTCCTTCAAAAGTGGTGCGACATCAATGGGAATTTGATTGTCTTGAATTGCCCTTACAATATCCCTCACATTGTCTTTGCCTGTGCGTGCAAGCAATGCAATATCTGAATATTCAACCTTTCTAGTTTTTTGTATTGCAGGGTCATATATTTTGTATAACTTCTTAATCTGTTTGATTTTTTCAGCAATAAACAAGCCTTCTTTGTAAGACGGACTAATATCACTTTTGCCAGACTCGTCATCTCGCACAGAATACACCTTATCAAAAGTCTTTTGCACCTCTTGTTTTTGTTTTTCTTCATTAAAAATGTGTATTTCATAAGACGGATTTGAAGGAGGTACTTTGTAATCTGCACCATATTGCAACTGATCGGTGTCAAAATAGTCTATGCCACCAAAATCTTTGGTCATTATTTCATTGAAAATTGCATTTGCAAACTCCACAATGCCTTTGTCACTGCGATAATTGAAATCTAGCCTTATTGTGTTGCCATGCTCAGGATTTTCAATATAGTCATTGTATTTGTCAAGCAAAATCTTAGGTTCAGAAAGTCTAAATCGATAAATGCTCTGCTTGCTGTCGCCAACCATAAACAAATTTTCGCCATTTGAAATTTTTGTGTATATTTCCTCTTGGGCATAGTTGGTATCTTGATATTCGTCCACACAGATATAATCATATCGTGCAGAAAGTTCCTTTTGAATGGACTCATTTGAAAGCAATTGTATCACATAACCCGGGAAATCAGCAAAATCATATTTCCCACATTTTTGCTTGCTTAGGGTATAATTTTTTCGTGTTTTTTTGTACAACTCCACCAACAATTTGACATCGCAAATGGTTTTTTGGTGCACTTGTTGAACACTTGCCAAACTTTTTGAAAATCTTTTTGCTAGCCATTCAATTTGCTTTTTAAGGTCTTTGTAATCAATTTCAAGAACATCCCAATCAACGCTTTCATATTTTTTGTTTTTTGTTGGCTTTTTTGCTAAAACAAATGGCTGAATATGTTTTGCAAACAAATCATAATCTTTTATGTTTTTTAGGCTATCAAAAAACTCTGAATATCCCTCAAACGCAAGGGTAAGTTTAGGATAAACTGACAAGTTTTTAAGCATTTTTTCCAAAACTTTTTTGCAATAATTAAGGCGAATAGCAACCATATCAAACAAAAAGCTCATTGCACTTGATTTTGAAATATCGTCAGTATAAACACCACTGATAACCTTGTCAAGCCACGCCATTCCACCTGCTTGAGTGGAAACATAGTTGTGTATTGTTATGACTTGTTCAAGCAATTTGTCATCGCCACCAAATTTTAAAGACAATTCGAAAATTTTGTCGTTCTTTTCTTTTAAATCACTTAATGCAAGCTTGAAAGCTTTGGAAAACATTATCTTTTTTTGCACTTCAGAGGTGATTTCTGCACTTGGGTCAATGCCAAGAATCTGAAAAAACTCAACAGATGTTCTGTTGCAATAAGAGTCATTTGTGATAATATTGCAAAAAGGCAATTTGTCAATTTGTTGCTTGATAAACTCTGCATTTGCACAATCTTTTTGCAGTGCTTGTGTCAGCTTTTTGTACATTTTCCCTCTTATTTCTGCAGCAATAGAGTTGTTAAATGCCAAAATCACTATTCTATCAATAGGGGTGCCTTCCTCAATTATTCTAAGCACACGCTCAAGCATAACTGTCGTTTTTCCACTGCCAGCAGAGGCAGACACAATCATATTGCCCGCCCTATGTTCTATTATTGCAGTTTGTTCACGATTAAATTTGATTTCAGCCATTGCCGTCTTCCTCTTTTGCTGCTATTGAAAAATGTTTTTTGCTGTATTTTTTTCGCATATTTTGTGGGTTGTTTTTCTTAAGGCATATTCTGCCATATTCGCAGTTATCGCAAGACTCCGCCTTTGCCTCAATATAACCACTTTCTATTTCACTGATTGCTTGTGCAACAACCTTATCTGCATACTCCCTCAAAATTTTAAGTTCGTCTTGTTTAAGCCTATCCTTATCCGTAACTTGTCCTTTGGTGTTGTAATTAAGAGGCAATGCGCATATTGCCTTTTCTTCAAAGCCACTGTCAAAATGCTGAATAGCCTCATCCAAATCCATAACAAGTCCAGAATATTTAAAGGCAGAGTTTGCCTCTTCTTTTGCGTATGAATATGGCAACGGCATATATAGCAAGGCAAATGGACGAATGTCAAAATTGCTCATATACGCATTCAAATAAATCAAAAGTTGCAATCTTTCACCATAATAAATTTCTTTAATGCTGTATTTGACGGAACTTTTTGTTTTGTAGTCAATGATTGCAATATAATCGCCAAACTTATCCACCCTGTCAATTTTACCACGCACAAAGTAACTTTTTCCATCAAGTTTCAATTCATATGGTGGCAGTTTTGACCAGTCAAATCCAAAAGTCAGCTCTGTGCTTGCAGTTTCAAAATCACTTCGTTTTGCCACTTGCACAAGTTTCCAAAGCACATATTTAACCTTTTTGAAAAGTGAGTTTTGCAAAACTTTTTCGCTGTATGACTTGCTTATTAATTCAAACTCTGCCTCTTTGATTGTGCTATCGCAAAGCTCATCTGCAATTTGATACACATAGTCCTCTGACATTTCAAAATCTTTATATTTTCTGAAAAATTTTTCAAGTATTCTGTGCATAAAACTGCCTATCGATGCAATATCCAATCCACCCTTTTGCACATTCTTAAGCTTTAAAACTCTGTCACAAAAAAACTTGAACGGGCAATCAAAATACCTTTCAACAGCTGAAATGCTTGCAAAAGTCTTGTCTTCCGATTTGCTCCAACCCAAAGTATTTTCCTTTACATACTTAAAATCTTTTTGTTTTATTATATTTTGATAATTATATGCTCCGTCAAGCTTAGTATACAAATAGTCAAAAACATCTTCTTTTCCTGTTGCAATTCCACGCATTCTTTCGCTGTAATAATGCGCCAATTCTTGTTTTGCATTGCTTTTAGTGCCGATTTTCACAGCATATTTCGCAAAATCCATATCAATTTCATTGTTATCGCCAACAAGTGATTTCTCATTGATATTCAAAAGTTTACACAAATCTTTTACAATTATGCTTTGCTCGCCGGTAGCTTGGTTGTAGGTTACAATCAGTTTTTCACACTTTGCAAAAAGCTGAACGACCTCAAACTTTTCATTGTAGTTGATTTCCATAACACTTGGTGTAAACTGCACACCTTGTTGCTCTAGTCTTACAAGTTCATTGTAAGTGAAAAGTCCAATACCATTGCTTTCCCTAACCAAAACGCCATCATTTGCACCAATCACAAAAAGCATTTGTCTGTTTTCGATTTGTTTTTTATCATCAGTAATAAAAATGCTATCAGCAAAATGTTTGCTTGTTCCAATTTTTGTGTTTTGTATGCTGTACACAATATCCTTATACAACGCAAAATCTTGACCACCAATATTGCACTCTTTTGCAATTTGTTTATCATCAATTTTGCAAGTTTTGTTGTCTGCACAAAAATCATTTTGAGTTTTATTGTTGTTTTGCAGTTCAAAAAACCCTATTTGCTCTAAAATTTCAAACATTTTGGTGCATGCAGACTCTGCATTTCTTTTTGCAGTCTCGCCCTCTTTAGAAAGCAAATTTGCAAGATATTTTTCATATCCATCCTCACCCAAAACTACTTGATAAAAATCTTTGATATTTTGCACGCTTAAATTATCAGAGTTTCCAAGCAAAGCATTGCAGTAAACTACAATCTTTTGTCTTACAGCATTTGCTGACTCGCACAGCATATCGTCTGTTTGCTCAAAGTCTGTCAAAAATTGAATTGTATCTATATTATATTTTCTCACATAAAGTTCAAAAGAGTTTCTATCATCTTTGTCAATATCGAGCAAAGTGTTTTTACTAAATATAAGCACCTCTTCACAAGCAAAGCCACTCTCCAAAACTTGCAAACACGAAACAAACAATTTTGCTATGTCAAAACTTATCAGCTCTTTCTTTTTTTTCAAAAAATATGGTATTTCAAAAATGTCAAATTGTCTTTGAATATCTCTGCTGTAGGTTGCTATATCTGGGCAAAAAATGCAGATATCCTTATATCTTTTTCCACCTTCAACAACAGCTTGTCTAATTTTGCGACAAACACCTTTTATTTCTAAAGCGATATCTTGTGCACTGCAAACTTCAATATTATTATCAATATTTTGGCTGGCAATGTTGTAGGCATACAAATTGTCAAGCAAGGCAGTTCTTAGAGCATTTTCATCCTCTTGTGCGTTGCTAATTTCCACTTGCAAGCCATAGTTTTCGGACAAATTTTTGCAAAAATCAGTCAAAAATCGGGGGTAAATGCGTGAATTGCCAGCATTTTGGTTGCAAACAATGCCAATAGACAATGGCATTTGAGACATTGCAATTTTGTGCAAACACCTAAGCTGTTCTGCTGTCATCAAACTGAAATCAAGCAAATAAACATTTGCATTGTTTTTGATGTTTTCGCTTAAATTGCACTTTGCAAAAGCATCAAAAATGATATGCTTATCAAGATATTTATCTTTAATTTCGCTGTAAAACTTATCATACAAATAAGCGATATCAACAACCTTTGAACCTAAAATACCACCTATCTTTTCCCCTGCTTTTGTCAATTTGTTTGGGTCGATATTGCTTTGTGCCAAAGTGTTTAGCATTGCAAAAATTTCTCTTATTGCGCCATCATTATCCACAATTTTGCCAAAAGATTTGAGCTGTTTTGCATTTTGTTTAATCACTGATTTGAAAATAAAAAGGCTTTGTTCATTAGTCAAAAGAGTTTTGTTTTGTGGGACAAATTCATTTGCAAATTGCAAAAGGCTCAACACTTTTATGTTGAATGTACAGCCACCCAATAACTTAGCAACTTCCCTTTTTGCTGTTTGCACAAGATTATCGGGAACAATTATGTAATTTATTTTGTCAAGCGACATATTTTGCCTTACTTCCTCTAGCAAAGCGACACGCACTGTATCATATGTTTTTCCACAAATTACTTGAACTGCCATATTACCCTCTAGCTAAACTCCTTTTTAGAATAAATTATATTTGCACAAATTAAATAACAATAAAAACTATATTGCAAATACTTTCAGTTTTTATTATATCACGATTTAAGCCCCCTTTCAAGGCAATTCTTAAAGATTTTTGCAATAAGGCAATAAAGTTATTGTTTTTTTTGCAAAAATATGCTAAACTTACAATATCAATGCTTTTGCACTTGCAAGTTGCCTTTTGATATGCTATAATAAATAAGCTAATAAGAAAATATACATTTTCACAAAAGCTATTGTGGCGATATAGCATTTGTTAAACAAATTTGTCAGCTTTTATAAATAATTTAAAATTTGTTTTAGCTAACAATTTTTTGCAAATAATCAAAATGAGCATTTATCAATTTACACCCTATAAATGAGGTTAATATGAAAAAGAAAATCTTTTTATTTACAATAATTATTGCCGTTTTGGCAGTTGTTTTGGCAGGTTGTATAAGCAAACCTCCACACAAAACTTTTTCTGATCCATGGGATAATTACGAACAAATAACATATGATGTTACTCGCACCCTAAAGGATGGCAGTGTGATTAAAGGTGTCAGCGTTATGACAACTGAAAGACTTACAAATCAAACGATAAACATTGGCAAAAATGAATTGCAAAACTTTTCAGGCACTGTAATTACTATTGACACAAAGCTTGAGGACAACAGCACAATGTTTGCTCAAGTTGCTTTCAAACCTTCTTTTGAGCCTGTTGCAAGCTACAAAAACATTGCCATAACAGGACATAGTGGAAGTCAACCAGAAACAAATATCAATCAAACAACTGATATCAGCTATAACAATGAAAAATGCTACTACAGCACTAATTTTGATGGCGTGGAGACAAATGACGAAATCAAAGTTGGCAAATGGATTAAAAAACCTTATTATGACAACTTAATGCTTTATCACATTGCAAGAAGTAGTTATATGAACGGCAAATTCACTGCTATTTCAACCAAAGTGCTTAGCGTAAGTGATTTTAAAATGAAAACATTAACAGTTGCCCAAAACAAAGCAAGTGCTATAACTCCAATTTTTGGAGAAAGTGAAGGTGGAATTCTTGCTGACGAAGTTAAACTTACACTAAACCAAACTTTCCCGGGAACAGGTGCACCAATGGTTGTTACTTTGTCAAAACAAACTTCAGAAGACTACAACGGCTTGAAATTGAGCACAGATAGGATTCCTTTGATTATTAAGGAAGGCGATATTGAGTACAAAATTAAAGCTTATGTTTCAGCGCAAAGTGCTCCAACAAACAATTAATTGTTGTGCTAAAGTATAAATAAATTAAAGAATATTTTAAATATACAAGTTTAACAATAAAATCACAGCAAAATTAATATGAGTATATAAAAACAATCGCAGTTTGCGATTGTTTTTTTCTTTCTCTGACCAAACGCAAAGTTCAACTTTGTTGTACTTTGAGCAGACTTGATAATGTAATGTTTTAACTCAACAAGCATAATCCGAGATCCCTCGACTACGCTCGGGATGACAAAATAAATAAATCGAATGACATTGGTCATGTCATTTCGAGCTTAACGGGGTCCCCACAAAATAACCTTTTTGTGGGAAATATCAAACGAGGTAAAAGTTTTTACCTCGTTTATCTTTTAAACATATTTTGTTAAATCAGCATTTCCACCGATATAATTCAATAATGTTTCACTATCTGCTGTGGTTATATTTCCTTTGTTTTGTATACTTGCAGATAGTATGGTTAGTTTATCTTTAATATCGTTTGTATTAAGCACAACATTGCCGTTAACTACTCTGTTCAAATATGTTATATCTGCTGTATTTACTACTCCGTCTCCTGTTAAGTCTCCTAATACACTTAGGTATATTGTTTTACTATTATAATTAAAATAACATCCAGTTCCGACATAATCATCGTCGCTTGCAACTACTCCATTAGCTTTGTATATTACAATTTGGCTTATGTCAACACCTAATTGACTTGCCAAGCTTGTTTTTAAATCACTTGCTTTTGTTTTTGGTGCTATATTTCCAATGATTGCCTTGTTAACTAGGCTTGCTGTTGTTATTTCACTGCCAACTCGGTATGTTTTGCCAGTTACGCTATCAATGCTCAAATCTAACAGCATATAATCATTTGTTATATTTTTATTGCTTTCAAAGTAACTATTTGTTTGAGTGCTTCCACCAATCACATTTAGCAATATTTTTCCATCTGTTGAGGTCACTTTCCCTTTGTTATCTACCATTGCTGCAAGTTGTTGTTCTATGCTCAATGTGTCAAGTTTTATTTCGCCTTTTGCTATCCTATTTATGTAAGTTATATCTAGAGCATTAATAATTCCGTCCGCAACTACATCACCAAGCACAGAGACAAATGCCGTTTCCAACACAGCTCCACCACTTGATAATGTCTCTAGTTTCCAACCTGTAGCAACAAACATATTTTGTGCACCTTCA
>CAJUEA010000030.1:0-10371 GCA_910584975.1 uncultured Christensenella sp.
TTCTGATTATTATTTTAAAAGATGGAGCAGAACCAGAGCAAATTAATTCATTGGTACAAACCATTACCAATCGTGGACTTACTGTTCATGAAAGTATTGGTAGCCAATCTCATATTTTGGGCGTAATTGGCGATACTTCAAGAGTGGATACCCAAACAATCATCAACCTTGAGTGTGTAAGTGATGTTAAGCGTGTAAGTGAACCTTACAAGGCTGTGAACAGAAAATTTCATCCAGAAGACACTATCGTTGAGGTTAGTGGCAGAAAAATCGGTGAAGGATATTTCAATATGATTGCTGGACCTTGCTCAGTTGAGTCGGAAGAGCAGATTATTGAGGTTGCAAGACGAGTTAAGGCAAGTGGTGCAAGTATGCTTAGAGGTGGCGCATACAAGCCAAGAACATCCCCTTATGCATTCCAAGGACTAAAACAAGAAGGTATAAAGTTGTTGCTTGCTGCAAAAAAAGAAACAGGACTTCCTATTGTAACAGAACTTACAAACATAATGAATTTGAAATACTTTGATGATGTTGATGTTATTCAAGTTGGTGCAAGAAATATGCAAAACTTTGATATGCTTTATGAATTGGGACATTCTAACAAGCCAATTTTGCTAAAAAGAGGTTTGTCAAGCACAATCGAAGAATGGCTTATGAGTGCAGAATACATTATGAGTGGTGGTAATCAAAATGTTATCCTTTGTGAGCGTGGAATAAGAACATATGAAACTGCAACCAGAAATACATTTGATATCAGCGCAGTGCCTATTTTAAAAAGATTGTCACATTTGCCAATCATTGTTGACCCAAGCCATGCAACAGGTAAAACTTGGTTAGTTGAGCCACTTGTAAGAGCTGCTATTGGTGCAGGTTGCGATGGTGCAATGATTGAGGTACACAATAACCCAAGCTGTGCTTTGTGTGATGGTGCACAATCTATAACTCCTGATACATTTGACACAATTATGCAGGATGTTAAGAAAAGAATTGAATTTGAAGGAAAAATTTTAGTATGAAAGTTGGCTTTATTGGGGTTGGATTAATTGGTGGCTCAATGCTAAAGCGCCTTGCAAAGTGTGGCGTACAGTGCTTTATTATGGACAATAATGCACAAGTTTTAGGTGCTGCACTTAAGGAAAATAATGCTCAAATACTTGAAAATTTTGAGGATGTTGACATGTTGCTTTTGGCATTGTCGCCAAAAAATTGCATAAGTTTTATTGAGGAAAACCATTCAAAAATCGGTACTATTTTGCTGGCTGATGTTTGTGGTGTAAAAAATGCTATTGCAGAGGTGGCAGAAAAATACTCTTTAAATTATTGTGGACTGCATCCAATGGCAGGCAGAGAAGTTGGTGGTTATTTCAATAGCAAACAGAATTTATTTGATGGTGCAAACATTGTTATCACAACCTCAAATCCACCACAAATTGTTTTTGACATAATAAAAATGCTTGGCTTTGGCAAAATCGTTTATACAACAGCGGAAGAGCATGACAAGATTATAAGTTATACTTCACAGCTTTGTCATATTGTGTCCAATGCATATGCAAAAAATCCGTCTTCAACCATATGCGATGGTTTTACGGGTGGTAGCTTTGAGGATTTGACAAGAGTTGGAAAAATGGATAGCAATCTTTGGGTGGAATTGTTTGATAAAAACAGAGAGAACTTGATTTGTGATATAAAAACTATTATAAATGAATTGCAAAAATATGTCGATTGTCTTGAAAATGGTGACAATGAAAAATTAAAGCTACTTATTGACGATGGCACAAAAATTTTAAATAATAAAAAATAATTTCAAATTTAGCAATCATTTTTTTTGTTGAAATATTCTATATTGACAAAAATCGTATTATACGATATAATATAAGTAAGTATAATAAGAGGTCATTATGAAAAAAAGTATTTTTTTGATTATTGCTGTTTTGGCAATAATGGTGTTGGCACTTGTTGGCTGTTCTGGAAAAGTTAAAGCTGATACTGTTGCAAAAACACAGGAAATTTGGGACACTGCCACAAATAAAGAGGCAACTGATGTGATAACAATCAAAAATTTCAGTTTTGCAAAGCTTGTTACCATAGAAAATGCAGTTTTTACAATTGAAAGAAAATTTGAGGAGAATAAAACTACAATTAATTTAACTTTAAATGCAATTAAAGTTAAATTTGACTCAAGTTCAGGAGTAATTTTCAATGTTATTTTAAATATGGTAAAACAACAAGCAGGAATAACAAGTGATATCACTATGGAAGATATTCGCAATATTCTTGATAATATTGAGGAATTTAAAGCGCAATTTATTTTAACTGAAAACAACTCAAAATTGGAGTACAATATTACATCAAAAGTAAACTATAAAAAACCAACTTATGATAAAGACATAAAAGGTAATCTTGATATTGAGACAAGTGCAGAATATGATAGTGTTATCGGACAAAGTATGAATTTGCTTACAAGCCATTTTACAAGCTTTATTGAACCTACAACAGATGGTGGTGCAAAAATCAATCCTACAAAAATTAATAATATTTTAACGGCTTTTATTAATATTAAAGAGGCAAATGACCCTAATAAGGACACTGAAGGATATGTTCCAATAAGCAAACAAATTACAAATATTCTTGGTGTGCCTTATAACCAGTTTATCTCTAAAAAGGTTAAAGTAAACGATTCAAAAAGTCAATGCACTATAAAAAAGAATTTAATTACTGAAATGAAAATTTCTTTGTCTAAAGTTCAAGTTTTGTACAACAAAGAGCAACTGACAAATGTAATCATAAAGGCAGTTAAGTTAATTTCTCCTAATGATGCGGGAAGTGTTGGTGCCCTTAAGACATTTTTAAAAGATATAACAGAGGGAGTATCTTGCATTGAAACTGAATTTTTCATGATAAATTCAACATATAAAATTAGTAAATAGATTTTATATTAGCAAGAAAAATTGTTTTTATTAAATACCACTAAAAAAGTGGTATTTTTGCATATGCAATTATAAGAAAAACATTAAAAGAGGTGTATTATGGAAAATTTAAAAGAAATATGTGAAAAGGCTAGTCAATTATATGCTAACAAGAATTATGCTGAAGCTGTTTCATTATGGAAAAATGCTGCTGAGCAAGGCAGTAGTGACGCTTTATATATGCTTGGAATTTGTTATAACTATAAGTTAGGTGTAAACGAAGACGACTCTGAAAAATGTGGTGAAATTGCGAGTGATTATTTTATTAAAGCAGCAAATTTAGGTCATGCTGACGCACAATGCTTCGCTGGCTTATGTTATTTGCATGGTATTGGTGTAGAAAAAGATACAAAACAAGCCGTTAAATGGTTTGAAAAATCTGCTGAACAAAATTGTACTCAAGCAATGAATAATTTAGGTCTTTTGTATAAACAAGGTAAGTATTGCAATAAACAATCTGAAGGCACTGACGATAATGAAGATGATGATTGTGATAGTATTGACAACTATAAATTATCATTTGAATGGTTTAAAAAGTCAGCTGATTTGAATGATGCAACTGGTCAATTATATTTAGGCTTAGCTTATTACGATGGCTTAGGTGTGGAACCAGACCAAAAAATTGCAGTTAAGTACTATAGCATGGCAGCAGATCAAGGGTCAGCAGAAGCAATGTTGCAACTTGGTGAATGTTACGAAGATGGTTGTGGCATAGAATCAAATAAGATTGAGGCATTTAAATTGTATAAAGCAGCAGCAAAGAAAAATCATAGCAAAGCCCAGTGCTATGTTGGTTATTGCTATGAAAATGGCATAGGGGTGCCAATGGATATGCAAGAAGCTCTAAAATGGTATCAAATTTCTGCTCAAAATAATTATTTTCAAGCATATTGCAATTTAGGTTGTTGCTTTGAGGAAGGCAGAGGAGTAAAAAGAAATATGCAAAATGCTATAAGTATGTATGAAAAAGCAATTGAGCTTGGTAGTGTTTTTGCTATGTATAATATGGGTAATGTATATGCTTTTGGCAGAGGTGTTAAAGTCAACAATACACTTGCTGTTAAATATTACAAAATGGCAGCTGAGCAAGGCAATCCTGAAGCACAATTTAATTTAGGTCAGCATTTTTATCAAGGGAAGGGAGTTGAAAAAGATGATAAGGCAGCTGCATATTGGTTTTATCAAGCAGCAAATTCTGGTGATGCTGATGCACAATATAAAATTGCTGTCTTTTTTATGGATGGTGTTGGCGTTGAGGAAGACTTGGAAGCTGCACACTACTGGTTTATGCAAGCAGCCTTACAAGGAGATGCCGATGCTCAATATTCTTTGGGCATTTGCTATGAAGAAGGTCTTGGTGTGGAAAAAGATTTAGACGAAGCTTTTGATTGGTACACTAGGTCAGCAGCACAAGGAAATAAAAACGCAAAACGAGCATTAAAAAAACTTAAGTAATTTTATATTGTTTTTGTAGTAGTTAAAAAAAACAAATTTGAACAAATAAAAGAGTAGTTATGGATAAAAGATTTGATTTGGATGATGGAATAATAAAGTTTTTTTACAAACCAGATAAAAATTATAGTGATGAGCTTGAGAATGTGGATGATAAGCAGCAAAATGAATTTGAACGATTAAGCACTTTAGAACTATTAAATCAAGCATCTGAGGCAGCTGAAAAAAATGATTTTCAAAAAGCAAAACAGCTTTGGGAAATTGCTGCAAAATATGGTAATGACCATGCAGAATATTGTCTAGCACTTTGTAATTTAGAAGGATGGGATAGCGAAGTTAATTATAATTTAGCCTTTAAATATTTTAAGAAATCAGCTGAAAAAGGAAACTTTAGGGCTGAATATTACTTGGCGTATTGCTACGAGTTTGGATTTGGAACAGAAATTAACAGTGATTTAGCATTTGAGTGGTGTCAAAAATCGGCAGAGCAAGATTTTGTATATGCACAATATAGACTGGCACATTACTATATGTTAAATCCAAATTTACCCGTTGCAGCAAACAAAACTTTATTTTGGTTTAATAAAGCAGCTGAACAAGATTATATTCCTGCAATACACATGCTGGGAATCTGCTATTTGAATGGTATTGGTGACATCAAAAATTTTGAGAAAGCAATTATTTTTTTTCAAAAAGCAGCTGAAAATCGATACTATCCTTCAATATATAAGCTAGGCGAGTGTTATGAGAATGGATTTGGTGTCATTCAAGATATTAACAAAGCAATTGAATTTTATGAGCAGGCATCAGATGGTGAATATGCCGAGGCACAATACAAACTAGCTGAGTTTTATGAAAATGGTAAATATTTGCAACAAGATTTTCAAAAGGCAGTAGAACTTTATAAACAGTCTGCAGAGAATGAATATCCTCCTGCACAAAATGCATATGGCTGGTGTTTTGTTGTCGGCAAAATTGTCAAACAAAATATGTATGAGGCTGTAAGGTGGTTTAAGCGTGCTGCAAAACAAGGCAATATGCGTGCTCAATATAACTTAGCAATATGTTATGAGGAAGGAAAAGGAGTATTGCAAGATGTTGATAAAGCTTTTTATTGGCATAAACTTGCCGCTGAGCAAGGCGATGACAGAGCACAATTGCATCTAGGTTGGGCATATATGGTCGGTAACGGGGTGAAAATTGATGGTTTTGAATCATTCAAATGGTTAAAATTATCTGCTGAACAAGGCAACTCGCAAGCTTATACTGATTTAGGATATTGCTATGCTAATAGCATAGGTACAAAAAAAGATTTGCAAGAAGCTTTTAATTGGTATTTAAAATCAGCTGAGCTTAATAATTTGATGGCAATTTACAATGTTGGTTGTTGTTATCGACATGGCGATGGTGTTAAGAAAGACACTATAAAAGCAATAGAATGGTATCAAAAAGGTGCAGATTTGGGAAGTGTGGATTGTATGGTATCATTAGCATTTATGTATGAATATGGCAAAGGAATTAAAAAAGACTTAGAAAAAGCCATTGAATTTTATAAACTCGCTTATCAAAATGGTGAGCAATCAGCACAGTTTATGCTTGATAGAAAAAAAATAAAAAAATTTATCAAAAAAAATGTTAAAGTCTGATTTCAGATTTATTACAATTCTATCTTTAAACTAATATGAGAACAAAAATGTTTCAGATTATATTTATAATTGTAAAAGTATTTGTATAATTTCAAATATTTGCTCTAAACTAATTGTATAAGGAGCAGTATATGAAAAAATTACTATTATTTTTACTATTTTCAATATTGATTTTTACAATGGTAGGCTGTAAAAAAGAAGTTTCTGCATTAGATATTACCAATTCTACAAATGAAATTTGGGATAGTTCTACAAAAAATGAAGCCACAGAAATGATTATCTTTAAAAAGCTCAATATCGGTGGCGTTATGGATATTGATAATCTTGTTTTTGATGTGGAAAAAAAGTTTGAAAATGGTAAGTTGGGACTTGTGATTGAAACAAGAAAAAATATGGCAGTCAGACTTAATGAAAATGTAAAAGACATAATTGATATGGTGCTTGATTACAAAAAACTTGAAGGAAATTTGAAGGTAAAACATTTAGAGCAAGCTTGGTCAAAAGTTGGACTAAAAATCAATATGCAAATGGATGAAAATAGTGCACATGGCTTTGTTGAATTTTTAAATGTAAAAGATATGTTCAAGGCAAACTTGACAAAACCAATCAAAATTGATATTAATCTTGACAACCTTGCAGAAAATCAAAATTATCAAATGATTTATAAGCATTTGAAATGTCATCCAATCTGCACATTTGTACCTGAGAGCAAAGTTAATATTAATGTGAATAAGCAAGTTCCTGTTGCCTTCGAGACAAGCGAACTTAGTCATTTTGCAGATGGATATATATGCAACAATTGCGATAAAAGAATAAACGATTCTGATTTTACTTTAAAGCATATTTTGTTTGATACTTTTTCAGAAACAACTGGCGAGGGAATAATCAAAAATACTTTGCAAATGAATGATACTCAAGCAAAAATCAATGTGATTACAAAAGATAGCAAACAATATATTGATACAATGAGTGTAACATCAAATTTGAATATAAATATTTCAAAAAGCCAGTTGGAGACAATGGCAAAAGAATTTACTGCAGCCTATAATAACGAAAAATTGTATGAAATTTTCAAAAGCATTATTGGCATATTAAACTATGACACAGCCTTGTTGCAAAGTGAAATTGAAGTTGTAGTGACAAATAGAGTTTTATAAAATCCATCACAAAAAATTAAATTTAACTGTAATAATATATAAAATAAATTAATATTAAAATAAAAACTGGCGCGAAAGTGCCAGTTTTTGCAATTTAATTGCTTTAATTTGTCATTTGTGCTATAATGCTTAAAGTGAGGGTAATATGAATGGAATTATTGTTGTTAATGCTTATACCACGACAAAATCAGAATTAAATCAAGCATTGCGATTACAAGAGGAGTTTAGCAAGCTTAATGTTAGCATAAATATTTTGCATACTGACGAAATTGCAGTTTTGATTGAGGATGGAAATTTTTCTTTTGTCAAAAATTTTGATTTTTGTATTTATTTGGATAAAGATAAACATATTCTTGAAATGTTAAGCAAATTAAATATAAGGCTGTTTAACAATGCAAAAGCTATTGAAATTTGCGACGACAAATTGCTTACTCATATCACACTTGCACAAAATAGCATTGCAATGCCAAAGACAATCGGTGGTGTCTTGTGTTATTATCCAAATGTAAAAGTTAAGGCAAGAATTTTGGATAATGCAGAAGAGCAACTTGGATACCCAATGATAATCAAAGAGGCACATGGGTCTTGTGGCAAAGGAGTTTTTCTTGCAAATGACAGAGAAGAACTTGAAGAAATTGCTGAAAAAGTCAAATTGAAACCACATTTGTTTCAACAATTCATAAAAAGTAGCAAAGGTAAGGATATAAGAGTAATTGTCATCGGTGGAAAATGCATTGGTGGGATGTTAAGGCAAAATGATTCGGATTTTAGGTCAAATATAGAAATTGGTGGAACAGGCAAACAATTTACTTTAAACAAAGAGCAAATTGCCATATGTGAAAGAGTAGCTGACATTTTAAATCTTGACTATTGTGGCATCGATTTGCTTATTGATAATGATAACAAAGCACTTGTTTGTGAAGTAAATTCCAACGCATTTTTTGCTGCTTTTGAAAAAATAACGCAAATTAATGTCGCAAAAATATATTGTGAATATATCTTACAACATATATATAAAATTTAAAAAAGGTACACTATTATTGTGTATCTTTTTTAAATTAATGTTATATTTTGAATTTTTGTTTAATACTTTTGTCATATTCAATTAAAGCATAGTTAATTACCTTTTAATTAATCTTGGTGTTTTGGGATTTTTCATTTATTAGAAAGTCCAATAAATATTAGCATAAATCCAATGTCTGTTTGGTAAAGTTAAATCAAATTTTAAATAGCTATATTGTTATTGTCATTAATATCTATCTCATTTTCGCTTGAATTTTCAGTTTGTGCTTTATAATTAGGACTGAATTTTCCTTTTTTCAAAATGAAGAATGGAAGAATAATGATTACACCGAAAATAAGTCCAAGTATCATAGACACATTATGACAAACAGTTGTCCAACCAAAGCTTACAACATAAGTTGTAAGTATTCCATAAATTGCAGAGACGATAATTGTCGGTTTGTCAATTTGCTTAAAACTCTTAATATTAAAGAAAAGTGCTGCAAGACCTAGTCCAATTAATGCAAAAATACCACCTGATGCACCAACACTAGGCATTGTTGCCTCAACAAATTTGTCTCCTGCCATAGCTGCATATAGTGGATCAGTAATAAGATATTGCATAAAGCCAGCTAAGAAATAAACAATGTATGTAAGCCACCAACCAAATTTTTTCTCAACATAATTGCCAATAAAATATAATCCTACAATATTAGCAATTAAATGTAAAATGAACGAATGCATAAACATTGAGGTTAGTTGCCTATACACAGCTGTTCCATTTGCCAAACAAGAGCCTGCACCCATATAATTTATCAGCAAGCCACCGCAATTGCCCATAAGATAGTTTATGGCAGGTGGAAGTGAATCATCCCATGCATTAAAGCCAGTGTAGCCATTAGGGAAAGGCAAATATTTGTCTAGCAAATAAAAAATAATCAAAATGATTATCATAAAGTTTGTTACAGTAAGATAACTTTTAAAATTTTTCTTTTCTCTCAAAATTTTTCTCATGAAATACCTCCAATAATAAAAAAGTGCGTCAACCGAAATCAACGCACAAAAATGCAAATTCCGATTGTCGCTAAACTAACCAAATACATAATGAGATATTTCAATCACTATAACCGGTGGAACTTGCCTTTTATCAAATTCTATGGTTATAGAAATCACAAATAATATTATTTCGAAAAAAATAATATCCCACATTCTATATTTAGTTAGTTTAGCATAGTCAGTATATCATAAATTTTGAGGCTTGTCAATATTTAACTATCAAAAATTAAAATGTAATAAAAAAACAATTAAGCATTTTTAATTTTTATTTTTTAAAATTAAAGTTAAATCGCCATCAGTAAAACCACAAGCAACAGCATTTACATTTTTTAATTTTGCAGAATAATTTCCATTATCTAAGTAGTTTGATATATTATTTTGCACTAAAGCCAAGGCATTTTCCCAGTTATCTGCTGTGAATTTAAACTCATTGTTATCATTTCTGCTTGCATAAATTTCATCACAAGCCCAATCATCATTGTCTTTGTCAAAAGAAGATGTTGCAACCAGTTCAGTAGAGTATCCATTTTCATTTTCATAAATATTAAAGTTAAAAGCAACAGCCTCCAAATTAAAATTCTTTAGAATATTATCCAACCATTTTTCAAATGTAATAGCCTTTTTCCATTTCCAAAACATAATATCCTCCATTAATAAAAATATAACATATGTAAATACTTATTGTCAATATAAAAAACGACCTAACATTAAGCAGTTAGGTTGTTATAAAATATATAAATAATAGGATTTAAATAGGGTAGTGACTAATTTGCATTAAAAAATCACTAAACTTAAGTCTAGCGATTTTAAATGAATAATTAAAAAGTCATAGATAATTTCATAATAAACTTTATTAGCTAATTTTGATAAAAAAGTCACACTTTTATAGTGTGACTGAATTTTTGGTATAGCGGCAGGAATTTCACCTACTTTAAAATCGCCCTCGCCCGAATGAAAGTTACGCTATCTGTGCACCGCCATTGGATACAAATGTTCGGGCACAATCCAATGTGGGCTGGTGGACTATACAGGAATCGAACCTGTAACTAGCCCTTAGGAGGGGCTTGTTATATCCATTTAACTAATAATCCA
>CAJUEA010000030.1:10471-19305 GCA_910584975.1 uncultured Christensenella sp.
AAAAATATAAGTAAATATTGCATAAATGGATGTAACAAGCACTGGCTTTGCCTGCGTAGCCGTCAATTTATTTGACATATCCATTTAACTAATAATCCAAAAAATATAAGTAAATATTGCATAAATGGATGTAACAAGCACTGGCTTTGCCTGCATAGCCGTATCCATTTAACTAATAATTTTGATAGAGCAGTATATCAATTTGAAAACAAACTTTATCAACTTTGTAATTATACAATAGTTTTGATTAAATGTCAATTAAAATTTTAATTTTGATTTATTACTTGCAAAATACTAAATTTCAAATTGTAAAAAATTATAGATAATTTTTGCAGTATAAAGATTTTTGATGTGTAAATAAACATCGTAAAATTTACTTGATTATTATATAAATAGCATTAATTTATAATAAAATCGATTAAATTATTATAAAATAAGGCGTTTTTTATAATAAAATGCAAATATTTTACGCGTTTTGTATAAATTTAAAGTAATCGGTTAACAATATATTTTTTATAATTGTATGCGTTATATTTAAAAAAAACGGCTATTAATTTAGCCGTTTTTTAATGGTGAGATTGACCTATAAGCCGAGTTCTGTATTTGATAATCATCTGTCTAGGATTATTGTTGCCAATAACCTCAAGCGATTGTCTGACTGGCGAGCAACCATAATGTCATTGTCTCTTGCATCGGACGGGGTTTACATAACCACTTATGTCGCCACAAGTGTGGTGAGCTTTTACCTCGCCTTTCCACCCTTACATTATAAAATAATGCGGTATATTTCTGTTGCACTTTCCTTAAAGTCGCCTTTACTGGTAATTAGCCAGCGTCCTGCTCTGTGATGCTCGGACTTTCCTCATTTTCATGCGATTATCTGGTCAACTCAACATTATAATAGCACATTAAATGTTTTTTTACAACAATTTTTTGGTCTTTTAAACAATTTTTATCACACATTTTACACTTTTTCTTTTTTATTGTATACATTATTTTTATTTGTAAATAATTGCCATATGCGGAGGTAATTATGATTTACATTATTGTTGGGCTGGCAATTCTTGCTGTTATTTTTGGTTACTTGGCGTTTAGACTGAGGTTTAATCACAAATTGATTAGTAAAATGAGTGATGAGGATTTGAAGATTAACACTGCAAATTTGGCAGAGAAGTTACGCAATCCTAAAACTTATGGTAGCACCCCGCAAATTCTTGCTATCAGCAAAAAACTTAAAAAAATGTACAGATTAATTTCTGAAAAAATTGCAAATGGCGACGAAATCTATCAATATGAAAAGTTGATTTACGAAAATTATCACAATATTATGTCAAGATTTAATAGCCAAACTTTCAAATACTTTGCCATACTTCCACATAATTATGGCAGAGTTAGGGTTATTTTGCTTGCTGAATACATTGTTTTGAACACTCATTGTGCAATAAACAAAGAGAATATCAAAGCGATTGTGGAAAAATTTAATGAATATACACCACTTTCTTCAGACGAAATTTCTGCATTGCCAAATGCATTAATGTACGCTTTAGTGGCTGAAATTACTGAAATTGCAAGCAAATCAAAAATGCTTAAATATTATGAAAATCTTGCAAAAACTGGAAAGTTTGCAAAAGAACTCGCAGAAATTGACGACTATTTGTATTTTAGAAGTAAGTTTGGGAAACTAGAAAATGATAGGAAACTAATTGATAATTACAGTGGAAATATTGATAATATCGAGTATATTTTCACTGAAAAACTTGCTAATGACTTTGACATTGTTGCAAATATAATCGCTTCTTTAAACTTTATAAAAAAAGATCTTGACGGAGTATATTTGCTTAAAATAAATCACACAAATTGCTTGCTGGAGAGAGATGAACTATACAAAAGTATGGATATAGCAAGCAAAAACGATTACTTGAACATCATTGAGGAAGTCAGCAACAAACATAAAATTGAAGAACAAATTACAGTGCAGAAATTGTTTGAATTGCAGGAGGCAACAGGAGAGCATTTCGGCAAATATTTGTTTGAGGAAAAAGAGACATTAAAGCATTATATCAATAATAATGTTATTTTAACATATAAAAAAGGTACAACAATCAAAGAGTTGTATTTTATTGCAGCTGTGTGGGGAATAACCCTTGCACTGACAGGATTGTTTGGATTTTTAACTTCGGGAAATATCCCACTTATGATTACAACGATAGTAATATCGCCATTTTTCTTGTTGCCACTTATCAATAATTTATTGATTAACATACTTTCAATAACTTTAAAACAAAAGCCTACACCAAAACTTGATTTGAAAGAACTTCCAAATAACGCAAGAACAATGGTTATTGTTCCAATTTATATTAATGATATAAATGATGCAGACAAGGCAGCAGACAAAATAAAGCAAATTGAAATTTCCAACAAAGGAAAAAACATTGATTTTGCGTTGCTAATTGATTATAAAAAATCAAAATTTGAAAATGAAAGCAGTGACGAGGATTTGAATAAAAGATTTTTTAACAAATTGTCAGCATATGGCGACATTAATGTTTTTGTGAGAAAAAGAGTAAAACAAGGCAAATATTTCACGGGATTTGAAAGAAAAAGAGGCGCAATCCTTGATTTATGCGAGCTTTTAATGACTGGCAAAAAAGAAAAATTTGCTTATGTAATGCGAGATAACTTTCAAAAACCAACATTTATTGCAACCTTTGACGACGATAATTGCTTGCTTCCAAACACAATTTTAAACAGTGTTTGCAGAATGTTGCATCCACTTAATAAACAATATGATTTAATGACATTTAAAACAAGATATGACTTGTTTTCTATGAATACAATTTACGGCAAAAGATATTATTTTGACTGTGGATATTCTAGATATCTGCCTACAAATTCGTTTTATTACAACTTTTTTGGCAAAGGTATTTATTGTGGCAAAGGAATTTTCAGACTTGAACCATATTATGCAAAATTGGCAAATATTTTCCCTCAAAACAGAATTTTAAGTCACGATATCATTGAAGGAAGTGTGCTTAAAACGGGAGAATTGCCAGAGTTTGCATTTGAAAATGCACCAAATTCCATTCCGTCAGAACTAGCACGCCACAATAGGTGGTTTAAAGGCGATTTATTGCTGGGTGGTTTTGTTAAAAACAGAGTTAAAAATGACAGCAAGCAAGTAAATAAACTGAACAAACCACCAATTTATAACCATATAATCTTGCTTAATATCATTGGTGGTTTTGCAAAAGCAACGCTATTGATCTCGTTGCTTATGACAATGTTCACTCAAAGCATATATTTCTTTATTCCATTTGCTATTGGATTTTTTACCGAATATTTTGTTTGTATGCTGAGGACAATTGATGGCACAAGGCACAATATCAAACCAATATTTGTGCTTAAAAGATTAGGTAGCATATTGCTTGAAATGATAATTTGCTTTTTCACGCTGCCATTGCTTGCAATAAACAATTTGTTAGTTGCAATTGACACAATAATCTGCAGAATAATGCCATCTGCAAACAGGTTAAATTGGACAACATTCAGTTGCACACAAGGAAAAAATGACATCAACACTCATTGCAAATATATTCTTCCACCAAGCGTTGTGATGCTTGTGCTTAGCATTGTATTTATTAATAATATTTTTGTGGTTGGATATAGTGCAATCTTTATTGGATTGGTATTTTGCCTTTATGCAACATCTTTCAAACAAGAAGATAAACAGGTTATTACTGACAGCGAAAAAGATTTTTTGCTTGAAGTTGCAAAGCGCACTTACAAATATTTTGACATTCAAAACAGCAATGAACTGGTAACAGACAATATACAAATTAGGCCATTTGGTGGAAAATCGCATTATACTTCGCCAACAAATCTTGGATTTTCAATTTTAAGTGAAATTTGTGCTTATGAACTGGGAATCATCAGCAAAGTTGAGGCAGAACGCAAGCTTGTTTGCAAGCTGAATGTGCTTGAAAGTTTGGAAAAACACAATGGAAATTTTTACAACTGGTATCATGTGGAAGACAAGACGCCTGCTTATCCGTTTTATATTTCTTCAGTTGACAACGGAAATATGCTGGCATGTCTTATTGTTGCAAAGCAATTTATTGTCAAAAATTCGCTTTACGGCATAGATATTGTGTCAAGACTAATTGACAGTATAAATTTGGACGAACTTTTGGACAAAAACAAAAATCTTTTCCACATTGGTTACAATGTTCGCACAGGATGTTTTGACAATTACTATGACTTAATGGCAAGTGAGGCAAGAATTTTGTATTATTTGTATGCAGCATTTTACCAAAACACAACACCTTGGGATAATTTGTCAAGGGATTGTGTTGGCTTTGGTGGAAATACACTTGTTTCTTGGTCAGGCACTATGTTTGAATATTTATTGCCAAACATTTTTATCCGTGCACCAAAAAACTCTTTGCTATATCAAACTGAAAACAATGTTGTAAGGCTTGCTATTAAAAACAAATGTAACAATATGTGGGGAATATCGGAAAGTGGATATTACAAATTTGATGACAATTTGAAATATCAATATTATTCATTTGGTATGCAAGAACTTGCAATCAGAAACAGCAAAAATAGGTGTGTTATCGCACCATATGCCACAGCATTAGCTTTGCGAATTAATGTGAAAGAAAGTGTTAAGAATCTGCTTGCTATCAAAAAAGAATGTGGAATGGGTGAGTATGGTTTTTATGAGGCAATTGATATCACTTCACGCAAGCATATAATTTATCAATATATGAGCCATCATCAAGGAATGGTGCTCGCAAGCATTACAAATGCCGTGTGTGGAAACAATATTTCGGCATATTTTGAAAGCGACCACAAAATTGATGCAGCAAAAATATTGCTTAGTGAAAAAACTATTGAGGAAAAAAGCTTTAAAAAACCAAAGGAAGACTTTGTTTACGACAAGTTTGACGGCACAAATTACAAAACAGAAGACAAGTCTGCAATTGGTGTGCTAACAAATGGCAAATATACTGCATATTTCAATAGTTATGGAGACAATTTAAGTCATATTTATGGTGTGAATATTTGCAAATATCACCATACCTTTGAAGATTATGGCATTAAAAACTCTGTATTGAATTTAGAAAACAACGAAGAAATCAAATATTATCCACTTGAAACTAATTCAAATAAATACGCATTTGATGCAGATACGGAAAAAGTGCTTTATGCAAACAAAGAATATGGCATTTGTGAGGAAATTTACATTCCAAATTGTTTGAATGGCGAAGTGAGAAAATTTGATATAAATTGCAAAAAATTTAATCATATCAATGTGCGTGGTTATGCAGATTTTTGTATGCTTAGTGAGCAAGATTATATTGCACACCCTGCATTTAAAGATATGTTTATTACCACAAAAAAATATGACGATTCAACAGTTATTATAAGAAGAAAAGCAGACAAGAAAAAGTTTGTTGCAGTAAGGATAATTGGACTGGACAAAGTTACACTTGAAACAAACAAAAGTAATTGTTTTGACATTTTGAGTGGCGAAATTAAGTTTAATGATAAAGAATTTGACAATTCTTTTGGAGATGTTGTTTATCCATTTTTCACTTATAATGGAAATGTTGACACAAGCAAATTAGATAATTTTGAATATTATCAATTGATTATTTATTCAGAAAGTTATAGTGAACTTACTAACAAATTGGCTGGGCTTAATGACAAAAAAGCAGTTTACAACTTGATTTATTCAGCAAAATTGCCAAGCATTTCTGCAATAAGAAAGATGTTTGACGGAAACAACAGCTTTGACTTTTTGACAAAACTTGCTTACAAGCTGAAATATGACAAATATTCACTTTCTGCACTTGAAAACAAACAAAATCAAGATGTTATTTTTGCCATTGAAAGCGTTGGATTTAATAAGAATGACGATATAATTTATTTGAATACACTGGATAGCAAGCTTTTCAAATTGCTGCTTAAAAGCTTAAGATTGCTAAAACCATTGTGTGGCGAATTTTGCGTATTTTGCAAAGGGGAACTGAACGGACAATTCAAAATTATTCGTGAGCAGTTTTGGGATATTAAGGTAATATTTTCAAAAGACAGTGCAATTTGTGAAAGCATAAAAAATGCCTCTTTCACAACAATAAACAGCGAAATTATTATTAATAGCATTGTAAACAAAACTGCAAAGATACCACTTGCCAAAAGTGATATTATTCAAGAACCCGAGTTTGAATTGCAAGACAGATACGGAGTGTTTAGTGGCAAAAATTATGTTTTGACAAAACCTACAAAACGCCCATTCAGCAATGTTATTGCAGGCGAAAATGGTGGATTTGTGCAATCAAACAATGGAGAAAATTTCACTTTCTTTGGCAATTCACGAAATGATAAGGCAACCGAATGGCGTGGAGAGGCATACTCAAAAATTGACAGCGAAATGCTCATTTTAAGTACAGAAAACAATACTATTCAACTAAACAAGTATGCTGAAGACGGACTTGTGAAATACGGACAAGGATTTATCGATTTTGAGCAATCTTCCTGTGGGCTTTACACAAATTGTATGGCGAGCATTATTTGCAATGGAAAAAGCAAAGTTTATTCAATATCCATTAAAAATTTGCAAAACTATCCAAAAAGCATAAAACTTGATTTGATTTTAAAAATCACTTTGGGAGTTGACAGAGAAAAACAAAATCTAACCATAAAAACTCAAGATGGAATTACAAAAATTTGCAATGTCAAAACAAACAGAGAAATTTATATCAAGTATTTACAAGGAGAGGTATTCTCAATTCTTGACGAAAACAGCAGAGTTCATAATCAATTAAGTTTTGATTTGAATGGTGGAGAAAGCAAACAAATTACTTTGATTATCTCTTGTGATAATGATTTGATAAAAGATTATAACTTTGAAAATGTGTCTTGCAAAATCAAAAATACGCTTGATTTTTATGACAGCCTTAGCAAAGTGCAAATCAAAACAAATATGGCTGAAATAGATTGCTTGTTTAACAATTGGCTAATGTATCAATGCTTTTCTGCAAGACTTGTGGGAAAATGTGGCTTTTATCAAGTTGGTGGTGCAATCGGGTTCAGAGATCAACTGCAAGATTGTTTGGCGTATATGTACACCGACCCACAATATGTCAAAAACCACATTTTGATATCTGCTGAAAGGCAGTTTATTGAAGGAGATGTTTTGCATTGGTGGCATGGTTATGCACAAGGCGTGCGTACAAGAATAAGTGATGACAAGCTGTTTTTGCCATATGTAGTCTCTGAATATATTGACTTTACAAACGACAAAGAAATTTTGGATATTGATGTGCCTTATTTGAAAAGTGAACAAATCCCAGCAGGACACACAGATTTGTATAAGGCATTTGAAAAATCCGATGTGAGCGAAAGTCTTTACGACCATTGCATAAAAGCCTTTAAAAATGCCCTTAAGTTTGGTCAAAATGATTTGCTGTTGATTGGCGAAGGAGATTGGAATGATGCTTTGAATGCAATTGGTAATGAGGAAAATGGCGAAAGTGTTTGGTTAAGTATGTTTTGTTACTTTGCAATCAAAAGGTTTGAAAGATTTTTGCAGAAGGCTGATAAAAAGTTCTTTAATGATGCTTTAAAACATTTGCAGGAGGGCATTGACAAGTCGTGGAATGGCAACTGGTTTAACAGAGCTTTCACCAAAGACGGCGAGTGGCTTGGCAATGAGGAATGTGATAGTTGCAAAATTGACCTTATCAGTCAGGCTTTTGCAGGTATTTGTGGAGCAGTGAGCGAAGAAAAAGTTAAGCAATCGTTGCTGTTTGCAGCAACACTTGAGGACAAGGAAAATTGTCTTGTAAAACTTTTGTCACCACCATTCAACGACAAAAAATATTATGGTTATATTTCAAATTATCCTGAAGGAGTAAGAGAAAACGGAGGTCAGTATACTCACGCAGTTTGTTGGTATATCAAAGCTCTTGCAAAATATGATATGAAAAAGGCATTGGAAATTTTGCAAATGATAAATCCGATTAATATTTCAAAAACAAGCGATAAATTTAAAAACGAACCATTTGTTGTCAGCGCCGATGTTTATACTACAGGCGAAGGTGGTTGGAGTTGGTACACTGGAAGTTGCTCTTGGCTTTACAAAGTGATTTTAAATGACATTTTGGGTATAAATTTCCAAGATAACAAGTTGTTTATTACTCCTTGCAAATTGATTGATAGTTATGATATAAAACTAAATTTTGACAATTTAATAGCGAATATTTCTATCAAGAAATCAGGCAAAATTAACCTTGTTGTAAACAATACAACTATCAAAATGCAAGACGAAAAATATATAGTCAATTTGAAAAATCAAAAAGATTTTGATATCATTGTTGAATATTGAAAGAAAAACTATTTTGCATAATCTATAGTTTGAGATCCCTCGACTTTGCTCGGGATGACAAGAGCTTTATTTTTCAAGATAACACTGCCAATGTCATTCTGAGTGAAGGCTTAGCCGTAATCGAAGAATCTTGGATTTGGCTTGTTGAGTAAATAAAAGGTATCATTTTTCTTCATAGTCCAAGTTAAAGATCCCTCGACTACGCTCGGGATGACAGGAAAAAAGTGCTGTGTACAGCAATACAATGCAAAAATATTCAGCCTTTATTATTCTAAATTTAACATTTAAAATCAATCAAAAAAATCAGCCGAAAATGTTATGTTTTCGGCTGTTATTTTTTGTGTAAAGTGCAAAAGGCTCTAAAAAGTCGATTTTTTGAAAAATCCCCTCAAAAATCGGGGGTATTTTGAGGGATATATGCCATTTTGTGTAAAGTGAT
>CAJUEA010000031.1 GCA_910584975.1 uncultured Christensenella sp.
ATCTCTGGCTATGCTTGTTGAGTAAAGGATAAAATAAATCATTTTTAATTGTCAGCACGCTAGGTTTGAGATTCTTCGACTGCACTGTGTTTCGCTCAGAATGACAGAAAAAGAATTGCACTTATCAAATTATGTTTGCTCTTGTGTCATTTCGAGTGAATACGGGGTTCCACACAAAATAGCTTTTTGAGGTGTATAGGGAGAAATCTCTAATTAAGCTTGTGTTAATAAAATGTTAGCTTATTTACTCAGAACACAGAGTTTGAGATGTTTCGACTTCGTTACAATTCGCTCAACATGACATAAAAATAAGAATAATTAAAGGATTTTGTTTTTTGTTATTCTTTGTAGAATTCTACTAATTTACTATATTTTTTGTAGCGATGCATTGCTTGTTGATAGTTTTCTTCAAGCAGTTGTTCAAATTGTTCGGGATTTGTGCGTTTTAGGCTTGCAAATCTATTTTCACTTTTTAAAAAATCCTTGTAATCGCCTGTTGGAGCCTTTGAGTCTAAAATAAATTTGTTCGTTTCAAGATTTGGATTAAATCGGAACAAATTCCAATAACCATATTGCACAGCAAGTTTTTGTTCAAGCACGCAGTTGCTCATATTAATTCCGTGGCTTATACAAGGAGAGTAGGCAATGATAATTGAAACGCCATTGTGTTCTTGCGCCTCATGGAAAGCTTTTAAGCATTGGTTCATATCTGCACCAAGGGCGACACTGGCAACATAAACATTTTCATAATTGATTGCCATAAGTGCCAAATCTTTTTTTGAATTCTTTTTGCCATCTTCAGCAAATTTTGCTACAGCACCAATCTGTGTTGCTTTGCTTGCTTGACCACCTGTATTTGAGTATACTTCAGTATCCAAAACAAGTATGTTTATATCCTCTCCACTTGCCAAAATATGATCCAATCCACCATAACCGATGTCGTATGCCCAACCATCGCCACCAATAATCCAAACACTTTTTTTGGTAATGGAGTCTTTGTCGTCTGCAATTTGCAAAAGCAGATTTTTGCATATCACATCCTCACAAGCATTTGCCATTTGTTCAATGTTATTGTATAGTATTTCGCTGTCAGTTTTCGTGGCGTTTTTGTCATCAAAAGTGGTAAGCCAATTTGTCAAAAATTCATTTTCATATCGATTTTCGACAAGTTTTTTTGCAATTTGTCGCAAATTATCTCTGCGTTTGTCTGCACCTAAACTTATGCCATAGCCAAACTCTGCATTATCCTCAAAAAGGCTGTTTGCCCATGCAGGACCTTTGCCGTCATTTGCTTTTGCAAATGGGCAAACGGGAGCACTTCCACCATAAATTGAAGAGCAACCTGTTGCGTTGGCAATCAGCATATCTTTGCCAAAAAGAGTGCTTACAAGTTTTACATAAGGCGTTTCTCCACAGCCTGCACATGCACCAGAAAATTCAAATAGAGGCCTTGCAAAATTGCAAGCTTTAAGTTGTTTTTTGTTGATAAACTTTTGGTCATTTTCATAGTCTTTTGCAAAATTCCAGTTTTCTTTTTGTTGTTTCTCTTCTGTTAGCAATGAGCTATATTTCAATGCTTTGTTTGGGGCAGGGCAAGTGTTTATACAGCTGCCACAACCAGTGCAGTCAAGTGGACTTATTTGAATTCTAAACAACATATCTTTTGGAATGTTGGAAGGGATTGTTTCAAAAGTTTTATGAACATTTTGGTTTGGTTCAATCAAAATCGGTCTTATGCAAGAGTGTGGACAAACAAATGCACATTGATTACATTGAATGCAGTTTTCTTTTATCCAACTAGATACTTTTGTGGATATGCCACGCTTTTCAAATTGAGTGGTAGCAGTTGGAACAATGCCGTCAGGAGCAAAATCACTGACTTTCAACTGGTCTCCGTTTCCACTAATAACTGGCACTGCAAAATTATCAAAATATTTGTTGCCTGCTTGACTTTGATTGTCAGAGCATTGTAAATTGCACCAGTCATTAGGTAGATTTACCTCCATAAGGAAATCGGTTGCTTTGGTTATGGCATCAATATTCATATTGACAACTTGTTCACCTTTTTTTGCAAAGGTTTTTGTTGTGTAGTCTTTCATTAATTGATATGCAGTGTCATATGGCAAAATATTTGTCAATTTGAAAAAACACGCTTGCATAATTGTGTTTATCCTTGTGCCAAGTCCTAAGTTTTTTGCAAGCTCAAAAGCGTTTACAATATAAAATTTGATTTGGTTTTGAGCAAGGTAATTTTTTACATCATTTGGCATAAATTCAAAAAGTTTTTCCCCTTGCAAATCTGTGTTTAGAAGGAAAGTGCCACCTTTTTTTATCGATTGCACCATTTGATATTTGCCCAAAAAACTTGGATTGTGGCAAGCGACAAAATCAGCCTTTTCAATGTTATAACAACTTTTTATCGGACTATCTCCAAAACGCAAATGCGAGATGGTTAGTCCACCTGACTTTTTGCTGTCATATGCAAAGTAAGCTTGAGCATATTTTTGAGTGTTGTCTCCAATTATTTTTATGCTGTTTTTGTTTGCACCAACCGTGCCATCCGAACCTAAGCCATAAAACTTGCAGGATATACAATCGCTTGGAGCAGTGTCAATATATTTTTCAACCATCAAGGAAGTATGCGTTATGTCATCATTAATGCCAACCGTAAAATGATTTTTGCCTTCTTCTTTCATATTGTCAAAAATGGCTTTTACCATTGACGGCGTAAATTCCTTTGAGCTTATTCCGTATCTGCCTGAAAAAACTTTTATATGGTTTTTGTTTGCCTCACAAAGTGCAGCCAGCACATCCAAATAAAGAGGTTCGCCAGTTGCCCCAACTTCCTTTGTGCGATCAAGCACAGTGATAAATTTGCAGCTTTTGGGGATGAGTGACAAAAATTCTTCTGTTGGGAAAGGGCGATAAAGGCGTATTTTTATTACGCCGACATTTTCTCCATTTCTATTAAGATAATCTGCTGTTTCAATGGCAGTTTCTCCACCACTTGCCATAATAACCACGATTTTTGAAGGGTTTTTGCAACCAAAGTAGTCGGCAAGGTTATATTTTCTGCCTGTTATTGAGTGCAATTTGTTCATACAATCGCAAACAATTTGAGGAAGTTTTTGATAGAAAATATTTCTTGCTTCCAAGTTTTGAAAATAGCAATCGGGGTTTTGTGTCGTGCCTTTTGCAGTTGGGTTGTTTGGTGTCATTGAACGATTTCTGAAATGTGCAATCGAGTCAAAATCAACAATTTTGTCAATTTCTTTATAGTCGATGTCTTGAATTTTTTGTATTTCGTGAGAGGTTCTGAATCCATCAAAAAAGTGCAAAAAAGGTATGCTGCTTTGAAGGCTAGCAAGGTGTGCCACCAATGCCATATCCATACACTCTTGAACATTTGAGGAGGCAAGCATTGCAAATCCTGTCTGCCTTGCTGACATAACATCGGAGTGGTCTCCAAAAATGCTTAATGCGTGGGTTGCAATGGTTCTTGCTGATACATGTATAACAGCAGGGAGCATTTCTCCTGCAATTTTGTACATGTTTGGTAGCATTAATAAAAGCCCTTGTGAGGATGTGAAAGTGGTGGTTAGGGCACCTGATGATAATGCTCCGTGCATGGCACCACTTGCACCACCTTCTGATTGCATTTCCGAAATTTCAAGAGTGTTGCCAAAAATGTTTTTTACTCCTTTAATCCTCATATTGTCGCAGTTCTCTGCCATTGGAGAGGATGGGGTAATTGGATAGACTGCTGCAACCTCACTCAAATAATATGCAATTTTTGCACACGCTTCGTTTCCGTCAACTGTTATCATTTTGCTCATATTTACCTCGTCAATCGAATAGTTTTTATTATAATATATCTAAATTATTGCCTATACATTTTAATATATTCTGCAAAAACGGCGTATTTGTTATGTAAAATTAAAATTGGGTATTGATTTTTTTATATTTATAGGTTATAATGAATTAATGAAACATTTTGAAAAACATTTGTGTATTTTAAGTGTTTGAGGAGAAAGTATGAGAGGAAGCGGAGTTTTACTTAATATCAGCTCTTTGCCAAGCGAGTTTGGTATTGGTGGATTTGGTGAGGAAATTGTTAAATTCGCTGAATTTTTAAAGCGTGGCGATTGTAAATGGTGGCAGGTTTTGCCAATGACAACTATTGGACTTGGTGAGTCGCCTTATTCAGGTGTGTCAGCGTTTGCAGGTAATTATTTGTATATCGATCCTTTTTTGTTAAGAGATAAGGGATTCATTACATATGAGGAGTGCGACAGCTTGAAGTATTATGGCAGTCCGTATGTTGTTGACTATGAGTTTTGTTACAACCAAAAGCGTAGGGCTGTGCAAATGGCGTATAATCACATTATGGAAACTGACACTGATGTGCTTTATACCTATGCAAATGAGCAAAGAGATTGGCTAATTGACTATGCAATTTTTATGTCATTGAAAGATTTGCATGGTGGCAAGCCTTGGTTTGAGTGGGAGGATAAGTTTAAGTATCATGACCATAGTGCTATTGGCGAATTTATGAATGAATATTCTCGCGAACTGGGATATTATATTTGCGAACAATATCTTTTCGAGCAACAATGGCAAATGCGAAAAGAGCAGATTAATCAAATGAACATTGGTATCATTGGAGATATGCCGATTTATGTTTCATATGACAGCGTGGATGTTTGGGCAAATCCACAGTATTTCGATTTGGATGAAAACTATAAGCCTAAAAAAGTCGCTGGTGTTCCTCCTGACTATTTTTGTGCAGAGGGGCAGTTGTGGGGAAATCCACTTTATAACTATGACGAAATGAGACAAGACAATTTTAGGTGGTTTTGTAACAGAATTGAAAGAATGTTCAAACTTTATGACAAATTGAGAATTGACCATTTTAGGGCGTTTGACAGATATTGGGCTGTGGAATATGGTGCAAAAAATGCCATAGAAGGAGAATGGTGCAAAGGCATTGGAAGAGAACTTTTTGCCATTGTAAGACATAAATTTCCAAAGGCGGACATTATTGCAGAGGATTTGGGCGTCATCGATGACGGCGTAATTGATTTGCGTGAAAGAACTGGTTTCCCTGGGATGAGAGTGTTGCAGTTTGCTTTTGATAGCGAGGTCAGCCCTCATATGCCACATAATTATGAAAGAAATTGCATTGCCTACACAGGCACTCACGACAACACCACAATTTATGGTTGGCTTGCAAGTTTGGGTGCAGATGCAAGGGCAAAGCTTTATGACTATATAGGCGAGCATAGTGATTTGGAAGGTGGTGAAAACAGCAGGCTTGTTTGGGCATGTATTCGAACAATGTTGCTTAGTGTTGCGGACATTGTTATCATTCCTTTCCAAGATTTGGCAGGTTGGGGCGAAGATACGCGTATGAATATCCCGGGAAAAGCTACTGGCAACTGGCGTCCAAGAGTAACTTATGATGCTATTGACAGAATTCGCACTGACAGATTAAGACGCTTTAATTACCTAAGCAATAGAAATTAATAAGTGAGATTATGGGAAAAATAGGAAGAAATGATCTTTGTCCGTGTGGCAGTGGAAAAAAGTATAAAAAATGTTGTTTAAAAAAAGAAAATGACATCATTTATAGAAAAAATATATTAAATAAATTATTTAAAAATTTTGATATTTTGTATGCAAAGCTAAAAACTAAAAATTATGAGTGTTTGGAAAAGGCGAATATTCCTAATTATGTTGGTGCGAATTTTAGAGATGCAATGGATTTAATAGTTACTAGTAATGCTTTAAGTTTGCTTTCAAGTTTTTTTGTGTTTTTTAATTTATTAAGAGAAGATGCTGACAAATTATCAATTGTAGAAAAATTGCATACATATAGTTATCATTCAATTACTAATGCACTTAACATTCGTAATATAATCGAATGTATTGCGATTTTAAATATGGATGACGCTGGTGATATTTTGGATGTGCAAAAAGATTTATTTGTTGAACAATATAAATTGATTGAATATTATTCATATATGAACGAAAACCAAAAAAATGAATTATCAAATCGTGAATATGAAGATTTTGTTGATCAAGAAGATTTGCTAAGAAGATATGAAAGTGGAAAAAGAAAATTTCTAGAAGTAATAAAGTCGGAATCGAAATTAAAAAAATTATTTAGAACAAGGATTCCATTTTTATGTGATGAAAAACAAAATTATAATACATTAATACAGAAATATTGTCCTAAAAAATATTTAAATTATTATATAGCCTTGTCGCACATTGTTCATCCTTCATATTATGGAAATTTTAAGTCAGATGAGGAATACAATGAAATTTGTTTAGAGATAATAATGGATTTGTTCGATAGATATGACAATGTTAAAGTAGGGACGGAATTTACATATTCATTAGAGAGATATGTAATTTATAATAATGATGTATCTATAAAATATCAAAGATTAGTTGATAATCAAATTGAAATTTTATTCGAATTAGCAAGTAAATTTGAAGAAATATTTGGCAAAAACAATTATGTAGAGTTATTCATTTATGAAATCATAAATGTAATGAATGATATTAATATTGACTACTTACTTGGATATACTGAGAGTATTAAAATTAAATTTAAAGCTATTGCGGAAATGTTTGCATGCTTTAATAAAGTATATTTTGATGAATTAAAATCTAAAACTGAACACTATTATTTTAAGATGTTAAATGCTCATACTCAAATGAAAATTAATGATCGATTTAATTTTAATACAAATGAAAGTGATAACCAATTTGTTTTTGACATGTATAAAAAAGAATTTCCAAATAGCAAATTAAAAGCTGAAGTCTTCTATGAGACATTTAAAAAACAATTAGGTTTCTTAATAGATCAAAATGGGAATGTTCCAAATTTAGTAAAATTAACTAACGAATTTTTTGAAGAAGTATTTCAAAATGATACTATGTTGGTTTCTGATACACTAACTAGGAAAGAAATTAAAGTATCAAACTATTTTAAAATGTGTTATAAAGAAAGTAATAATATGTCTCATGGTAATGGATATTTGTTTTTCGCAAATTCAGGGGCTTGGAATGATTGTGACCAAATTATTAGATTTTTTGATAATGTTCTTTATTTGATATTACAAAAAATTGAGGTAATTTTTAGGTTGTATTCAATACCACTAAATGATGAAGAAAAAGAAATAAACATTCGTGAATTTTCTGATAATAAAATTATTGCTGACAGTATGAAAAATGCTTTAGATAAAATGAAAGAATTATTATTTTCTAAGGATAAAATATTACAATCGCCGAAAATGAATAAAAATTTTTAATTAAACAATTATAATTAAAATCTATAAATAATCAATGATTCTCAATATTGACTTTGATTATATATTTAATTAAAAATTTGTTCGTAAAACTTAAAAATATTTATAAATAAATCTTAAAAAAGGAGGTATTAGTTATGGGCAAAGGGCATGGAGTTTCTGGTAAGACACATTCTGCATCGCAATTAAATAATTATGCTAATCAAAATAACCCAAATAATAGTGCTTATAGGGCAAATGCAAATAATCATTCTAATCAGTGTAATCCAAATAATTCTGCTTATTCAAGTAGTAGAAGTAATAGTAAATCGAAGTAGAATAAAAACTAAGTTAGTGAATAATTAACATTTTTTTTAAAGTGGTTGATTTTAAATTAAAAAGTTGGTATAATAAGCATATGGTTATTTTTACTTATAGAAATTACAATGGTAATAGCAAGGCGTTGGCAGAAATTTGTCTTAAGCAAATGCTGCATCGTGATGTTTATTTATCTTATTATGGCAACGGAAAGCCTTTTGTTGTTGATGAGAATTTTTTTGTGTCTATTTCACATACTTATAAAGATATAGTTATTGCTATTTCGGAAAAAGAGGTTGGGATTGATATTGAATACAAAAAATCTCGACATTATCAAAATATAGCAGATAATATGCTCAAAAAAGACATAAAAGACATTGACGAATTTTACAAGGAATGGACTAAGCACGAGGCACAATATAAGCATGGTGGCGAAAATGGTGAATTTGCTTATTTTAATATTTTTGAAGATACTCAAGTGACAATTTTTAGCGAAGATACTGAGTATAAGTTTGTACCAATGGAATCATTTATTGAATAATGGAGGTTATTTATGATTATAGATGTAGTAAAGAAGATTTTGGTTGACCAAATGGGTGTTGAAAGTGAAATTACAATGGAAACACGCTTGAATGAAGATTTGAAATTTGACTCTATTGACAAGGCAGAGCTTATCACTTCTTTGGAAGATGAATTTAATGTTATGGTTGATTATGAAGAAGTTTTGCATGTTAATTCAATAAGTGAAATTGTTGAAGAAATCAAAAAATATGTAAAAGAGTAATTTGAAATAAAAAATTATAAATTAGGCGTAAGTGCTTTGCTTATGCCTAATTTTTTTGTAAAAAATGGTGTTTTTGTTTGCATTTATATTTAATTTGGTAGTATTTGCAAATTGAAATAGCTATTGAAAGTGAAAAGAAAATGTGAACTTGGTTTTGGTTTTTTTTGTGATAATTTTGAAAAATATGAGCTTAGAGATGTTAAAATGTCATAAAAAACTTGTGTTTTACAAAAATAGTGCTAGCATAAAACTAAAAAGGAGTTATTATGGTAAAATATTTTAAGAATGGTGTTTTACAGGTTGAAACGCTTGATTTGCCACAAGATTGTGGTGAAATTGCTGTTAAAGTAAGCTTGGAGGAGGAAAGGACAGATGCAAATTACTATTTGGAGTTTTCCTGCCCACGAAATGTGAAATATATAAGCCAAAAACTAAGTCGCATTGCAGATAAGGAGTATGAAATAATTTTGCCAAGAGGGATATCTGAATACATTGGAGAAGTTTATGTGCAACTGGTTATTATGTATGAAGAAAACAACAGCCTTATCAATCGTTCGCTTATGGCAAGAGAGCCATTGTTTGTTATAAAAGAGTCAATTTTGGCTGCAACTGCTTTGGATAGTACTGAAAAACGCGATTTTTTTGATTATGCAATGGGTGTTGTCAAAGAGGTGGAAAACAAAATTCAACTAGTTGACAATATGATTGACGGAGTGCCAGAGCAAATTGCTGATAAAGTGGACGAAAAACTGACAGAAGTGACCAACACTATGAGTGCATATGAAAGCAAAATTGATGGTAAAATTGGAGATATGGTTGACAATGTGGCAAGCAACACAAGAGCTTTGACAGAGCACTCTGTTCAGCTTGAAGGACAACAAGAAATTCTGACAGAAATGCAAACTGCTATGCCTGCAAAAGTTGATGTGCAAAATGTTGTGACAATTTACAACAAAGAACAAGGAAAACTTTATGCAGCAACTTACATAAACAACAGCTATGGTAAAAGGATTAGAAAAGGTGGAGGCAACAAAGATTACACCACAGGCAATGGATTTGTGTCGGTTGGAACATTTGTTTCTCCTGCAACAGGAATATTAATTTTGACAGCATCAACCTATTATAGTGGTGCACAGGTTAAAAAAATTGGCATTGCAAGTAAAGCGTATGAATACAAATCTATGTGTGCTAATGATGTGATAATTAATTACGGTGTAAGCACAACAATGTGTTGTGATGCAAAGGCAGGAGAAGGATTTGAAATTTTTGTGGAAGCAAATTCTGCCAATGCACAAAACACATATTTCTATAATTATGTGCTGTTTGAAAACACAAACTAATTAGACATAAAAGGAATTTTTTGTTTTGTGCAAAACAAGTTTTGACAAAATAAAATATAAAAATATTTCTTTTTATCATTTTGAAAATTGTTTGTGAAAATAATAAAATTTTTAAAAAAATCATTCAAAAATCGCACCTATTTGCAAAGATACAAGTAAATTTTGCAAAGATTTGATTAGGACTGTTGAAACTTTTATGACATGCAAAAAAGATTTGCCTTTAATGAAAGATAATGTGTTAATTCAACTATACCTCTTGCAAAATGAAATAAAATATGTTACAATATACTAAATTCAAGTTTATTGAAAGTGTTTTGAGAAGAGGACATTGTTATGAAATTTTCAGTTTTGGGCTGTGGGCGTTGGGGCTCTTTTATAAGTTGGTATTTATGTTCAAAAAAAGGATATGATGTTTGTTTGTATGGCAGGGAGTCAAGCAAAGCTTTTCAGCTTTTAAAAAATACACGAAAAAATGAATATGTAAGTTTGGATGAAAAAATTCTTTTGACAAGTGAACTTGAAAAAGCAGTTGATTTTGCAGATATTATCATAATCAGCATATCAGCACAAAATTTGAGAGAATTTGTGCGTGATTTGGTGGCAAATTATCATTTAAAGGACAAAAAAATTATTCTTTGCATGAAAGGGTTGGAAACACCAAGTGGAAAAAGATTGACACAAGTTTGCATTGAGGAAGGAATTGACAAAAATAATATTGCAGTGTGGCTTGGCCCCGGACATATTCAAGATTTTACAAATGGCATCCCAAATTGTATGACTATTGACAGCTATAATAAAGAACTAACTTATTTTTTGGCAGATAATCTTGCAAGCGACCTTATCAGATTTTATTATGGTGACGATATTATTGGCAATGAAATTGGTGCTGCCTGCAAAAACATAATGGGTATTTGCGCAGGTGCACTTGATGGGCTTGGTTTTGGGGCAATGAAAGGTCCTCTTATGGTAAGAGGCGCATTTGAGGTTTCAAAGTTTATCACTGCAATGGGTGGCGATGGTTACACTGCTTATGGCTTGACACATCTTGGGGATTACGAAACGACTTTGTTTTCAAAGTATTCCAACAATAGGAATTTTGGAGAAAAACTTGCTTTAGGACTTCCTTTTGATAAGCTTGCAGAAGGGGTGAAAACTTCGGAGGCAGTTTATAAAAAAGCACAACAAATGGGTGTGGATATGCCAATAACAGAGGCTGTTTACAAAGTTCTTTTTGAAAATGCCGATTTGAAGGCAGCAATTTCTTCATTGTTTAATCGTTCTGTAAAAACAGAAAAATATAGCTGATTTTTAAAGCAAAAAATTTTCCCTCGCTATTGAAGTAGCGAGGGAATTTTTTATTTGCTTTGCAAAAAGATATAATTTGTAAAATTATTCTTTTGTTCTGGTTCTGCATTTGGTTGACATAAGTTTTTCGCCAACATTCACAAAGTCAGCTGCGCATTTAAAGCATTTGTTATAGCTACAATCTGTGCTGTTGCATTTGATAAGAGTATCTTCATTGTCAGAATAGTTAAACTCGCTTGCAACCTCCATATTGACAAACTCTTGTTCGATTACCCCATTTTCTCTTTTGATTCTTGTTATACAATTACCTCTTTTGTCAATATTTACCACGCCTGCTTTGCAATGAAAGCCTTCGTTGAACTCACAATTACTTGTTGTACATTTTAAACCTTTCATAATTCCTCCTGTAATAAGTAATCTTATTTTTATTAGTATTTACATTTTACCTGCTATTATTCTTATATTTTTTCAATTCTTTTGTAGCTTTGCAAGCAAAAATACAAGATGTTTCAATTTGCTTGTTGTTTTGCTTGCTTATTGTTTTGTAATTTGCTATTATATTAACTGGCAATAAAAAGAGGCAAATAAATTGAGCAATTTGTCAAATTAAATTTATATAGGAAAATTATGAAATTACAAATTATCAAGCAACTTAGTCGAAGTAGCAACAAAGTTTGTCTTGCAAAAAATGAAAACAATGTGCTTGTGGTATTAAAAAAATATCAAGATTCTGCAACATTAAAAATTGAAACGACTATTCTAAATCAGTTGTCAATATCCGGCTACGCCCCAAAAATTGTGGAAATGGGTGAGGATTATATTATCTATGAGTATATTGAAGGAGATTTGTTAAAAGACAAATTCACTCTTTACACAATGAGCGATAATTTTGAAGGACTTATTCGCCTTGCAAATGAATTATCAGTGTTTTTGCAAATTTTTTATTCTTTGGCAGATGGTTATATTGTAAAAGATATTAGCTTTGACAATTTTATAATTAAAGATGGCAGGTGCTACGGCATTGACTATGACAGTGCAGAGGAAGGTTTGCAATATACTGATCTTGCTGGTGTTATTGCATATGCTGTTAGTAATTGTGCAGGGAGTATTTATTCGTCTTTCCCTTTTATAGTTCAAATGCTTAAAAATTTTCGTTGTAAAATGATTGATATTATCAATGAAGTGAAAATTATTTTGAATAATAGCAAAAAAATAATGAATGTGGATAGTGTTTTGAACGATTTATTGATGATTGATGACAAAAATTTGTCAAAATTTTTACAAAAATAATAAAAACATATTGAAATAATATTTTTTTTGTGTTACAATTAAGAAAATACATTTATTTTAAATATATATAAGTTTTTTTGCAAATTAAATGTTGCTTTTGAGGGACTGAACACGGATTACTGAATTTTAATTTGAAAGTAGCTTTAGGTGCAAAATGAAAAAAGATTTTTTTATTAGGAGAAAGTATGAAGTTTAGTGAAAGATTAGTGCAACTCAGAAAAGAAAAAGGGTACAACCAACAGTATGTTGCCAGTTATATGGGAGTTACTCAAGTTAGTATCAGTAATTGGGAAAGAGGATTTAAGGAACCAAATTTTCAAACTTTGATTGACCTTGCAAACTTGTTTGATGTTTCAGCAGATTATATGCTCGGACTTACTGAAAAACGAAGATAAATTTTATTTAATCTATTTATAAAAAATTGTTTTAAATTTATAAAATATTTTGCATCATAAATTGAAAAGTTTAATTTGCATTGAGGGTATTTTAATATTTAATAAATGTCATAAAGTGAAAATTTTGTTAAATTGCAAAATTTTATTGGCTAAAAAGTTTGTGTATGATTTTTATTAAATATATAATCACAGCCTTAATTTTTACGGCATATGTTTATTAATAGCGATGTCTTTGAGAATTTTGTGGCTGAATATAAGGTATTTAAGAGGGGATTATGGTTAATATTAAAAATGTGAATTTTAGCACCTTTGGTAATTGTTTGGAAATTTCAAACGGGATTGTTGTGCTTCGTGTGACAACAGATATCGGACCACGCATAATTTATTATGGATCAACCGATGAGGACAACATGATGCACACTGACGATCAGCTTTCAAATGTGCGTCCTAGTGAGTTTTTGGATAAAAACTATGGGAAAGGTGAAGTTTGGAGAATTTATGGTGGACACAGACTTTGGAAATCTCCAGAGGACGAGTCAAGCTATCAACCAGACCACAACAAAGTGGATGTAACTTTGCTGGATAATGGTGCAGAATTTTTCAGTGGAAATGATATGGTAACTGGAATTGGCAAAAGAATTAAAGTTACTATGCAAGACAACGGCGATGTTAACATTGAACATTCTTTTTATAATTGTGGGAACAAGCCTCTTAATGTGGCATTGTGGGCATTGTCAGTTATGAACAAAAATGGTATTGCTGTTATTCCTATGTCAAAAGAGGATACAGGACTGCTTGCAAACAGAAATCTTGTAATTTGGCCATACACCGATGTTACAGATGACAGACTTAAGATTAAACAAAACTATATTAGTATGAGGCAAGATCCAAATTGCAAAGGCCCTATGAAGATTGGAACTTTGAACACAGAAGGTATTGCTTACTACATACGAAATGATAAATTGGTGGAAAAAATTTATCCAAAGGCAAAAAGAGATGGCAATTATGTAGATTACTCTTGTTCAACAGAGCTTTACACTTGCAAGGATTTTATTGAGGTGGAAAGTTTATCTGAACTGCAAGAAATTCCTGTTGGTGGTATTGCTACCCACACAGAAATCTGGAAATTGCATATTGCTGATAAATTATATGACAAAATAAAGGCAATGATTGATGAAAAATAAGCTGAAATGGGTTGTATCGCTAGCGATTTTATTGACGCTAGCTTTACTTGCTTTTACGGGGTGTGAAAGAGAAAACAGAAAATATGACTTAAAACAAGTTAGCATTGTGACTATGTCAGATGCTATTGAGGATGTTTTGGCGTCATCTGTTGTTGTTGAGGCTGTGGATGGGCAGGATATTCGTTATTATTGTGCTGGTGTGGCAATTACAGAAAAATTGATTATAGTGCCAAAACAAGTTATTCCACTTACAGAAATTACTAATAGTGTGTCAATAAAAGTAAAATTAAAAGGCAGAACAACAAGTCAAACTCAAAGATTTGATTTAGAACTTAGAAGAACTTTTTACGATAATAATTACGGATTTGTGGTGCTTAGCGTGGTGGATGAAAATATAAAGCTAAAACCTATTAAATTTGCAAGCACAAATGAGCAAAGTAATGATATTGTTGGATTGGCTGAGCTTATTTTTGGAGTGGAAATCTTAATTCCAGATAGCAATGTTTACGGAACAAAAACTACAACAACTGAAAGTGTTCCCGTAAGTGAATATTATTCAGTAATTCCTGTTTTGGTATCTTCAAAACAAATGATGACAGGTGCATATGATATTTACAGTAAACTAGGCTTGAAAAATGAATTGATTGATGCAACATTTACTACCCAAGGGTATTTTCAAAAGTCTGACTACGATGTTTTTTCAAATTTTTTAAGTGTTAATAAATTACATCATGGCTTGCAAAAAATTAGTGATTCGGAAGATTTTACACTAACAAATTGCATGTTGTTTAACAAAGCAGGCGAATTTGTAGGTATGAATTATATGCGCAAAGTGGATAACTCTCCAGAAAATGAACATGTTGTTGCAGGAATAGGTTACGCTTGTCGCAGTGATAGTATTAAAAAGTTTTTAAATTCTAAAGGAGTTGTGGTGGCATAATGAAAAAAAAGATTGTTTTGTTATTAATTTTAGTGTTATCTATATTTTGTATTGCTGCCACTGGCTGTGTTACAAATCAAGTTGACGAAACGGTTGTGCTTACAGAGGAAAATGCCAGTCTTGTTTTCAGCAAGGTTGCAGAGCAGGTTCACGGCTCAACAGTAAGCATTACTTGCAATGTAAATGGAAATACTGCAGGTGGTGCAGGCGTTGTTGTTTCAACTGATGGATATATTTTGACAAATTACCATGTGGTTAAGGGGGCAAGGGATAACAAAGTTTGGGTACACTTTACTGATAAAGAAAATCCAAACTCAACAAGAAGTTATAGTGCAACAATTGTGGCAGAAAAAAAGGACAGAACTGATTATGCCAAAATGGATCTTGCACTTGTGAAATTGGATAGTTTTAGTGCAAGCACATTAGACTTAGTGCCTGTAAAAATAAAAAGCGAGAAAGTTAAGTGGGGCGAATATGGCATTGTGATTGGTTTCCCAAAACAACTAGGTAGCCTTGTTTCACATGCTATGGTGTCAAATCCTTCAAGAAAGATTTTGCATCAAATTGAAGATACGCTTAACACAACCAAAGAGGTTAATCTTAAAACTGAGTTTATCACTTTGGATGCACCTGTTAACCCAGGAAATAGTGGTGGTGGATTTTTTGATTCAAACGGCAAATTGGCAGGCATTGTAACATTAAGACAATATGGAGATGGCACTGCAAATAAAGATGTTGTGTTTGGCATTGGCTATGCAATTCCTGCAAGCAGTATAAGTGGATATTTGGAAAGATACGGCATAAGATTGAGTGCTGAATAATTTATTTGATTAATTGTTAATGAATTTTTGCTAGGTTCAAACTTTAATAAATCTTAAAAAATAACAAATAATCCGTCAAAAATCGGTAGTATTTTAAAAATCAATCATAAAAATAGGTTGTAAACACGCAAAAGGTGGAGTATGTTTATTGCAATAGGTGGTGGTAGCCTTAGGGAAATGACTGAGGTTAATGACTATATAGCAGCAAAGCTTGAGTATATACGCATGCAGTTTGAGAGGAAACCAAAAATATTGTTTTTGCCACAAGCAAGCTTTGAAAGCAAGCCCTATGTTAATTCGTTTACAAGAGAGTTTGGCACTAGGCTAAAATGCAAAACAACTTGTGCATTATGGGCAAAAGGCGAAATGGACTTTGAACATATCAAGCAAAAGTTTGAAATTGTGGATTGCATTTATATTGGTGGTGGTAGATATGATGTGCTTTGCGAGCAGTTTGAAAAGATGGGTATCAAAAAGCTGATTGTTGATTTTTATAATCGTGGTGGATTGATTGTCGGCAATAGTGCAGGGGCAATGCTTATGTTTGAAAGTTGTGTTTCCGATTACAAGATAATGGCTGGCATAAGCGATAGCTATGAACTGGCTGACGGCTATGAACTGGCTGACGGCTATGGATTGGTAAAAGGTTGTTTTTGCCCTCACGGCAATGAGCAAGCAAGAATTGATTATGTTGCACAAAATAAGCTTGATTGTATTGTGCTTGCAGAAAATGAAATTTTGGAATTTGATTGATTTTAAAAGGAACATTAGTTTTTTTGCAAATTTTAAAGATAAATTTCAGTTATAACATCAATTTTAATTTAAAATGAATATGATTAACGATTGTAAGAGTATTGAATTATCAAGCAGTCGTTTTTTCTAAGTTTAGTGATAGTTTTACATTGCAAGTTTTAATGTGTAAATTGCAATTTATATTGTAAAAAAATAAGGAGCTACTATGGCAAAAATTATTGGAGTGGAAAAAGGAAGTGTTTCCGATCAGCTTGGCATTAAACCAGGCGATTGTTTGCTTGCTTTTGACGGGCATCCAATAAAGGATATACTTGATTATCATTACTATGACGAAATGGAAGAGTTTGTGATGACAGTCAGTTGTGGAAACGAAATAGTAGACTTTGAAATTGAAAAAGATTTTGATGAAAGTTTGGGATTAGAGCTTGACGAAAGTATGGAGTTATCGCCAATCAGGTGCAAAAACAAGTGCAAATTTTGCTTTGTCGATCAGCTGCCAAAAGGTATGCGCGAGACTTTGTATGTCAAGGATGACGATTACAGATTGTCTTTTGTTTCGGGCAACTATATCACTTTGACAAATGTGTTTGAGGAAGAGTTGGAGCGTATTGTAAGGCTACATTTATCCCCTCTTTACATATCTGTGCACGCTACGGATAGCAATATTAAAAATCAACTTGTTACAAATCCAGAAGGGGCTAAAACTTTTGAAAAAATAAAATATTTGGTCGCAAATAACATTGAAATAAACACTCAAATTGTGATGTGTCCGAACGAGAATGACGGAGAAGTTTTGAGAAAATCGCTTGAAGATATGGCAAGTTTAAGACCAATGCTTAAATCTGTGGCAATTGTTCCTGTAGGGCTTACAAAGCATAGGGAAGGGCTTTATCCACTGGTTATGATAGACGCGCAAAAAGCAAGGGAAACCATTGACATTATCAATCAAATTAATCAAAAATATGGTGTTTTTGCGTATCCGTCAGACGAGTTTTATATAAAAGCAAAGTTGCCTTTGCCTGCATATGAGCAGTATGGCGATTTTGAGCAGATTGAAAATGGTGTCGGATTGGTGCGAACATTTGAATATGATTTGAAAATGGCGCTTGGCAGTATGAAAAAAAGAAAAAGCAAAGCAAAAGTGAGCCTTATCACAGGGGAATCATTTGGGGATTTTTTGAAAGACTACTGCAAATTGCTTGAGCAAAAGTTTGAAGGTTTGCAATGTGAGGTAATCAAAATTAAAAATGACTTTTTTGGACATACAATCACTGTGGCAGGACTTATCACTGCACAGGACAT
>CAJUEA010000032.1 GCA_910584975.1 uncultured Christensenella sp.
GCACTTTACACAAAAAATAACAGCCGAAAACATAACATTTTCGGCTGATTTTTTAAACTTATTTTTAATGTTAAATATAGAAAAAATTTGGCTTACTAATTATAGTATTTGGCACAATTTTAGTCTTGTCATCCCGAGCAAAGTCGAGGGATCTCAAATGTTGCTTAAATGAAAAATGTTACCCTTTAATTTACTCAACAAGCCAAATCCGAGATTCTTCGACTGCGTTGCACTACGCTCAGAATGACAATGGTCATGTCATTTCGAGCGAATACGGGTTCCCACAAAATATTTTTTTTAGGACACAAGGAAATATCTAAAATGTTGTTAGTTAAATAGATAACCATTAATAAATGCAAAAAAAATCTGCGAAATAAATCGCAGAAATTTTATTTTACAAGTTATTATTAAAAATTAAATGCTATATAATTAAGCTCTGCTACCTGGCTTGTAGATTGGCAAACCTTGTTTGCAAAGTGGGCACTCTTCAGGCTCATATGAAATAACTTCCATTGAAAGAAGATTTACAAATTTAACACCAAAGTCTACTTTGCCATTACTTCTGTCAACAATGCTTGCAACAGCACTTACTGTTGAGCCACTCTCTTGAACAAGTTTGACAACCTCTTTAACTGAACCACCAGTTGTAACAACATCTTCAACAACAATTACATTTGCACCTTTTGGTAGGCTGAAACCTCTTCTGAAAGTCATAACGCCGTTTTCTCTTTCTGCAAAGATATTTGGAACATGCAATTGTCTTGCCATTTCATAGCCCATCAAAATTCCACCTACTGCTGGAGAAACAACGATATCGCAAGGGATTCCGTTAAGTTTTTCTGCAAGCTCTTTGCACAAAGTTGCAGATGAGTCAGTATCCACAAACAATTTTGCACATTGCATATAAGTGTCGCTGTGTCTGCCTGAAGTCAATTTGAAGTGTCCTTTAAGCACACCACCTGTTTTTTGAAAAATTTCCAAAACTTGTTCATTAGTCATCATAAAAATTATCTCCTATATTGTATATTCTTTATTTTTATTGTTTTATTAAAGTTGTTTTTTAGTCAACACGCAAAGTTTGAGATTTCTCCCTTTACCCAACAAAAAGTTATTTTGTGGGAACCCATTACGCTCGAGATGACAGGGGAACAAACTCAGAGAGTAAAGTTTGAGATCTCTCGACTACGCTCGAGATGACAATAAATACAGTACAAAATGACAATGGTTATGTCATGTTGAGCGAAACGCAGTGCCGTCGAAACATCTCGGGCTATGCTTGTTGAATAAAATAAAAGTCGCATTTATATAATGATTAATTTTATTTACTCAATGAGCGATTGTTTGAGATTTCTCGACAAGCTCGAAATGACAGAAATGTATCATTTTGAACGAAAACATAGTCGTAATTAAATAATATCATAATGTATATTTTTAACAAATCCTATTTCTCGTAAATGATTTTGCCGTCTTTTAAACGAATAATATGGTCAGCTAAGTTTGCGTGTTCCTCATTGTGGGTAACCATAATTACAGTTTTACCACTTTTGCAAATATCCTGCAAAATTTGAATTACTTCTGCACCATTTGCGCTATCCAAATTGCCTGTTGGCTCATCTGCCAAAATGATTTTTGGGTCATTGACAAGTGCTCTTGCAATGGCAACTCTTTGTTTTTGTCCGCCTGACAATGTGGAAGTTTTTGCATGAGCTTTATCTGCAATATTAAGTTTTTCAAGCAATTCTTTTGATTTTGCATCTTTAATATGACGCTTTTCTCCTGCAATGGTAAGTGGCAAAACAATGTTGTCAACAACTGAATATGCAGGCTCAAGATAAAAAGACTGAAAAACATAGCCAATGTTTTTGTTGCGATAAGCACATAATTGTTTGTTAGACATTTTTGTTACATCCACATCATCCACAATTATTGTGCCGTTTGTAACACTTTCAATGCAACCAATCAAATTTAAAATAGTGGACTTGCCTGAACCAGACTGCCCTAAGATTACAAAAAACTCGCCGTCTTCCACATTAAAGCTGACATCGTCCAAAGCTAAAATGGAATTTGAACCTCTACCAAATTTTTTTGTTACATTTTTTACTGAAATCATAATTTTTCGCTTATTTTAATAGCTTTTTACGCTTTATTGTTTTTTAATCTTAGATGTTTAAAACTGCAACAAAGCTTTTTTAACATAAAAAATTTTTTTTACATAAACATTTTCAAACATACCAAAAGGCGTTAAACTTTTTGTTATGTTTGAAAGAATTTTGCATTTTAAAATGATTTTATTTTTTTGATTTTACTGTTTTCACACACATAATTATTGGCACTGCAAGGAAAATTATTCCCATAATAATTCCACCAATAAAGATAAGATATTGTGCCCACTCTGGCTTGAAAATGCTGACTAAATCGTCATAAATTGGTGCAACAAAACCATCAATAAAACCACTGAACTTTACACCAAATTTTTCAACAAGGCAAAGCACAAAAGTCAAAAACAATGGAATTGTAAGGATTGTGCTGTAAGTTGTTACACCAATTGACAATATATTTTTTGCAGGATTTTGTCTTCTGCCAGCAAATAAGTTGAAAGACATGATACCAGTTGCCATTGAAACAACAACAATAACATAACCAAGCAAAATGTGCTCAAAAGTTTTGTAAAATGGCACAATTTCTGCCACACCGATTATTGTAAGCAATGACAATATACCAAATATACTGCCTGCAAATGAAACCAACAAAATCAATCCATCAATAATTTTTTTCATATTTACCTCTAAATTTTATTATAACAAAAGTTGCCAAATATGTCAAGGAATAGTAAAAAATCAGTGTTTTAACTTTTAATAAACATTCGTTACCGTAAAATGCAACTAAGCCACACTTTTAATGCAAACTTTGCTAATATTTTTACCATTCCAAAGCAAATTCAAACTATTTGTGATTGAGTGATTATTCACTCCTTAACGCTGCAACCGGATCTTTCTTTGCTGCGATATTTGCAGGAATTAAGCCAGCAAGCAATGTAAGGACAGTGCTTATCAAAATCAAAATGAATGCCGTTAGAGGTGCAAGCACCACGATATTTGTCATTACATAACCTTTTGCAAAATGTTTGATAATCAAGTTTATTGGGATTGAAAGCAACAACGATATCACAACGCCCATAACACCTGCAGATATTCCGATTGTTGCAGTTTCTGCATTGAACACATTGCCTATGTCAACTTTTCTTGCACCAATAGCACGCAAAACACCGATTTCTTTTGTTCGTTCCACAACGGAAACATATGTAATAATGCCTATCATAATTGATGATACAACCAAAGAAATTGATGCAAAACATACCAAAACAATGGATATAATGTCAATAATTTCTTTTACCATATCAATCATCATTCCTGATGCATCCAAATAATTTATTTGTTTAGTTGGCAATTTGCCTGTATTATACCCGTCAAGATACTCTTTTACAGAATCTTTTGAGTCAAATGACCTTGGATAAATATAAATATCTTTTGGCAGAGAGCTTGCACCAATTTTTTGCATATACAAATTGTGTGCATTTGCTCTGTTTAAAATAAATGGATTCATACCATTCAAACCTGGAATGCCTGAAATGTCAAGCAAAGCTTTGTCAATCTCCTTGCCGTCTATAACTGATTTTTCATCTCTATCTTGTGCATTTGCACTATTGAATTCAGCAATTTGAGCTTTTACCATATCAGATTCAAGATTTTTGCTTACCATTTTGCTTGTAAGTTCTTTGCGATAAAGCACGCTTGTTGAAAACAAATTTAAAGGGACATCCTCTTTTATTCTCATTACAGCAGTGATTTTTAATGTTTCGCCTTTGTTATAAAGCTCCTCATATCTGCCCTCATCAGCCTCCGGATATAGGTCGCCTTGCTTTTGATACCAATCTTGATAATCAATGATTTTCATTTCTTTTCCAATAAATGAGCTGTATGTCAAATTGTCTTTGTCGACTTCAAAATTAAACTGCTCAAGCACACTTGGAGAAATCTCATTATACTTGTTGACAACAAGTGCAATTTCATTGTAATTTTTTGGATAAGTTCCTGCCACAACATCATAACTTGCTTGCATATACTTATCGTCAACCATTTCCATAAAGCGATTGTCATTGCCCATAATCATTTCCAAAATTGGGTCAGGACTTTTAAAATCTATCTTTTTGTAGCTACCATCACTTTGCTTTGTCAGCAATTTCATACTCATATAATAGGTATATGTAATTTCACTGACCAAACTTTCATCCATTTTTTCTATGTAATCTATATAATCTTGATTGACATAATTTACATGCATTTGTTTTAGCAAATTGTCAAAACCTGTTCCACTTGGCACAGTGATTTTGTCTGTATTAGGGAACTTTTCTTTTTCTTCCCCACCACTTGATTGCATTGGAGATTGCATCATACTGCTCATATCCATACATAGTTGTTGAATAGTGATAGGATATTGTCCAAGCATTGTTTGTTGCATATTGTCAATATACAAACCAAAGCCATTGTTTACGGCAAGCACCAAAGCAATGCCGATTATACCAATAGACCCGGCAAAAGCAGTCAAAAATGTTCTGTTTCGCTTTGAAAACAAATTTTTCAAAGAAAGTTTAAATGCAGTGAAAATACTCATTGAAGTTTTTTTCACACTTGCCTTTTTCTTCTTTTTCTGCTCTTTTTCAAAAGTTTTTAAAACTTTTTTAGCCTGTTTTTCGTCAAGTTCGCTCACATCTGGTGCAGGATCTTCCACAAAGAAAGTTACACTTTCCATATCTTCAGCTGTTGGCTCATAAGGCATTGTGTCTTCAAGCACTTCGCCATCCAACATTTTGATTATTCTTGTTGAATAGTCATAAGCAAGTTGGTCGTTATGTGTAACCATAATAACCAGTCTTTCTTTGGCTATCTCCTCCAAAAGCTCCATAATTTGCACGCTGTTTTTGCTATCAAGTGCACCTGTTGGCTCATCTGCAAGAATGATTTCTGGATTGTTAACAAGTGCTCTTGCAATGGCAACCCTTTGCATTTGTCCACCTGATAATTGATTTGGCTTTTTGTGCAAAATGTCTTCAAGCCCAACCTTTGCCAAAGCCTCGGTTGCGCGTGCCTTTCTTTCCTTTGCATTTATGCCAGACAATGTCAAAGCAAGCTCTACATTTTCCAAAATTGTTTGATGATTAATCAAGTTGTAGTTTTGAAAAATAAAGCCAACATAATTATTTCGGTAAGCATCCCAGTCTGCACTTTTAAAAGTTGTTGTGGATTTTCCATTTATCAAAACATCTCCGTTTGTATATCTATCCAAACCACCGATAATGTTAAGCATAGTTGTTTTACCACAACCACTAGGACCTAAAATTGCAACAAATTCAGAATTTCTGAATGACAAACTCACGCCTTTTAATGCGTGAACAATATTGTCGTCACTACCATAGTCTTTCTCTATGTTCTTAAGTTGTAACATACAACCCTCCTTTACAAATAATTTTTTTTCTTATCGAAAAATCTATTTGTCAGTTTTCTTTTTCATATGTAAATATGATTTAATAACTATTATTTTGCAAATTGCTACTACATTCTTTTTACAAAGCCTTTTCCTATAACTTCTCTTGTGTTGATTGCATAAACAAAAGCATCTTTATCCACTTGTTTAAGTATTCTTTTGAAGCTACTGATTTCTGTTCTTGTAATCACACAAACAAGCATATCTCTGTTGTCACCTGTATAACCACCCTCGCAGGAAATAATTGTTACGCCTCTGTGCATTTTTGTGTTGATTTCTTCCTTCAATTCATTGCCTTTTGTGGTTATAATTTCAAATTTGACAGCTGTTTTAATTCCATTCAAAACAAATTCTATACACTTAGAACCTAAAAATACTTGAATAAGCGAACAAATTATTGTTGTGAAACCTGTTTGCAAATCCATACCACCCAATGTCATATAAAGGGTGCTGCCAAGCGTAACGATAAAAATGTTGATTGCCAAAATAATGAAGGACATTGATGATGCAATATATCTTTTTTGCACCAAAAGACTGATAACTTCCGTTCCACCAGAACTTCCACCACCTTTAACCATAAGTCCAATGCCGATGCCACCAATTACGCCACCTGCCAGTGCTGAAAGCCAAACTTCATTTGGGTTAAAAAACTCATAAAGTTTTACTGCTCTGAAAATTGCAAGAAAACCTGATGTCATACCAATGCCTATTGTCGTTTTTATTGCAAACTCTTTTTTTAAGAATATGAAAGCCAAAACAATAAGTGGCGAGTTTAAAATAAGCATTGAATAACTTGCCGGAAAATTTGACAAAGTTTGAATGATTATCGTAAGTCCAGATACTCCACCGGGGATAAATTTTGATGGCAACATAAACATATACATTGCGATAGACAAGCAAAATGCGCCTGCTACCATAATCATCATATTTAAAAATTCGTTTAAAAGCATCTTTCGTGTTGGTTTGATCATATAAGCTCACTCCTGCAAAATAAAGGGGCTTGTATTTGATATTTTTTCAAATTAGCAATTTCAAATTTTATTATAGCATAAAAATATTTTAAAAACAAGTCATTTATTTTTATTTTTTTACTTACAAACAAGATATTCACAAATGCAGCTTATAGTTCCCACTTTTTAATAATTGTGTAAAAAATTTTCTGTTAATTTTACAAATCAAACAGGTTGTTCTTTTTGTTTAAACCTATTTTGACTGCTATCAAAAATAAAATTTAAAATTTAAAAATGCCAAAAGTCTGTTCAAAAAATTGTTATCAAGTAAAGCTGATATATATAAATTTTTTCATATTCGCAATTTATAAATATTTTAGTTATTGGCAATATTAATTGACAAAAAAAGACATATTATGCTAAAATAAAACTCACTCAACTTAAGGAGAAATTTATGGAGTTTCTAAACAATTTGGTGCAAGTAATTCGCGATGTACTTTGGGACTATATACTATTGTTTTTGTTGCTTGGTGCAGGATTATATTTCACTATCAGATTGAGAGGCGTTCAATTTAGAAAGTTTGGCGAAGGTTTTAAAAACACTTTTAAAAATTTGAAACTGAATGGCGAAAAAGCAGATAAAAAAGGAATGTCATCTTTTCAATCATTGACCACTGCTCTTGCAGGACAAATTGGCACTGGCAACATTGTTGGCGTTGCAACTGCTATTGCAACAGGTGGTGCAGGTGCTATATTTTGGATGTGGGTGAGCGGCTTACTTGGAATGGCAACTATTTTTGCAGAAGCTGTGCTTGCACAAAAATATAAGCATACTGATGAAAATGGTGTTGTCCATGGTGGACCAGTTTATTACATAAAAGCATTTTTCAAAGGCAAATTTGGAAAATTCTTGGCAGGATTTTTTTCTGTTGCAATCATTTTGGCACTTGGCTTTATGGGCAATATGGTTCAATCAAACAGTATAGGAACATCCTTTCACACAGCATTTGATGTTATCCCAACTTGGGCAATAGGCATTGTTGTTTCAGTGCTTGCGGGCATAATTTTTCTTGGTGGAGTAAAAAGAATTGCATCTTTCACAGAAAAAGTTGTTCCTATTATGGCAGGACTTTATATCATTGGTTCCATTGTTGTTATAGGCATAAATTATCAAAACATCGGCACTGCATTTTCTGCAATTTTTGTGCATGCATTCAACCCTAACGCGATAATCGGTGGTGTTGCTGGCACAGCGATTGTAAAAGCAATGAGCAAAGGAGTTGCAAGAGGTCTTTTCTCCAATGAGGCAGGTATGGGGTCAACTCCACACGCTCACGCACTTGCAAAAGTTAATCACCCTTGCGAACAAGGTAGCATTGCAATTATTGGTGTTTTTATTGATACATTTGTCGTTCTTACACTTTCAGCTTTGGTTATTTTGACTTCTGGCGTTGCAGGAAACACTGCAAATGAAGGCATTTTGACACAACTTGCATTCAGTCAATCTTTTGCGACCTTTGGCAATTGGGGCAGCAAGTTTGGAGAAATCTTTATTGCTATTTGTTTGTTCTTCTTTGCTTTTTCCACAATTATCAGCTGGTATTTCTTTGGGGAAACAAATGTCAGATATTTGTTTGGAAACAAAGCAACAAAATTTTATGCTCTGTTTGTTATAGCTTTTGTTATGGTAGGCTCAGTACTAAAAGTTGATTTGGTTTGGAACTTGTCAGACATTTTCAATGGTTTGATGGTAATTCCAAACATAATTGGCATTATTGCTCTTTCTAACATAGTTGCAAATCTTGGAAAAGAATATGATGATATTACAAAAGTGAGAAAAATGAACGAAAAAATTCTTAAACAGCAAAAAATAAAATAAAGTCAGATATAGATTTTAGAATAAAATTTGAAATTATAAATATGATTATTCATAAATGAGAATGAGCATATTTTTTTACAAATTGAATATTTTTTACAATAAATGCACAAAATCAATATTGACAAAACTTTAAAATTCAATTATAATAATTTTATAGTACCAAATTATGGTAAATAAAGGAGTAAATATGAACAAATATAAAGGAACTCAAACAGAGAAAAATTTAGAGGCTGCTTTTGCAGGCGAATCACAAGCACGAAACAAATATACTTATTTTGCATCAGCTGCAAAAAAAGAGGGTTATGAGCAAATTGCTGCGATTTTCACAAAAACTGCTGACAACGAAAAAGAACACGCAAAAATGTGGTTGAAAGAGCTTTGTGGAATTGGCGACACTGCAACTAACCTTCAAGAGGCTGCTGGTGGCGAAAACTATGAGTGGACAGATATGTACGAAAACTTTGCAAAAACTGCAGAAAAAGAAGGCTTTCCGGAGCTTGCAGAAAAATTCCGTGCTGTTGGCGTAATTGAAAAACATCACGAAGAAAGATATCGTGCTTTGCTTGAAAATGTTTTGAACAAATGCGTTTTTGAAAAAGCAGAAGAAAAAGTTTGGGAATGCAGAAACTGTGGACATATTCATCGTGGTAAAACAGCCCCTGACAAATGCCCTACTTGCAATCACCCACAAAGTTATTTTGAAGTTTGCGAAAAAAATTACTAATTTAAAAATGAATAAAACGCAAAAAATATCCTCCATGTAAGAGGATATTTTTTATTTCTTTTTTGTTATTTAATTGGCGCCATTACAAATTATTTTATTTCAGTGATAGTAAAAGGATTGCCTTGCATTGGATTGAATTTAGGTTTTGCTTGAAGGGTCACATCCGATGTTCCAGCAGGCACAACAAATTCCGCATCCATTGTGCTTGATTGCAAGCAAATAAGTGTTTGATTTTCACTTATTTCAATCTCTTTTGTTTCGCCATTTTTAATTGGCATTACCATAAAAAACTTGTCATCAAACTTGGCGTTGCATTTTGCCTCATCACACTCTACTGAAAGAGTTATCCTTGAGCCACTTTCAATAATACTCCATTTTCTTGTAAATATTAGTTTACGCATAAAAAACTCCTTTTATATTAAATTTTAATTTTTATTTTGATCTTTTTCGTCTTCCGATTTATTTTCTTCAAAAATTTGATTTGCATCATCATTTTTCAAATTTTCCTTGTCAATATCTTCAATATTCTGCTGAACATTATCAGTATTCTGCAAATTATCAAATATATTGTCTGTTTCGCCTTGTGCCCTATCTGCAACATTGTTGCTTATGTCTTTTATTTCAGACAAATAGTTTGCAACAATGTTTTTGCTCCAATACAAACTATCAACAATAAATGCAGAACTGCATTTTTCTGGATTTGCAATCAACGGCACAATCAAATGCGTGCCAGTTATTCCACCCCATGGCAAATGCTTTCTGTATACCAAAATGGTTGAGACAAACACTTGTCTGCCATTTGTAAAACATTCGGGAACAGGCAAATTTGCAAAATACATATATTCATTTTTCAAAACATTGTTTTGCTTGTTTGCAAACAAATCTTTTGCAATATTTTTGAGTTCCAATGGATTTTTGTCGTAATACTCATCCATACTAAAAACGACAACAGCTGGCAGAACTTGATGAATAAACTTTGACGGAGTAAACAATTTTGCGTTTGCTTGCACAATGCAAGAATAAACAATTTTACCTGTTTTTAAAGTGCTGAAATTGCAAAGTTTTTTTGCTCCAAAAAAATTAGGTTTTGCTATCTTATTTTTTTGCGAGTCATCATCTTTTGCAAAATTGTTTCTGGTAATATTAATTTCATTTTCGTAATCAATATCATCATCCAACAGCGTAAAAAAATAATGCATCCATCTTTTTTTCAAATCGGAATCGGCAAAATTATATTGCACATAAAAAATGATAAACAAAATAAGACTGATTGCGCAGATTGCAAGAGAAATATAAAATTTATTCATATAATCATTCTTAATGCTTAAAACTGCTGTCACAACTCCAAAAACAAACACCAATGCCACAGCTATTAATGAATAATATAAAACACGATGTTTTCTCATACTTACCTCAATAAAATGTTTTTAATTTGATTTTTTTACACGCTTTTTTGGCACAGGGGTTATTTCTTCCAAAATCCTTATGACTTTGTCAACCAACTCGCAATTTTCCATATCCAAAATATAATGTGGCCTGCTACCTTTGTAAGGAATACCTTCTTCAGCACCTTGCATAAGACTTTCAATTTCACCCAGTTTTTTGATAAACACGCAATTTTCGCATACCAGCAAAACTGGCTTTTCATTCAAGTATACCAAATACTCTCCAAACATTTTTTTGTACCTTATGCTGTAATCTCCTCTTACTTGCCCACATACAAACTCAATATAATCAACACTTGTCGACATATAATCACTCCTACAAAATTTTATTTTTTCAACTTTGTTATAATTAAGCTTAAATCAAAAATATCATTCAAAAATCGCCCCTATTTTATCAAATAGCAATCTTTTGCTTTTGTTTTATTTTGATAAAATCTTACTTTATCGCCTTTTTGCAATATCACATCACTTATCAAACGCACTTGAGTCTCGCTGTCAAATTGCACGCTCTTGATATCTGTCACGCTATCATCAATAGGTTGCACCCAAACTTGATATAATGTATCAATAATATTCACTCTTCTTGCTCCACTGCTCAATTGACTATGCAACATACATCTTGCAACTACTCCTGTTTTTATGTCATAAAACTCGTCAAGCAAGCTTTTATCCATAGCAAGATACCTTTTGTATTTTCGGCTTTCATAAATTGAAAAACTTATGCAAACTACAATGCAAGATACAAATCCCACAAATCCTAAGCCAAGAAGTCCAAAGCCCAACTTCGAATATTTTGCAACTCCACCACCAATCAAAATAAGCAAAATACTTACAGCAATAATGCTTAAAATAATTTTTGTTTTTCTTTTGTCTGCTTTGGAAGAATTTTTATAGGCACTTTTGCCATCCTCAGTCTTTCCACCAAACATATTGGAAGCCAATTCTCCCAAATCTTCAGCACCATTAGATTTATATTTCAAAAATGCTATGTTGTTATCATAAATAGTTTTGGCATTGTTGATTTCGTTAATGAGCTGCTCTTCTTCCTCTTGAGTTCTTTGATAGTACGACTTTTCATTTGAATCGTTTTGAGAAGAATTATTTTTGTTATTTCTTTTTCGCTTATCATTCATCTCTTTATTTTCTGAAAATATATCTTTCAATATGCCTCTTACAAAATAAATGCTAACCACAAAGGAAACCAAACCAAAAGCAGCAAAAGCACCAATAATAAACCATACCCAACCTTTCAATGCTCCAAAAATAAAACATCCCACAAACGCAATGACAGCCAAAACACAAGCTAATCTCATTTTTTTATCTGTTGACATTTTATTTTTTTTGTTTGTATCTTTGTCATCAAAATTATTGTTATTTGCATTTAAATTATTGCTTTCGCAATTAGTGTTTTCAACATCATTTAGACGCTCATTTTCATGCCCGAAAAAATTTTCTTCTGCCTTTTTGTCAATCTCACCGCATTGCTCACGCACTACACTTTCAAATATTTCTTCTTGCTCTTTTTTCAAATCTTCATTTGAATTATCAAAATTTTTGATACTCATAATAGCACCTTCATAAAATAAGATTATCGCTAAAAGCTATGCATTTATTTTTTTATTATATCATTTCTTTAAAATATTGTCAAATCGAACTTGTTTTTCAAAAAATACAATAAACATACAACAAACTTAATCGCAAATTCACAATTTGCCCATTAATTAATCATTTCCACGCAAGCACAATCAGAGTTTTATTATTTCACAATATAAAAAAGGCTATTTTGTGTGACATAATGAAACGACACAAAATATCGCATTACATTGTTATTTGTCGGGCTCAACATTGTAACTTAACTCGCTAAATACCATTTAATACCGATTTTCAATCTGTTTTTACGCAAAAACACGGCATATAGCCGTGTTAAATCATTCTCCTATAAAATCCTGTCCAATCTCATTTTCATTTATATTAGGATTTATGTATCTATCTTTTTTCTTGTGATTTTTGTACAAAATTGCCTTTTGAGGACATCTGTGATAACAACCAAGACAAGCCACACATTTGCTGCCAAAAACAATGCTATCCTTAACCAATTTTATATTTTGAACAGGACAAACTCCCACACATTTTTCACATTTTATGCAATCATCTGACACAGAAAAACTTTGTCCAATTTTGTTCCAATTGTTCAAATTTTTCAAAAAAACTGCTTCTTTTGTTTTCTTTTTGCTTGGCAACACACAGCTGTCATTTTTGATGTCTTGAACAATTTTACTCAAACGCTTTTCTGCATTTTTAAGCACAACTTTAATATATGGTACAGGCACGGTAAATGTTGTTGTAAAGTTTTCAGGCATTTGCAAAAGATAAATACTTTGCAAATTCAAACCAATTTTTGTGCAGTATTCATACATAAAATAATCTGCCCCACCAGACATACCACCAAAGTTTTGCACCACAATAAGTTGTTTCATTTTGTCAAGGCGTGGCAACAATTCATAAACATGCTTTGGCATACCAAATGAATAAATTGGAGTAACCAAAATTATCTTGTCAAATTCACTGCCTGTCCCCTTATAATTAGGGATATACATCACATCCCCACCAATCTCTTCTTTAATCTTTTTTGCAATATAAAGGCTATTGCCAGTGCCACTGAAATACAATATACCATTAGCCATTATCTCACCTCAAAATTTATTGGTTATTGCAATTATAACAAATAATCATATAAATGTCAATAATTATCACTCTTGGCATTAAATAATTCAATCAATCGCTTATAATGACTTAAAAAACAACTTGTTAACATTGCCATTGTTCGTGTCATTCTAATTGTAGCGATAGCGAAATCGAAGAATCTCAAACATCGCTTGTGTTGTTTCGTCATTTCGAGCGAATACGGGGTCCCCACAAAATAGCTTTTTTGTAAGGCACAAGGAGAAATCTCAAACTTTGCGTGCTGACAAATTAAAAATGAAACTTTTTAAATCACTCAACAAGTCAAATCGGAGATCCCTCGACTACGCTCGGGATGATAAAAACATAATCCTTTAATTATTCTTATTTTTATGTCATGTTGAGCGTAGTCGAAACATCTCAAACTTTGCTTTTTTGAGTAAATATGTTATCATTTTATTATACACAAGCTTAATTTGAGATTCCTCGACAAGCTCGGAATGACACAAAACATAAAAAATGGGATTTCCACAAAACAGCTTTGTGGGGGACAAAACTCGGACTGAAAGCACTCTTTCAGTCCGATTATCTTTTAAAAGTATTTTGTCAAATCAACATTTCCACCGATATAATTCAATAGCGTTTCACTATCTGCTGTAGTCAAGTTACCTTTGTTTTGGATTAGTGCAGAAAGCATTATCAATTTGTCTTTTATTTCATTTGTGTTCAAAGCAATGGTTCCATTTATTATCCTGTTAAGGTAAGTGACATCCATTGTATTTACTACTCCGTCGCCTGTCAAGTCGCCTAAAACACTTAGATAGATTGTTTTACCATTGTAATTGATATAACATCCAGTTCCGACATAATCATTGTCGCTTGCAACTACTCCATTTGCTTTGTGCATTGTTATTACACTTATGTCAACACCAAGTTGACTTGCCAAGCTTGTTTTGAACTCACTTGCTTTTGTTTTTGGTGCTATATTTCCAATGATTGCATTATCAACTAAGTTTGCTGTTGTTATTTCAATGTTTTCACGGAATGTTTTGCCACCTTCCTCTTTTAGGCTCAAAAGTTGATATTTATCCTTTTTCTCAACATTTTCAAAATAACTACCAGTCTCAGTATTGCCACCAATCACATTAAGCAATATCTTTCCGTCTGTTGAGGTCACTTTTCCTTTGTTATCCACCATTGCTGCAAGCTGTTGTTCTATGCTCAATGTTTCAAGTTTTATTTCCCCTTTTGTTATTCTGTTTATGTATGTTATATCTAATGTATTAATTACTCCGTCTGCAACTATATCCCCAAGGACGGATAAATACATTGTATCATAAAGATTGTTATTGTAATAATACTCTACTTTATAGCCTGTTGCAACAAATATATTATTAAGATTATCTGCAATAACTCCACCACTTGCTATGCCGTCATATACCAATGTATTATTGTTGTCATACAGCTTAATTTTGTTGCTTTCATTCCTTAAGTTATTGATAAATGCTTTCACACTTGTATGTGCTGAAATGTTGCCTAACACATATTTTCCTTGTTTCGTTTCTAGTTCCTTGTCATTTATCAAGTGTTCATATTTATCTCCATAACTCTTTCGGTAACCATTATCCAAATAAATATGTGTATAGTCAGTATTTATTTTTCCCTCTATTCCTCGTGGGATAATTTCATAAGCTATTTCAAAACTATTATAATTTTTCACATCTGACCAAATTGTATTGTTTACATCTTTCAATTTGATTGTTGCCTTATATTTTCCAACTTCTTTTGCCCTGTTAAAACCTATATCCATAGTGTTTGAGTCAAAGCCTTCGGGATAAAAAGCTTGTAAACTATCATCAAATAAAAAGACATAATTTTTTATTTCTGGCTTGTTGATTTCTTTTTTAGGCTTTTCAATGGTAACTTTAAAAGTTGGATTTATAGCTTTTGCATCATCAACATAAAAACTATAGTATCCCGGTTCTTTAACTGAAAATGCAGTTTTTACTTCGCCCTTATCATTTTTAACGCCCGCAACATTTGCTCTTATAGTATAGCCAGTCTCTTTATATGGCAAAGTTACATTTGAACCACCAACACTTTGCTCATTTGCATTGTTTCCCCAATACCATGTTATATTAGTTGTTAAGTTTGCAGCAGTGGTGCTTATTCTTGCCTCTCCACCATCCATTCCAACACCTTTGCCAATGTCAGATGAAAAAAATCTGCTAGCAGTAAGAGTATTTCCACTGGTTGTATATCCCTTAGTGAAAGCTTTTGTATCAGGGGCACTGATTTTTACAAAAGTATTTTTGCCATCTTTCATTAAATTTTCTGTGATTGTGATTATTGTTTTTGTATTGCTAATACAAAGATTGTCATCAATGTTTCCAGTTTCCTTTATTCTATGATTATCATAAACTTGCATTCCTGCACCTATTGATGTAGGAACTTCAAAGGTAATCCCACCACCATAAGCTGCACATGTATTATTGTATACCAAACAATTTTCAAGATATGGAAGACAAGTTGCAGGAATATTACTTGCTATTCTAATTCCTCCAGCATATGTCCCAGTATCATTATTAACATATATGCCACCAGTTACTCTTACTACATTTATGCTTGCACCACCAATTCTAATACCACCGCCACAATGAACAGATTTGTTATATTCAATAAGGCAATCTGTAATATATATGTCGCTGTTATCAATAAATATTGCACCACCTTCTGCTGTAGAATATTCTGCGTTGTTATATGAAAAAATTCCACCATTTATATATGCTTTGCCATAGTACGAAAATAGAGCACCACCGGAACCACCAGTGCATATATTTTTATGAAAAATTCCATTATTGATTATTAATGTAGAATCAGTAGTCGCAAATAAAGCACCGGCACTTGCACGAGCATGATTTTCAGCAAATAATCCACCATTTATAGTTAGTGTAATTTCATCACGCGTGCAAATTCCTCCACCATTTCCACCAGTATTACCACTAAGAACACCACTTTCAAAAATTACATTGGCACCACTACCAATAATTAAAATACCTCCACCATCGCTAGCGTTATTACCCCCTGTAATTTTTCCAGTGAACAAATTTACTAAATCTGCATTTGGATCTGCTTTATATGCATTTAACATTTTTGCATAGTCAAATTGATTATCTTTGATTAAAAGTTTAGCACCATTAATAAGCATAACACAGCCATCTGTTATCGCACTTGTCAAAGTTCTGTCAATTTTATGACCATTCAAGTCTAGTGTTAAAACTGCATTTGATGGAATATATATTCTGCCATTGCTAAAGCCTACACCTTCCCCAAAATTGTGATTGCCACTATTAGGCGCAACCCAATCTTTTGTCATTGTAACAAGTATATGTTTGCCACCACCATTTGCAAGTGATTTTTCAATTGCATTATTCCATTTTGCTGCTTGTTCTGCACAAGTAGTGCCGTCAAGCAACACTTCTTCTGATATTGGTGGCATTTCCACCTTACTTGTTTCGCTTACATTTTCAATTTCATTATTCAAATTCAATGAGCCTGTAGTTTCACTTTTTGCACCATTAACGCCTAATATTACCCCTATTGCCATTAGACATATTATTGCTACTGCCAAAAGCATTACCCCTACTC
>CAJUEA010000033.1 GCA_910584975.1 uncultured Christensenella sp.
TTTATAAGGTTATTTTTTATTACTCAACTAGCATAATTGGAGATTTCTCCTTACCACACACAAAATAGTTATTGTGCAGGAATCCCGTATTCGCTCAATATGACAAAATATAGACTTCTAATGACATTGGTAGTATCATTTTGAGCGAAGTCGAAAGATCTCAAACTTTGTTAGCAATGTCATAATAAGCAAATTTGAAAAATGACTCTTATATTGATTTAATAACAAATTACTTTTCAAAAAACTGGACGGCTCTTATGTGAGGATTACCCCTTGACTGTTTGAAAACAAAGCGTAATTGATTTGTTTTTATAGCATTTTTGAATACAAATATCTTGCGATTTCCAACAATGGTATTGTCACCAACAAGTTTCCATTTGCCATTCACAAGTGCCCACACCTCAAAAGCTTCTATTCTTTGAGAAAATCTCAAATCTTCTCTTATATCAATTCTACCAAAAGATTGAACACCATTGTTGAACATAAAATCCATAATGTAGCCATTGTCTGGCAAAGCATATCCTGTGTAACATTCACTTGGATTAGAGCTGTAATTTTTGTCATAAAGCACTGCATCAGGAGCTTGAGTGCTATCTACAACTTGAATTTTGCCATCAATATAGCCACTTGTGACAACTTTTGCAGGCATAAGTTGATTTTTTGCAGTTTTGTCAACAATTTCTTTCATTCCCATTAAGGATTTAATATCTTTTTCCTCAATAATTCCTTGTTGATTTGGTGCAACATTAAGCAAAAAGTGAGAATTCATTCCAACATTTGTGATATACAAATCAGCAAGTTGTTTTGCACTTTTAACTTTATCTTTTGCATGCCAAAACCACTTTGACCTTATCCTAACATCTGATTCAGCTGGATAATATTTTACCTGCCAATCTTCACTTATATTGCTTGCAGCATTGATTATATCTCTGCTGCCTTTGTCATTTGATTCATAATGCAAGCCTAGTCTTTTTGCATCTTCTTCACTGGATTGTTGTTTATCTGCTGGCAGTGAAGACAAGATAACTGACCACTCGCTGTCACGAACATAACCTGCCTCATTGCCTACCCATCTTACATCATTGCCACAATTTCCAATTGCACAATACTGCAAAAAATCGATACTAAAATCAATTTATCCCAGTAAAAGCACACTATCCTCTCCGTCAATTTCCATCAAATTAACTTTGATATTTTCCAGTTTGCTTGTTGGCACATTTTTGCCGATAAAATCAGGACGGATAGGCAGTTCTCTGTGACCTCTATCCACCATAACAGCAAGCTCAATTATGCTTGGTCTGCCAAGTTTGATGATTGCCTCAATGGCTGCCCTTACAGTTCTGCCTGTATAAAGCACATCATCCACAAGCACAACATTTTTGTTTGCAACCTCAAATGGAATGTTTGTTTCGTCAACCATATTGTTTGTTGAATTTTCCCTGTCATCACGATAAAGTGATGTATCTAAAATACCAACTGGCAAAGCAATATCATAAGCCTTTTTAATTTTTTCTGCCACTCTATAAGCAAGTGGCACACCTCTTGTTTTGATACCAATCAAAACAACATTTTCCACACCACCATTTTTTTCAACAATTTCGTGTGATAAGCGAGTCAAAGCTCTATCCATTGCACCATTATCCATTAATTTTGCTTTTATTGACATAACATTCTCCTATTTTTTAAAGCCTAAACTTTAAAAAAATTAGCAGACAAAAGCTTTTTTATTTAAACATTTATCTGCACAAATTTTGATAAACTATCATTTTGTTAATTTAAGTTTTTGATTACATTTTGGAAATAATCAGGCAAATCAATAACAAACTCCATTTGCTCTCCTGTTGCAGGATGAGTGAAAGAAATTTTGTATGCGTGCAACAACTGACCATTATCAAACAACTTGTTGCTACCACCATAAACAACATCCCCCACAATCGGATGCCCAATATGCTTACAATGCACTCTTATTTGATGTGTTCTGCCTGTTTTAAGTTCAAATTCCACCAAGCTATATCTGCTAAATCTTTTTAACACTTTAAAATGAGTTTCAGCAAATCTGCCACCTTCCCTTGTGACAGCCATAAGCTTCCTGTCTTTTTTGTTTCGGTCAATATTTGCGATTATTACTCCATCATCTTGTTTTATCACGCCATCAACCAAAGCTATGTAGTTTCTGTGACATTCTTTGCTTGCAATTTGTCCTGACAAAGATAAATGAGCTTTGTTTGTTTTTGCAACCATAATCAAACCACTTGTATCTTTATCCAGCCTGTGAACAATACCAGGTCTTATCACACCATTGATATCACTCAAATTGTCAAGATTGCTAAGCAATGCATTAACAAGCGTATCTTTCGGGCTTCCAGGTGCCGGATGAGTAACCATTCCTCGTGGCTTGTTGATAACGGCAAGGTCATTATCTTGATAAACAATATCCAATGGATAGTCATATGGTTCCAAAGACATTTCCACAGGAGGCAATATGCAAATGCTAACCAAATCGCCATACCTCAAGGAATAACCACTTTTTTTGATTTCTCCATTGACTTTAACTTGTCCACTTTCAATAAGATTTTTTATTCTTGAACGAGTCAAATCCTCAGTGTTTTCCATCACAAACATATCAAGTCTTTTCCCGTGATTTTGCCTGTCTGTCAAAAATTCACACTCTAAGTCAAATACCTCGTCAATTATTTGCTCCGCCATAACAAAAGCCTCTTGTGTCGCCAAGAAATATCCCCTTCCCTATATTCAAAAAGAAGATAAATCAAAATCATAAGCACACCAACCAAACAGAAAATATCTGCAATGTTGCCAACTGCAAATGGAACATTAAACCAAGTTTGGAAGAATGTATAATCGATAAAATCTCTTACATAACCAAATGCAATTCGGTCAATCAAATTGCCCATTGCACCTGCAATAATAGTAACAACGCCATATCTTAAAAGGCGAGGCTTTTCGTCAGTAAGCACCAACCCAACAAAAAGTGCAGCAATAACAATAACAGAGATTGCAATCAACAAGCCCTGCATTCCACTGAAAGTGCCAAAAGATGCGCCATCGTTTGTGTGCCATTCAAGGCTTAACACCCCTTCAATCAAAGAATAATGACCACCTGCATGATTCAAAAAAGGTTCAATCATTCCCTTTGAAAACAAATCTATAAATAATAGTAAGGCAAACAAGCCAACTTCCAATAAAATAGCTATCATTTTTACTCCTTTTTTTGTCTCAAATCAAAAGGTATTGTAATTGATACCCCTTGAGGTGCAAAATAGAATTTTTTATTATCAATCTTTTGATAAGAACCATTAAGCGCATAAATCGCACCACTCAAAAAATCAAGATAACGCTGTGTGTTTTTTACATCCAAATCAGAAACATCCACAATCAAAGATTGTTTTTTCTTAAGGCTATCAATCAAATTTTGAATATCTTCATATGACTTTGGAGTGCAAAAAACAACTTTATTTTCCCCATCCCTCATATTAGATTGCCTTGCTGAATCTGAGCCGTTTGATGGATAATAACCTTCATTTTGTGCAGGGCGTTCGTCATATCTTGGGTATCTTTCCCTATATGGACGCTGAGATTGCTCATAAGCTGCTCTGTCATCGCTTGGATATCTGTACTCCTCTGCATAATTTGATCTGTTATAACCACCTGACCTATCATCAAATCTTCTGGAATTATTGTTTCCGGAATATTCTCTGGAATCATACATTCTATCAAAATTGTTATCGGCATTGCGGTCATAATTATCTCTATCATAACCACCTCTGTCAAAATTTTCTCTTTCGTAATTATCGTAGTTTTCCCTGTTTCTAAATATTCCCATCATAACTCCTTTTGCCGAAAATTGCAGTGCCTATTCTTACAATATTTGCATCTGCAAATTCAATAGCCAGTTCGTAATCATTTGTCATACCTGCACTCAGATATTTAAAATTGTATTTATCCTTGAGCTCACACCATTTTGCTTTTAATTGTTCAAACAATTTTATTGTGTTTTCCTTGTCGCAAATTGGCATAACTGCCATAAGTCCTTCAATTTTTACATTGTCTAAACTTTGAATATCCAAAATTGCATTTTCGATTTCTTCAATAAAAAAGCCACTTTTGCTTTCCTCTTTTCCCATATTAATTTGCAACAAAACTGGCATAACTTTGTCATGTTTTTTTGATTGCTTGTCAATTTCTTTTGCAAGCGCCAAACTATCCACAGAATGAATTAGAGTGACTTTGTCCACAATATATTTGACTTTGTTTGTTTGCAATTTGCCAATGAAATGCCACTCAAAACTTTGCCCTTCTTTATATTTTGCAAGCAACTCTTGCACGCGATTTTCGCCAAGTACAGAAAGCAACTTGTTGCAGTCAACCATATCAATGATATCTTGCTCCATAGTTTTGCTTGCCCCAACCAACAGGACATTATCAGTTCTTCCACATCGTCTGCAAGATGCCAAAATATTTGATTGCACTTTATTTATGTTTTCAGTAAGCTCCAAAATATCCATAATAAACTCTTACAAAATATATTATTTGAATGTTATTAAGCACAATAACATATACATTTTTATTTTAACACATTATTTTTAAATTGTAAAGGCTAATTATAATATTTAATATATTATATTTGCACTTTAAAAATAAACTTCAAAATTATTATTGTCTTTCTTTAATAACGCCGTCAGAATACAAAAGTGCCAAGGTTGTCAAATCTGCAATTTGCTCTTTTAGTTTGCGACCAATATCAGTGTTGCCTACAGTTATCCTTGAATTATATCTTGAAACAACATATTTTACAGTAAGCATTTCCCTATCGTTTGACACAATTTCATCCTTGCCCAAAAATGGCTCGTGAGCTGCCAACCCCATTCCATACGAATGATATGTCAATGTGTACCCTGCAATGCCTGTAACTTTTTGATAAGGCTTGCTCATACCTCCATCAATAACAATCATTTTTCCGTTTGCTTTAATAGGACTTTCGCCTTTTGTTTGCTTGACAGGAATATGCCCGTTTATGATATGCGCAGTGCTTTTATCAAGTCCAAATTCTTCAAAAATCCTGTCACAAATATCAGGATTATCTTGCATATTAAAATAGTTTTGTTTAACTTCCTCGTGAACTGCTTTATCAGCAATGTAAATTCTTTCAAAAGTTGTCATTTTATCTTTTCCAAAAACTGGAGATTTGTTTCCACACCACAATTGCCATATAAAAGCAATGTCGTCTTTGTTTTTTGAAAAATATGCTTTTCTAACAATTTTATCGCAATAATCCATATAAGCTTTGCCTTTGTAAAGCTTTCCTTCAAATTCCTCTGCCAAAAATTCGCCGTTTTTATCAAGAGGAATACATCCGTGAAACATTAGATTGTTGTTATAGCACAAATAAATTGAACCTTTGTCAATCAAAAATTTGATGTGAGATTTCAATTTTGAAGAGGTTACAAAACTATGTATCAACTTGGCAACGACCAGCTTTTCATCATCATTCAATTTGCTTGTATCAGTTTTGTCAATGGTTGGGAAATCACATTCTTTCATGGAATAACCATTCCAAGTTTGCTTTTCAAAATCAATTTTGTCAAGCACAGTCAAACTTTGCATATTAAAAGAAGGATATTTCCTTTTGTAGCTGTCTTCCACTTTAAATCGCATTATGCTCACGGCTTTTAGCACTCTTGCAAGCTTTTCATTGTTATATTTTGTTTGATAACATGAAAGGTCGCTATGCTTGTAATACTTATCTGCAAGATTAAAAAGTGGCAACAAGTTGATAGAATAACCATCCTCTAAAAGCTCTAAATTATCATATTTAAAGCAGTCACACAAAACTGACAAAATACAACCTGCATCGCCAAGCCCTGCACCAATCCACAAAATATCGTGATTGCCCCATTGAATATCCACTGAACGCACACTTTGCAAATAATCCATAATGATATCTGCCCTTGGACCTCTATCAAAAATATCTCCAACAATATGTAAATGGTCAATAGCCAAACTTTGAATAAGACTGCAAAGTGCCTTCAAAAAATCTTCTGCCAAATCAAGAGTGATGATATTTTCAATAATTTCTTTGTAGTAATTTTCTTTGTTGATACTTTGGCTGTCGCAGTTTAAAAGTTCGTCAATAATATATGCAAAATTCTTTGGAAGCATTTTTCTGACTTTACTGCGTGTGTATTTTGCACTCACACACTTTGCCACCCTAATCAAGCGATAAAGCATTGTTCTATACCAGCCATCAGTTTTCAAAGTTATTGCCATTTTCTCATCAGGGTAATAAATCAAGCAAGCTAGTTCTGCTCTTTCTTGATCAGAAAGCACCTCGTGCAACTCCTCATCAATTTTTCTTTTGATTACGCCAGATGCAGTTTTTAGAATATGCAAAAACATTTCATATTCTCCGTGAATATCACTTACAAAATGCTCTGTACCCTTTGGCAAATTCATAATTGCTTTAAGGTTAATAATCTCTGCAAGCACTTGCTTTTTGTTTTTAAATTTTTCTGACAAACACTCATAGTATTTCAACTCATATTCATTCATTTTGCATTTACCCCCGATTTTTGACGCTTTTTGTATTATTTCTTCCTTTAAAACTATTTTTATAATCAACACAAAACATTAGTATGCAATAACTTTGTTTGTATTTTTTTGCAACACTACTTTTGTATCAACTGCAAATTTTATTCACAACTAAACATATAAATTTTATTTTTCACAAATTAGAAATCGCCAAAAATGTCTTTTGTTTTGTCCTCATCCGATTTGTTTTGATTTGTGTTTACGCTATTATCTTTTGATCCAAACTCGTCGCCAAACACTCTGCCAGCATTGCCTTGTTGCGAATCAAATTCATTCCCGAACACTTGCCCAACATTGCCACTTGATTGATTTGCTGAATTGCCATTTTGTTCTATTTTGCCAGTTGTTGTGTTTACTCTACCATAAACTGTGTTGATATAAACATCGTGTTTTTTTGCTTTTACCCTTAATACAAAATACAAAATTAACAAAAACACAATTCCAAATCCTAAAATGCAATAATTGACAATTGTAATAATTTTTGCATTTGCAAGACCTTCAAATCCACCATTTGCCTTGGAATCAGTCATCACTTGCAAGAAATTTTCCTTTTCAAACGCATAAACAACACTGCTTATTGCGCTGTTAATTTGCTTGTCAATTGTTGTTTTAGCAGCGTCTTCTCCACCAAGTCTTTTTACTACATTTGTAAAGTTATCATCTTCTGTGTAGGCAATATCACTTTTACCATCACTTTCCACAACTTCAAAAGTTTTAAAATTCATTGAAACAAAGTTGATAATATTTATTCCTTCATTCAAAAACATTTGACTATCTGCATAATTCGCCTCATGCAAGTACAAATAATTGCTAAAATCAAAAGAGTATGCTTGAGATTTAAAAGCTGGCAAGTCTGCAATACATAAATTATTTTCTTTCACAACATCATAAAAGAATTGGTTGTGTTTTGTTTCTGCCTCGCTTGAGTACATATAAACATAATCTCCAATAGCATTTCTGTCAAAATTTATCATTAAAACAATATTGTCTTTGTCTGTTTGATTGTTCAAATAATGCCCACTTCCATACCAACCAAACTCCTCTGCACCAAAAGCCACAAACTCAATATCAAAATCAAAAGTTTTGTTTGCAAGCACTTTTGCAAGTTCAAGCAAAGTTGCAACCCCAACGCCATTGTTATAAGTGCCATCTGAACACAATGCAATATTGTTATATTTCACATCAAAGACATTGTCATAATGTGCACCAATAACCACCTTTTTGTCTGATGCACTTTCTTTTTTGTAAACAACATTGTACGCTGTTTCTATTTTTTCAGTGTAACTATTTTCGTAATTGAAAGTATCAATTCTGCCAGTATAACCACCAAAGCTTTCAAACTGCTCAGAAATCCAATTTGCAACATCCTTGCATTTATCAACGCTATAAGTGATTGTGGATGTCCTGTCAGGAAACTTTGTAACAAAAGTTTTTAATGTTTCATAAGGTGTTGTTCCTTGCACAAAATTTGCAACTGTTGCATCTTGATTGCCAGTGCTGTAACTGCAACCTGTCAAAGAAAAAATCATAATAAACACACTGAAAATCGATATTAAACACAAAATTATTTTCTTTTTCATAAGGTCACCTCAAAAACAAAAGCATTACAATAGCAGGCAATGCCATAGAGGTTACAAGCTCTTTTAACTCGCCTTTTTCGCAAAATTTGTAAAGCAAAGCCACAATTGCACAAATTGAAAAAATTGGCATTATTGTTGGCAACAAAATCACAATAAAAGTTGAACTTATTGGTGCACCATAACCAAAAAAGTTTAAAAGTCCTGTAAGCACATTTGCAATGATAAGCACAAAATAGCAAGTTGCTGAATAAGTCGGCTTGTTTATTTTGCAAATAAAATTTTCATCACAAGGGGTGTATTTTGATCGGTAAAACAAGCTATAACTGAAAGACACGGCAAGCAACTGCAAAACATATGCAATTCCTCCACCTATTGCGTAAACAATAATTCTTCCGAGAAATCCGTTGAATGTAAAATTAAAATAATGAAATTCCAACTCTGAAAGATACCACATTTTAAAAACAACAGTAATTGGCAACAAAATTTTTAGTATCATGTACAATTTATTTTCTTTTGCCTTGCTCGCATCAATGTTTAAAAAGTTCATTTTATCTCCTATTTACGGCATAAGTAAATGCCAAATTTAGTCCTTCCAACATACCTATTTCGCCATTTTTTGTTTGAAATTCAATAAGTTGAAATTTATCCACAAGTTTTTTGAGTTGCATTGGCTTGTAATTTTTTGCAATCTTTTTTGCAATTTCCACAGCAAATGGTTTCACGCCCAGTTGCACTGCAAGTTGCTCACTGCTCAGTGCCGACACTTTGCAAATAAACATACGCCTGTATTGTGCAGAAATTGCAGCAAGAATCTTCAACGGCTGTTCCCCTGACGACAAAAGATTATCCATAATCGAATAAGCCTCTCCACAATTGCCTTGTGCTATACTGTCTGTAAGTTTAAACACGCTTTGCTCTATATTATTGACAACAATTTGACTTACAATATCAAAAGTTATGTTTTTATCTTCACAATATGCATACAATTTGTCAAGTTCGTTTGCAATAATCATCATATCATTGTTGCATTTAACAATAATTTCTTTGATGGCAGCATCATTTGCCACATAGCCATGATTTGCAATCATCTTGCTGACTTGTTCAACCAGATTGATTGTATTTTGCTTTTTGCAATCAATTTGCTCTGCATATTTTGCCAAAAACTTAAAACAATCCTCATTGTTGTCAGCCACAAGCACCACATTTGGGCAAGGATCTTTAAGCCACAATTTTATTTTATCCTCAAAGGCTTTTGCCTTATCTTTTTCCAATTTTTTTCCGTCAGCACTCAAAAAGATAACTCTGTAATCACTCATAAATGGTGGAGTTTGCAAATTGATATAAAACGCCTCTGCCGTTACGGCTGTGTTTAAATAAGAAATATTAAAATCAAAAGTCCCCTCATCCACAATGCTTTTAAAGCTATTGATTGCCTGTTTTTTAAAAAACAAATCATTGCCGTTTATCATATAAAACGACTTTACATTTGTTTGCAAACTTTTACTCAACATTTCTATATTCATAGCAATCTTTTCCTCAAAAATGACAATAATCTTCCATTTTTAATTATACTATCTTTATTTTAGCATTTTTTATTATAAATGTAAAGTAGGAATTTATAGATTGTGCAATATTCTCCAAAACTGCACCATCATTTACAAGATAACCATATTCCATTTGTTGTGCAATATTGCTATTTCCCAAAAGATAAATCAATTGTGCTTTGCCACTCAAAGCAATATCATTATCGTCTAAGTTATCCACAAACAGCACTCTGCCACCCTTCCCCACAAGTTCCACAATGCTTTCATTTATCGGGGCAAAAATATAATCTCCAACCATGCACGATATCAAAACATTATCTCCAAACAAATCCTTAAATCCGTCGTGGATTGTTGATGTAACAAGTTTTTCAATATTCAAAGCTTGCTTATACTTTGCCAGTCTTTCAAAATCTTTGCCTTCAAAATTGCTTTTTACCAAGCCATCAATTTTCTTTATGTTCTTTTCTTGCATAAAAGTTGTACAAGTATAAATCGCCTGCACCAAAAGCTCTCCACTTGACACAAGATAATGTTTGTTTTCAATTTCCACCATAACAAGTGAATAATTACTTTCGGTTGCAATGCTCTCAAGTTTGACACTTCCATCAATTCTGCCAAAGGACACAATTATATTGCTAACCATTATCACAACAATCATTATACTTGCAAGTATTGTTTTCGGTTTTTTGGAAATCAATGAATAACTTGAAATCAAAACAAGAAAAGCCAAATACAAAATTATCCAAAATACAGAAAGCTTTAAATTTATTGCAAAAAACGGCACTTTTGCAAGATACATAACAACAAACTCCACAAAAGAAAACACATAACCAAGTGGCAACAAAACATAAGCAAATGGTGGGAAAATGCAAGCTAAAATTATACCAGTAAACACAAATGGAAACACTAATGTTACAAATGGCACAATAAGGATATTAGCAAACAAAACTATCAAAGAAACACTGCCAAAGTAATGTAACATTATCGGCAGAACGCCTATGTTCACACTCAATACAGTCACAACAAATTTATTGAATGACTTAAACTTTGTTTTGATAATTTTGCTTAGTGGCAAAGAGAAAAACAACAAACCTATTATTGCCATAAATGTCAGTTGAAATGACATATTAAACAACATTAGTGGATTTATCAAAAGAATAATCAATCCACTTAGGCTCAAAGATGACATTCCACAATGCCTCAATCCAAACAATCTGCCTGACTTGTAAATCGTAAGCATCAAAAATGCTCTTGCAACAGAAGGACCAAATCCAACAAGCAATGCATAAAGCCCCGATAAAAGCAACACGATTATGTAATCAACAAACTTGTTTGCTTTGCATTTTTTGCATATCCAAGTGACAAAACCTGCAATAAGCCCAAGGTGCAAACCACTAACAGCAAACAAATGTGCAAGTCCTGTCAAATTAGAGGAAGAAACAAACTCATCTGACATCACATTTCTGCTGCCAAACACCATGCTAAACATAATGTCGCCACTCGGAACATATTTCAGCATTGCATCACGCACTCTGACTTTAATACTCTCCCCAAAACTCGCTTTGCCTTGCACTAAATCCACAAACTTTGCGTTTTTCAAATTGAATTGCACGCCACTTATAAAATTATGCACACTAACCGACTCTGTCAAATTGACTTTTTTAGGCTCAATGTCAGCATTGATAATAATTTTGTCACCAACCTTAAACTTAATCTCGCTTGAAAGTGGCAAATAAACACCAACTTTTCCGTCAAGTTCTTCAAGATTTTCACCTTTTTGAGTGTAATATTTGACATCTGTAAGCACAAGATAATAACTTTCAAGATCACTATAATCAATCGGCGAACCATAAACATCACTACTTGAATTTATAACACCACTAATTGTTGCATTAGAGACAGGCAGATAAACTTTTGTAGATTTATTCATCATAATCGCACCACTTGCAACAAAAACAACAAAGGTTGTAAACAGGACAGCAACTATTGCGATATATTTTCTTGATTTTTTGCAAATTGCCACCAATGTTAGCGCCAAAAGAAACAAACAGCAAGCAACAAGTGCATAAGCAAAATTAAGCAGAGATATCAACAATATCCCTGCTATCGCCACCAACAACATTACAGGCATAAGCCTGAAATTAAAAAATTTTTTCTTTTGTTTTATCATTCTCTCCAATATTTTGCCACACCATTCGTCTTTTGTTGCACAAAACTATTATGCAAATTACTATTATGATTAAAAAATGCAAAGCATATCACAAATTTTTACCATCAAATTGCCAAGTTGCCCCAAAAAATTAAAATAAATCAAAAATCACTGACACCAAGCAGATAATCAGTTGACACATTAAAAATATTTGCAATTTCTGCAAGCATTGATAAAGAAGGTTCTCTTTGAGATTTTTCATAACGAAGATAAGCAACACTGCTTATTCCAAGTTTTGCAGCAATTTGCTTTTGAGTCAATCCATTTTCTTCTCTCAATTCTTTTAATCTTTCACTTAAAATAATTTTCATATACACCTATTATAATTACATTGATATGTTACCATATTGGTAGCAATTTTGCATTATAACTACCAATTTGGTAAATTTTACCAATGAATTATAAATATAGAAACACAAAATATGGGTTTCAATTATCCAAAATAAAAATTAAACTTCAAAATCTTTCACAATTTCTGCATTTTTATGATATTTTTGAGCTTCACTCAAAATTTCTTCCTCGTCTCCCACCGTCAAATGTGCAAGAAAAAGCTTACTTTCACACGGAACACTTTCTGCAAGCATTTTAACGCTGATATGTGGTGCTTTTTCATTGTAATCTTTGTCAAGTATACAAGCATCACCAATAACAATGTCTGCTTTTTTGCAATTAGCAGTCAAAATTTGTTTATCTGAACAATCGCTTGTGTAAACAATTCTTTTGCCATTACAATCAATATTCACAGCAAATGTTTCCACAGGATGTGGAGATTGTGCAAAACTAAAAACAACACTATCCACACAAAACTGACATCCTTCGTCAATGTACTCAATATCAAATTGTGGAAAATTCAAAATGTTTGCAATAGCTTCAGGATTTTTTGGCATATACACTTTGATTTTATTTAAGTTTAGGTATCCCAGTGCGTAAGATAACACCCCTAAATCACACATATGGTCAAAGTGCAAATGTGTGATAATCACTGCATCTATCAAGGAAATATCAATGATTTTTTGCAATTTGCTAAGTGCACCACTACCCATATCAATCACAATATTTTTTCCACCAGCTGTTTGCAATAAATAGCAGTTTGTGCATCCATCAGCAGGACAATATCTGCCGTATTTTCCAATTACTTTAACTTTCATCTGCAATTTTAACCTCGTCTAAATTTATATATTCAATATTATACCCCTGCGAATAATCCACATAAAGCAGAAATTTTCCTTCACTAAAATCTTTTGGATTGATATCTACTTTTACTGCAAAATATCTTTTTTTGTCAATGCCAACTTGTTTTAAAAGCTTTGCAAAATTTTTGTCATAATCAAATTTTAAGCAAGGTGGCAATATTCGCGAATTATTTGTTGAGATATAGTCCAATGTCATTATTCCTTTAACAATCTTAAAATCATAGTATTGACATAGATAAACAAACAAAATTTCAATTCTGTCAAATAGGCTTAATGTCTTTCCATAAATAAGCTTTCCTATATTCAAATAAAAATCATAAGGATTCTTAACAAAATTATTCAATGTATTTTTAAACAATCCACTATTATAATATTTATCGCAGCCTTCCTCAGCATATTTCAAAAGTTGCAATTCTATATCTGATATATAAGGAGTGCTTATTATCTCATACGGTGCTGTGCTTGAATATTTATATCCATCATCCAACATATTTTTCAAAGCGCTACCTTTTAGCACCTTCAAAAATCCCAACTGCAACATATCACTTTTAAGCTTATAAAGTTTATTAAAACCTTCAACAAAACTTTGATAGTCCTCATAAGGAAGTCCTGCAATCAAATCGGTATGAATATGTGATTTTTTTGTTGCTATGAGTTTTGACAAATTATCTGTCAATTTGCTCAAATTTGTTTTTCTTACAACCGAACCCAAAGTTTTTTCATTAAAACTTTGCACCCCAACTTCAAACTGAAAAAGTCCTTTTGGAGATTTTTTTACAATATCAATAAACTCGTCATCCAAAATGTCTGCCGCAATTTCAAAATGGAACCCAAAGGAATAATCCTTGCAATTTTCAATCAAAAACCTCAAAATTTCTTTGGCAAAAGATTTTTTTGCATTAAAAGTTCTGTCAACAAATTTAAGCACACGAATGTTTTTTCCTTTAAACTTTTCCAGTTCTGCAAAAGTTCTCTCTAAGGTAAAGCATCTTAAGCCATCGCCTCCACTCATACAATACGCACAGGAGTAAGGACAACCTCTTGATGCCTCAAAATATGCAATTTTGCCCTCAACATCCTTAAAATAGTCAATTGAATATGGCGATTTCAAGTCGGAAAAATTTATGCTTTTGCCTTTATAAACTTTTTTATTCTCAAGTTTATAATCAGCTTTTTCAAGCTCGCACACCATTTGATTAAACGCAATTTCGCCTTCTCCAACAATTACAATGTCGGCAATTTCAAGCAAATTGTCATATTCAAAGCTTGCCTCAGGTCCACCAAAAACAATAATAGTTTGTGGATTTCGCTTTTTGATAAGTTTGCTTAACTCAACCACGCAATTTATGTTAAAAATATAGCAAGGCAACGCAATCACTTCTGGATTATTCTCCATTGCCAAAGCATAAATATCCTCAATCGATAGGTTGATATTGCTTTGTACGATTTGTATTTCATCCTTAAAATCGCAATTTTCTTTTAAGTAATAAGGCGACAATAAAGTATGTACATATTTGCTGTTCAATGCTACAATTTTTATCATTTTTACCTCTTTCTTAAAATAAAATCTTTGTTTATATTATAACTGAAAATTGTGGACAACTCAAACACTTATCCACAATTTTTTGACAAAATCTCCGAATTTATCCACAAACTAAACACATTTATCAAACTTTTGTCAAAATTTATAATTGTATTTTATCACATTTTTTGCAATTTATCAATGTTTTAATGTAGTATAATTAAATTTTAAAAAATTCCCAAAAAATTTATCACAAAATGCTTGACATTGCAATATTTTCGTAGTATATTGGTGCTGATAAAAAAAGATAGAGATAAGGGTATCAATTTTTATCAAAGACAATTTAATAAGGAGGTATTTGTATATGCTTAAGAAAATATACCTAGCGTATGTTGAATCAGTTAAATTACAAATGAAGTTCAAACAAAATCACTTCAATTTTTTTAACTAATTCAGGGGAATTTTATGAGACTACCGAAAGGTAGAATTTTTTTTGCCTTTTTTCTGATTTTTCCCTACATTTTTTAAGCTTATATAAATATAATAGTATCATGTTGAGCGTAGTCGAAACATCTCCAATTTTGCCTGCTGATAAAATTAAAATATGCCTTTTATTATACAAAATATAGATTTGTTTTAATTTATTCAATGAGCAATATCAGAGATCCCTCGATTACACTCGGGATGACACAAGCACAAGCATAATTTGATAACTGTAATTCTTTTTCTGTCATTCTGAGCGAAACGAAGTGCACACAGGGCCCCCACAAAATAGCATTTTTGTAGTGGTATAAGCAAGCATAGTCCGAGATCCCTCGATTACACTCGGGATGACAAAATGAATACACCAAATG
>CAJUEA010000034.1 GCA_910584975.1 uncultured Christensenella sp.
GCAGTTGCCAGTGGCAAGTGCGACCGAAGCTGGCGTGATAGCAAGGGCTTAGCCCCAAGCAAGCTATGCTTGCGTAGTGTGCGTAGCACATTGCGGAGCAAATCCCTTCCTCTCTGCTAATTTAACCTAAATCAGCAGTTAGTTTGATTTAGGTTGCTTTTTAAACAATAAAAACAATATAGTTGTTTCAAGTGTAAGCATTTTTGAAATATTAGATTAAAATTGATTTCATTTGGGGATTAAAGTTTAAATGAACAAATTGTTTATTGAAGAAGTAAAAAAGCGTCTTGAAAATCCTGCTGTATAATTTAATTTATTGACATAGCAGAAAAAAATTTGTTAAACTTGTTGACATATTATGATATTTATGTTATTTTAGTAATATATAATTGTTAATTTAAATATGAGACAGTTCGTGACCATCCTGTCTATAAACAAAACTATGGAAAAAGGATGGGGGGGTTCTCCCTTTTTTTATTGAAAAATGTCTCGTATTTAATATTTGGAGGCATAAATGTTTAAACAAAAGATCAAAAAAGAATGGGAAGAGTTTTGTACTCTTATGAGAAGTGTACCTTCAATTATAGTTGCATTATTTATTTTATCTCTTTTTGCAATGAATTTGCTTGCTAACAAAAGCATTGCTATGCCTGTAGAATGGCTAGTTTCTGATTGTGGTATTATTGTTTCGTGGTTCGCTTTTTTTACTATGGATATTTTGACAAAGCATTTTGGACCAAAGGCTGCTAACGAGATAACAATAGTTGCAATAATTGTTAATCTATTTTTTTGTTTGCTGATGTTCATAGCAAGTAAAATAACTGGTGTTTGGGGAGAGTCTTTTGTTAGTGGAAGCGAAAATATCATAAATAATGCACTTGATAAAACATTTGGTGGCACTTGGTATGTTGTTTTGGGAAGTACTATTGCATTTTTAGTATCAGCTATTGTTAACAATTTTTCTAACTATGGCATAGGTAAAATATTCAAAAAGAATCCGGATAGCATTGGAGTATTTGTGCTTCGTACATATATTTCTACCGCAGTAGGTCAATTTGTGGACAATTTGGTATTTGCTTTTATAGTAAGTTATTTTTTCTTCGGTTGGTCAATTGGTCAATGTTTTATTTGTGCTGCAACAGGTATGGTTGTTGAGTTATTATGTGAGGCAATATTTTTCTATCCTGCTTTTTTAATAACAAAAAAATGGAAGAAAAATCAAGTAGGAAAAGAGTATTTTGAATTGAGGAAAATGGAGATGGTAAATGAAAGTATTGATAACAGGGACTAGTAGTGGAATAGGAAAGGCAATAGCAGAAAAGTTTTTAGATTGTGGACATAATGTGATAGGTATTGATATATGCAAATCTACTATCAATCATAATAACTATTCACATATCAAGACTGATATTTTGTCCGAAAAATTGCCTGAAATTGAGGGCATTGAAGTGCTTATTAACAATGCTGGAGTGCAAAATACCGGAAGAGATATTGACATAAATTTAAAAGGAAGTATTCGAATAACCGAAAAATATGCTTTTCAAGATAAAATCAAATCTGTTTTGTTTATTGCATCTGCAAGTGCACAAACAGGTGCTGAATTTCCTGAATATACAGCAAGCAAAGGTGGTATGGTTGCATATATGAAAAATGTAGCTTTACGCATTGCAAAATATGGAGCAACAGCGAATAGTTTATCTCCGGGAGGAGTTAAAACTGCACTCAATGACCACATAATGAACAATTCTAATTTGTGGGAACTAGTTATGAATGAAACGCTTTTGCCAAAATGGGCTGAAGTAGAAGAGATAGCTGAGTGGGCGTATTTTGTAACAATGGTCAATCGTTCAATGACTGCGCAAGATATCTTAATTGATAATGGCGAGGCAGCTAAAGCGAATTTTATTTGGTGATTTTAATAAAATGTATCAAAAATATTAAAAAAATATCTAGTGCAGTAGTTTTGAAGTAGCAAAATAAAATAATTTTTCTAAAAACAATTTACTTATATAAGTGAGTTGTTTTTTGTTGTATTTTATTAAAATAACGCATTATAAACTAATAAAACTATGATTTTTGAGTATTTAATAAAAGTATTATGCTGAAAACTCTTGACACAATCACTGTTTTGGGGGATATTGACTTTATTTAGAAAAAATGATATAATATTAATATAAATACGGACTTTAATGAATTATAAAATTGGTAGAGCAATATATTTTCTTTTAAATGTCGAAGAAATATATTATATAAATATAAACACAAATGAAGAGACCTTGTATTGTATAATAAATTGCTAAACACTAAAATATTAATTTCACTTTTTAGTAGTTGTGAACAAAAATAATTTGATAATGTTACGGTTATATTTGCAATTGTTTGGTTGGAACCTTAATGTTAAGAGGAGGAAGTTATGCATCCAATGGCGTATGTTGGAATTAGCCTTTTAGTGTTATTGTTTTTGGTATTTATCGGCTTTTATCTGTATTGGCGAAAAATTGTGGTTGTGTGTCAAAATTGTGGACATACTTACAAGCCTAAATTTTTAAAATTTATGTTTTGTCCACATATGTTTGAAAACATTTATATGACTTGTCCTGATTGTGGCAAGCGTTGCAGTCAAAAGGTTGAAAATGAAAATTGTTGAGTGTTTTTAATTGGCAAAAATTAGGAGATTTTATGCATATTATGGGGTATCTAGGAATATTTGTTGCAGTAATAATTTTGTTTGGCTTTTTAGGGTTATATTTAACTTACAGAAAAATTACTGCAGTGTGTCAAAATTGTGGGCATAGTTACAGACCAAAGTTTTTAAAATGGATTTTTGCAGTGCATACGGCAGATGCAACCCTTTTAACTTGCCCACAATGTGGCGAAAAATGTTCGCATAAGATAGAAAAAAGTAACTAAAGTTCTTCGCAAATCTTTAGTTCCGTAAAATTTGCTTGACAAATGTTTTTTGGTATATTATACTTATATCAATGAATTTGCAATCAAATTTTAAAGACTATTTAATAATTTAATGTTAACAAATTTGCCTTTATATTCATAGAATTATTTTTGTGAATAAAATTACAATTTTTATATTTTTTGCTGATGTGGCTCAGTCGGTAGAGCACTTCCTTGGTAAGGAAGAGGTCACGGGTTCAAGTCCCGTCATTAGCTCCATAAAATGCTCTCAATAAAAAGGGAGCATTTGTTCAAAATAATGGAATTTCATTAGAATAAGTGTCTATAATTTCTTAAAATTTTGCAAAATCTAATATGCTTGAAAAATAGTATGCAAGCTGAAATTATAATATTTTGACATTAAAATTATTTTAATACTAAAGAAAAATAAAAGGGGAATAAGATTATGAAAGCACTCGGTGGTGGTTGGGATGAACTTTTGGGAAGTTTGTTTTCTGACGAAAAATATTTGAAAATACGCGAATTTCTTAAGTATGAATATACTCATGGTGTGGTATATCCAAATATGTATGATCTTTATAATTGCTTTAGGTACACACCAGTTTCGGATTTGAAAGCAGTAATATTAGGTCAGGATCCTTATCATGAGCCGGGGCAGGCACATGGCTTGTGTTTTTCAGTGAAAGAAGGGGTTAAATTGCCTCCATCACTTCAAAACATATACAAAGAAATTGAAAGCGATTTGGGAATTAAAGAACCTGCATGTGGAGATTTGACAAAGTGGGCTCGTGAAGGCGTGCTTTTGCTTAATACAACTTTGACGGTTAAGGAACATCTTGCAAATTCTCATTCAAAATGTGGTTGGGCATGGTTTACTGACAATGTTATTAAACTTATTTCAGATAACACTAAAAACATAGTGTTTATTTTATGGGGTGGCAACGCAAGAAGTAAAGTGCCACTAATTAACAGCAAAAAACATTTGATTTTGCAATGTGCACATCCATCGCCTTTATCTGCTTTTAATGGCTTTTTTGGTTGCAGACATTTTTCAAAAACAAATAACTACCTAATATCAAAAGGCAAACAGCCAATTGATTGGGATTTGAATAAGTAAAAAAAATATATATGTTATATGAATACAATTATTTTAATACATTTAAATGAAAAAAATAAGATTCTGTTTGAATCTTATTTTTTTGTTTTATTAAATTTTGTCAAAGAAGGTGAGTTGGTGTAGGGAATGTTTTAGGAAGGATTTTTGGTTGCCTTGAATGATTTGGTCGGTGGGGAGAATTTCGCCTAATAGAATTGGAGAGTTGGGATTGTGCTTTTTATAATTCACTTTTGCCTTTTTGTGATTAGTGTTTGCATAGCAATATTTGCATCCATTAGGACAGCTTTCGTATGCACCGATATCTCTGCTTTCTATGCAATGGCAACCTTTGCGTTGCCCATTATGTTTTATTTCTTTAAATTGGCAATTATTTGCTTTGCCTAATATTTCAAGTGTTGCACAACCAGACTTGTGTATTCCAAACTGAGTGTAATCTCCGTCAGTTCCACAAGTTTGGATGTGTATATTATATTTTTGAGCAGTTTTTCCAAGATATTCAGCAATGCAAAGTTTGTCTTGTTCTGTCAAGGGAATTATTTCAGGCATATTTGTTGCAAGTTTTTTGTACATTTCAACAAAAGAAAAAATGCATCTGTCAATATAAGGTGCAACTTTGCTTGCAATATAATCAAATGTTTCCTTATGTGTTTGCAAAGTGTATGTTTTCGTAAGCAGTATTGGGTCATAACGCCAAGCAATTTTCTCTTTTCCAACAAGTTTTGATAATTGAATAAGCGTGTCAATGCTTTTATCAGTGCAAGGCACTCCTGGTTCAATATCTTTTCCGTATGCTGTTATTGTGTAATGAAAATAAGTACGATAACTATTTGTTATTTCGTGCAGTCTAGGTAGTATTGGTTGGTAATTTTTAGAGCAAAACATTATCAAATCAATTTTATCTGGAGATAACTCATATTTAGTTACTTTGTTTGGGAATAATGGATTTCGAGTATACACAAAGCCTTCTTTAAAGCGATTGAGCAACCATTCAGAATAGTATTGTGCAGTATCCGTTCTTGCTCCAGTGTTTAGTATCATATTTTATCCTTTTTAATTAAATTTAATATTAAAATTAATTATATTTTAAAACTTTTTGATGTTTCATCTTATGTTTATTATACCACCAAACAGCTGATATGTAAAGCTAAGAGTCTGTTATTAATTTTACCATAATTTGCAAAATGCGATTATTAATATCGACCACCATATTTGATGGGAAGAGAGCAAAAGAGAAAGCGATTTTGTGAGTGACTATGCAAAAAAATAAACGGAAACAATGTTGTTCCCGTTTTTGAAAAAGTGTTGCACTTAGTTTAATAATTCATTAGATGATATAAAATTTATGTTTTGTTTACTCATTTGCAACAGAACTATCTGTTTCTTTGCATTTTAAAGCACTATCGTCAGAATTTTGATTGCTTTCAATGCTGTCAGCCTCAATGTCTTGAACAAGATTTTCTGCATTTTCAACTCCATCCACAAGAGCAGGTGGGGCATTTGCAATGTCTTCATCAGTTACCACTTGCTTATCCAAATATTTAGATACACTCTTGTGCAGTGGAATATACAAAATAGCGCCTATTGTTCCGTTTACACTGGCTTTTATCAAATTGAATGGAATTATGGCTGGCAACATAATTTTCATCAGTTCAGAAAAAGGTACTTTCATAAACAATGGCGTAATTGCCATATTTGCCAGTACCATACAAAATAGCCAACAAAGTGAGCCACAGACTGTTGCAATTGCAAGTGATGCAATTTGATTTAGCTTTTTCTTTTTCAAAAATCTGAATAAAAATCCTGCACTTAATGAGAATGTGCCTGTTGCAATGATATGCATAAGAATTCCGTATATGCCACTGCCTGTCGAAATGGTTGTTCCTTGAATAACGCTGACGATAAAAGTCACAATTAATCCAGAAATTGGACCATATGCAAATGTTGCAAACATAATGGGAATGTCGCAGGCATCATATTCCAAAAATGGTGCCATTGGAAAAATAGGAAATCTTAATCCCGGTATGTAAAGTAATACTACTGCAAGTGCGGATAGTAATGCTATACCAGTGATTTTTCTTGTGTTCATAAATTTTGCTGCATTCATAAAAAAAGTCCTCCAAAAGAAAAAATCATACCGCACTTTGGGTATGAAATAAAGACTTTTTTTCTAAAGAATTACAACTTATTTAAGATTAATTTGCTATTTAAAATTTATTTAGTCACTTTAAATAATCAAACTTCAAAAAATAATTTGTATCATTAGAATTATTAAAACTTTTCTCATCCAGACTATACTGTCGGCATAGGATTTGCACCTATTCGGCACTGCAAGCAGTGTTCACGGGCTTTACCGTCGGTGAGGATTTGCACCTCGCCCCAAAGCTTAATATTTAATTGGTAAATCAATTTTGGCAATTTTTAATTGTTTTGTCTTGCAATATGTTCAATCAAACTTCTGTTAAAAAGCAAATTTGATTTGCACTTAACACATTAAAAACGCATAAAGTAATCACGAAAATCTTTTTACAATAATAGTATACATTACTAAAATAAAAATTGCAACTATTTAATTGCAATTAATGTAAAAAAGTTATATAATAGCTTTATGGAATATATTTCAAATAGTGTGAACGATACAACCAAATTTGCTGAAAAAATAGCAAATAACCTTGAAGGCAAGGAAATAATTTTGCTGAATGGCGATTTAGGGGCTGGAAAAACAACATTTACCAAGGCACTTTTTGCTGCGCTTGGTGTGAAGGACATTGTAACCAGTCCAACTTTTGCGTTTATGAAGGAATATAATGCAAAATTTAAACTTTCACATTATGATATGTATCGTGTGGAAAATGAAGATGAATTGTGGGAACTTGGAATAACTGATAATCTTTACGAAAGTGGGGTGGCTGTTATTGAATGGAATAAATTCACTGAGTTTCCTGAAGATAAAAAAATAATAAAAATTGATATTGAAAAATTGGGCGATAGCTCACGAAAATTTGTGATTGAGGAGGTTGGACAATGAATTTTTTGTTTGTGGATAGCTGTCAAAACCAATTGTTTGTTTTGCTTTATAACGATGGAAAATATTTTGTAAAAACAAGCAATGGAAACAAAAAACATAACAGCGTATTGTTGCCGTCAATCGACCAATTGCTTGCAGAAAGTGGGCTTACTATAAGTGAAATTCAAAACATTGCTTGCGTTGTAGGTCCCGGCTCATTCACAGGTATTAGGCTGGGTGTTACCACTTGCAATGGTTTGGCATTTGCAACAGGAGCAAATCGCATTGCCATTAACACTTTTGAAAGTCTTGCATATAATAATACTAACCATATTTTGATTGCACTTGATTGCAGACATGGAAATTATTATGCAGGAGAGTACAATTGTGGCAGTGAAATTTCCTTGATAAATTGCACAGAACAATTTTTGCAAGATTGTGATTTTGAGGTTATAAGATGGAATGGCGAGCGCGATGTAGAGCAAATTATTGCGTGCGTGCTAAACAAAATTGAAAATAAAGATTTTGTGGATATGTTCAGTCCGTTATATCTTAAGAAATCTCAAGCAGAGAGGGAAATTGAATGATAAGAATTGCCACAAAAAATGATTTGAATGCAATAGAAAATATTGAAAAAATATGTTTTTCTTCTCCTTGGTCACAACAAATGTTACTATCTTCCATTGAAAATGGTTGCATTATGGTTGTTGCAGAGCAGTCAAATAAGGTGGTTGGCTATGCAGGAGTGTATCTGAGTGGAGACATAACAAATATTGCAGTTTTGCCTGAGTGTAGAGGCAATGGATATGGCAAAAAACTTGTTGAGGCTATTCAAAAAGAGGCAAAAGCACAAGGCATTCAAAGTTTGTTTTTGGAAGTGAGAGTTAGCAATGCTATTGCAATAGCACTGTATGAAAAATGCGGTTTTAAAAAAATAAACATCCGTAAAAAATACTATTCTGATGGAGAGGACGCGTTGATTTACGCTTTTGGGGGTGTTTAGTATTAACTATAAAATTGAAGGAAATGGGGATAAACTAATAGTATTTTTGCACGGCTTTGGTGGTGGCTTTGAAAGCTTTGCCGAAATTGCAAAAATGCTTTCTGATAGATATAAGTGTTTGCTTATATCTTTTTTTGAGAGCGAACCAGATTATCCACTCACAATTTTTGATTATTATAATTATGTAAAAACTTTGATTGAGTTGCAGCCGGCAAAGGAAATTATTGTGGTTGGGCATTCCTTTGGTGGCAGAGTTGGCATAAAACTTGCAGCAAATAATTGTTGTGATAAATTGGTGCTTGTAGATAGTGCAGGCCTAAAGCCAAAACGAGGCATTAAGTATTATTGCAAAGTTTACAAATATAAAATCAGAAAAAAATTGGGGCTTAACACAGATAACTATGGCTCGAGCGATTACAAAATACTATCCCCAGTTATGAAAAAAACTTTTATAAATATTGTAAATTATTATCAAAATAAAGAAATAGAACAAATAACAATTCCCACTTTAATATATTGGGGAAGCGATGACAAAGAAACTCCTTTAGAGTTTGCAAAAACTTTTAATAAAAAAATAAAAAACTCACGATTGATTGTGATTGAAAATTGTGGACATTTCAGCTATTTGCAATCAAAAAGTACCTTTTATAATTGTTTGAGAAGTTTTTGTGGAAAATAAGGGAGGTTTTTTTATGCAAATTGTTATATGTTTGGTGCTTGCAATACTGCTGGTTATTGTTGCGATAAGAAATATCAATATAATACAGTTGCAAAGTTATAGTTTAGGTTTTTTCGGGGCGGAAATGAACTATCAAATAGGACTCTATCTTGCTGTGTTGATTGGTGAGATATTGTGTATGGTGTTTTCGCTTTTGCACATAAATTTTTGGTATCTAATGCTTATTGCATTTTGTGTGCCAATATTGCTTTATGTGATTTTTGATTTGTTAAAAAAATCAAAAACGCCACTTGTTGTAACAGCTCGCATTATGAGATATTTTGTGTTGTTTACGATTTTGACACTTGCACTATTTGGAGGAATTTATTATCTTTCGCTTTGCGTTAACATAAGTATTTTTTACTTTGTGTGGATTAATTTGTTGCTTTCTCCACTTATGGTAAGATTTGCTTTTTTGCTTATCTTGCCACTTGAAAAACACATTCAAAACAAATACTTTGATAAGGCAGTAAAAAAGCTTGATGAGTGCAAAAGCCTTGTGAAAATCGGTATTACTGGCTCATATGGTAAGACTTCTGTTAAAAATATAATGGCAACAATCTTAAGTGAATCGTACAATGTTGTCAAATCTCCATTCAGCTATAACACGCCAATGGGGCTTGCTAAAAGTGTGAATGACATAACTGACGACACGCAAATTTTTATTATGGAAATCGGTGCAAGAAAGGTGGGAGATGTTGCAAAAATTGCAAAAGCTTTAAAGCCACAGGTAGGCGTTATCACAGGAATTGCAGCACAACATTTGCAAACATTTGGTAGCATTGAAGATGTTATGCGTGGCAAGTACGAATTGATTGAGTCGTTGGATAACAATGGGCTTGCAGTGTTTAATGGCGAAAATGCACGCGTAAAAAATATGTATGACAGATGCAATTTGCCACGAAAAGTGCTGACAAATTTTGATAGTGGAAATATTTGTGTGGAAAATTTGATAACCACCACAGACGGCACCTCATTTGATTTGAAGATTGGGGAATCCGTGCGAAATTGCAGAACAAAACTTATCGGAAGACACAATATTGAAAACATATTGCTTGCAGTAACTGTTGCTGTTGGGCTTGGAATGGATATTGATAGCATTTCTTATGGTATTGAAAAACTGGATTTTACTCCACATAGACTGGAGATTATCAAAAGCAATGGAATAACTATCATTGACGACAGCTACAACTCAAACGAGGTGGGTGCAAAAGTTGCCTTGGATACATTGTCAATGTTTGACAGCAGAAAAGTTGTGTTATGTCAAGGAATTGTGGAAGGTGGCGAAAAAGAGGAAGAAATAAATTACAATCTAGGCATAAAAATCTCTAGTGTGGCAGACATTGCAATTTTGGTTGGAAAACTTGGCGAAAAAATTCATAAAGGTTTAATTGACAGTGGTTACAATCCCACAAGAATTATCAGTTACAAAAATTTGAGGGATGCACAAACTGCGTTTAAAGATACTTTGCGTGCAGGCGATGTTTTGCTCTTGCTTAACGATTTACCTGACAATTATTAGGAGGTGGATATGTTGAAAGTTGCTGTTTTTTTTGGTGGAGATAGTGTTGAGTCGGATATAAGCGTAATCACAGGCATTGGGGCGTTGTCATCTTTGGATGCTGCAAAATATGATGGAATTGCCGTTTATGTTCGTGACAATAAATTTTGGGTTGCAGCTGACCAAAAGGCATTGAGCGTTGGGGTGTATTCAAAATTTAATAAGTCAAATTTTAAGGAGGTTTACATTTCAAATAAGCGCCTTGTTTTTGCAAACAAAAGGTTTAAAGAAAAAGCTGTTGATATTGATGTTGCACTTTTGTGTATGCATGGTGGCATAGGTGAAAATGGTGGCTTGCAAGGACTGCTTGAGGCTTGTGATATCCCTTACACCAGCACGGATATTGCAAGGTCTGCAATTTGTATGGATAAGACATTAACTCACATTTTCCTTACGAAAATCGGGGTTAATAATGTAAAATATCAGTTGGTGGATGACAAAGTGACAGAGGAAGAAGTAAATGAAATATTTGAGCAATTTGATGGTAATGTGGTTGTAAAGCCTAATAGTCTTGGCTCTTCCGTAGGGGTGCAAGCAGTCAGTGACGGCAAGCAAATTTACAAGGCAATTCAAAATGCTTTGAGGTATGACAAATTTGCTTTGATTGAACAAAAAGTTGACAATCTTGTTGAGTTTAATTGTGCTGGAATTTGCAGTGAGGGGCAAGTAATTGTAAGTGGTGTGGATATCCCTGTACGCAGCAAAGAAATTCTTGATTTTGGCGATAAGTATTTGATGTTTGACGGAAAGGCAAAACAGGAAAAATTTGATTTGTCCATCAATCTGAAAAAGATTATTATGGAAACAACTCGCAAGGTATATGAACAAATGGGCTTGTATGGAGTTGTAAGAATAGATTATCTTTATGACAAAGTAAGCGAGCAGTTGTATTTGAATGAAGTAAACACAATTCCGGGGTCAATGGCGTATTATTTATTTGCTGATTGTGGAATGGATTTAATGGACATAACTGATATGCTGATTGTAAGTGCCATCAAGCGTTACAAACAAAATAAATCGTTGATTAAGCGTTTTGACAGCAGTTTGTTGACTTTAAGTGAAAATAGTTCGCCCAAACTATTGCAAAAATTCCATAAATGATATATAATGTTTACATAAGTTGTTGATAAATTGTTTTTTTGATATTATATGACAGCTTAAAGTGAAAAATATGGTGTAGTTTAATCGGCAAAGCAATCTTGCAAAATGCTTTTCGAACTTGCCTAAGTTATAAATTATTTAAAAGGAAGGATTTACTTATGAATAAAATCAAAATGACAACCCCTATCGTTGAAATGCAAGGGGATGAGATGACAAGATTAATTTGGGACTGGATTAAAGAAATTTTGATTGAGCCTTTTGTTGATTTGAAAACTGAGTTTTATGATTTGGGACTTGTTGAAAGAGACAACACAAATGACCAAGTTACAATTGATGCGTCACTTGCTATTAAAAAATATGGTGTTGGTGTAAAGTGTGCAACAATCACTCCAAACACTCAAAGAATGAGCGAGTATAACCTAAAACAAATGTGGAAATCTCCAAACGGAACTATTCGTGCAATTTTGGATGGTACTGTTTTCCGTGCACCTATTCTTGTAAAAGGTATTGTGCCATACATTCCATCTTGGGAAAAACCAATCACAATCGCTCGTCACGCTTATGGAGATATCTATAAAAATGTTGAAGCTAAGGTTGCAGAGGGTGGCAAGGCTAAACTTGTAATTGAGGATAAAGAAGGCACAAGAGAAATTGAAATTTTTGATTATGCAAAATCTGCAGGTGTTTGTATGGGTATGCACAATACGGACAAATCTATCACAAGCTTTGCAAGATCTTGTTTCAATTATGCGTTGGAGACAAATCAAGATGTTTGGTTTTCTTCAAAAGATACAATCAGCAAGATTTATGACCATCGTTTTAAAGATATTTTTAATGAAATTTTTGAAAATGAGTATAAAGAAAAATTTGCCAAGGCAGGCATTGAATATTTTTACACTTTGATTGATGATGCTGTTGCAAGAGTAGTTCGCAGCAATGGTGGTTTTATTTGGGCTTGCAAAAACTATGACGGAGATGTCATGTCTGATATGGTTGCAACTGCTTTCGGTAGTTTAGCTATGATGACAAGTGTGTTGGTTGCTCCTGATGGCGTTATGGAATTTGAGGCAGCACACGGAACTGTAACAAGACATTATTACAAATATCAAAAGGGCGAGAGCACATCAACAAATCCAATAGCTACAATCTTTGCTTGGACAGGTGCTTTCCGTAAGCGTGGTTTGCTTGATAACAATGCTGATTTGGTAAAATATGCTGATGCTTTGGAAAAAGCTTGTATTGATACAATTGAGTCTGGCTATATGACAGGCGACCTTGCTTTGATTTTCAAAAATGATGCTGTCAAAGTTACAAAATGCGAAACAAAAGAGTTCTTGAAAAAAATCGCTGAAAACATTGTTTTATAAGGTATAAAATAAAAATATAGCATAATGATAAATTTGCATAAATAAAAATAATGCACTGAATAGGTGCATTGTTTTTTTTGTCAATTTAATTTATTATTACATTAAATTTTGAATTTATTAAGCATTAGATATCAAAAATTTATGTGTAAAAGCGAAAATGCCATACGCAATATCTTTCCAATCAACACAGTAAGATAATGTTTTGTAATTATATAAGGTAAATTTATAAATATAATAATTATTTTATTTAAATCGAATAAAAATTTTAACTGATTAAAGGAAAGTAAGTTTATTTATTTTATTATAAATTGAAAATACTAAAAAATAAATAAATTTTTAAATCTTGACTTAATTATAAGCAAATAAATTAATTAAATTTTAAATATAAATCATTTTTACTGAATTGTAAAGTTTTATAATAATAGTTATAGCAAAAGAATAATTGTAAAATTTAATTTAAAAATAGTGACAAAATCTATTGACAAATGTTTTTTTATTTGATATACTACAATAGCAATTAAGGAGAGTTGGCCGAGCGGTTTATGGCGCTAGTCTTGAAAACTAGTGATGGGTAACACCACCTGGGGTTCGAATCCCTAACTCTCCGCCAGAAGCGAATTGTATGAACACACGCCAAAGTGAGTTCGTACTTTTCCTTTTATATGAGTGTTTTGGCGTGCGAATACCCATTAAATACATATTGCCAAAACTGCCTGTTCCTACGGCGTGGCAAACGCAAAAGCGTGATGAACAAGGCAATTTTACTAAATAAAACAAAAGGCGCTTCGAAAAACATTTCGGAGTGCCTTATTGTTTACTTGATTAAATATTTTGTTTTTGCTATAATTTTTGTACGATAAACAGTAATTTGAGGAGATATTTTATGTTTAATGAAATATGCATATATGAGGCAAAACTTACCAAGTTAGATGAAATTGAAGAACTGATGAGGGAAGTAGCGGAATTTTACTTGGAGCAAGATGGTGTTATTGATGTACACTATATAAAACGTACTCACCGACAAAAAGATTTTAATGCTGTTAAAGAGGGTGAATTGCCTGTTCGACTTACGAGAAATGTCGGCAAGGTAACATATGTTTTATATTGGGTGCTGGAAAATGAAGAAGCTCATGCAAGAGTCTCAAAACTCGGTGTAGAAAAATTCTATAAACGTTGGAATAGGTGTTTAACCACAATGCCTAAAATAATATTAGGCGAAAACATCGTTTAACATACAACTTCCCGTTTGTCGGAGACTTAATATAGAGCGAAAGGTAAAAGATATTTTGATAAATAAGTTGAGAGAAAAAACTTTGGTAACTGTCAAAAATGAAGTGGAAATAAATGAATATCCATTTTGTAACGACCTTCCCCTTGTCTATTTGGGGGAGATTGCCAATATGCCGGAACATGGAATTTTTATAGGAAAATCAGGTAAATGTTATTTCGGTTATCATATTTGGAACTTTCGAGAGTTAAATGAAGATGAGATATAGCCAAACAATTTTCCGAGTTAAAAATGAATATAGCTTACAGTAAGTTCAATTCCAGTTTGTGTGGAAGTTGAATTAAACGAAAAACTGGAATTTATGATTATGGAGGCCGCCATGAGACTGCTGTTCAAAATGGACAAAAAGGACTACGATAAATGCACCCATTCGTTTGTCCGCAACTCTGCCAGAAGTATCATGATTAAAGGCAAAAAAATAGCAATGATTCATAGTATTAAGTACGACTATTACAAATTTCCGGGTGGCGGAATCAAGGACGGCGAAAACCCTGTGGATGCAATGATCCAGGAAACTCGTGAGGAATCGGGTTTAGTCGTCCTGCCGGATACTGTTAAAGAATACGGATATGTACATCGAATTCAAAGAAGCGACCAGGACAAAACGGAGTGTTTTATTCAGGATAACTATTACTATCTTTGTGAAAGTGCAGATGAAGCCGTTTCCCAAGAGCTTGACGGCTATGAAGCGGAAGAAGCCTATATGTTAGAGTATGTTGAGCCAGATACTGCGATCAGGAAAAATCGTCATGTGACACAGAGCCCGTATAATCCGATGATGTTTGAACGCGAGGCTCGTGTTCTTGAATTGCTGATCGCAGAAGGGCTATTCGACCGATAAATTTCAATTTAGCGTCGCAAAAAGGAGAACGACAATGAAAGATAAAGAAATGACTTTTGA
>CAJUEA010000035.1 GCA_910584975.1 uncultured Christensenella sp.
GCAATGGAAAAGGCAATGCAAATGAAATACAGCTATTCGGACATTCGCAAATGGCTGTTACATTTCCGCACGCTCGATTATTCCAAGACCAAGCACCGCAAGGAACTAATCAATATCTTTATTTATCGCGTTGTGCTGTATGACGACAAAATGAAAGTGTTATTCCACTTGAAAGGCGGGCAGAAAGAGGAACTATTGTTGAATTTGATTTTCCCCGATTACCCCGACGGGAGCGAGAGCGAAACCGAACAAAGCGCAAAAGAAAAAGAAACCGAAAATTCGGTTTCTTCTTCGGGGTGTTCTTATACCCCTCGTCTGGTGAACGATAAGGGATTCGAACACCGAATAACAACTTATAAAAAGTTGTCAAAAGCATTGTAAATGCTTGGTTTTTAACAACAAAAAATTAAGTTGACTCTTATTTTGACTCTTGTAAATAGCAACAATTTTCTCAATTCATTTGCAGACAAGGGAAGTACTAATCAACAAATAAAGCATTCAAGCCATTATGTACTTTTTTTTCTTAGAACTTGTATTAGTATTCTTTTTAGTAATTCGCTCATATTCCTTTTGCAGTTCCCAAACTATATTTAATAATTGTGCTTTAGATTGTTTTTCAAAATATGAAAAATCATAATGCTGTTTTGGGTTGTAGGCAAGTGGAATCTCTTCGTCAACTACTTGTGAAATATATTCTTGCTCTTTAGGTTCTTCAGACAATTTTTTGTTTTGTTTTTCCAATGTTCTATAATTCTTTACATATTCGCGTATTTGTTTAACACTCATATCTGAGCGAAGTACACCATTTGATATATCTTTTTTTAATTGTTTTTCGTCAACTGACAGCAACTCAAATATCTTTGATTTTGAAAAATCACTAATATATTTTTTTAAGCAAATAAAAAATTCATTTTTCGTATCAACAAATTTATCATATACATTAACAAGTCTACATACCTGAGTTCTATCTAAACCAAAACCTTGCATTATTGAATCAAATGTATATTCTTTATTTGACATAGTATATACTCGTCCAAAATAGGTTGCATTATAATCATTAAATATATTCTTAATTTGATAAACATAATAAGCTATTGAAACAAAATTATTTTGTTCTCTATCAAAACAATTATTTAAACTATGTAGATATTTTTGTAAAGCAGAAAAACTTTCTGCATAAATTCCGTTTTCAAAATCCAAATCCAATTCAATATTATTATTTATTTTAAAGTTTTCCATTAAATATTTCCTCCAATTCTTTCAATTCATGTTGAGTTAGTGCAGTAGCACCATTATCTATCAACTGCTTAATATAATTGTCAATCTTTATTTGCAGCACATTATGTTTTGTGATATTAGGTTCACCTTTAGCAAATTTCAAATAACTACTATTTTTAATTTTATTTACCTTGTTAATTTCCATAGGATTTTCAAAATCTGCACCAATAAGTTTTTTAAAAACATCAGGAACATTCAAATTCTTTGAATAATAAAATCGTTTTTTAAATATATCCGTTGAACCAAGTGCTTTTTCAACATACTTTTTTACATATGAATTACACCTCTCACGACTACATATTCGACTGACAGTTGTGTATCCATACACAAAAGTTGTTATATTATAAATTGGTTCTCCGTCAGTTTCTTTGCAATCATGCATCCATTGCGTTTGTTCAAAATATTCTCGACTACACAAACCAATTTTTTTACCCCGTTTCTCAGCCCAATGGCAACACACTTTGCCACTATCCACAAGCCCCATTTGCTTTGCTGTTATTCCACCAGTTAACAAATGAAAATGAATACAATTATCTTCGTCTTGATGTCGCTCTGGGAAACACATATACTTAAAATTTGGATATTTATGCTTTAAATTATTAATATATTTTTTATAACAATTAAATACAGCTTGGTCGTCTGTTCGGTCGATCTTTTCCTTATCAAATGTCAAAGTCCAAAACCAGTCAAAATCATTCATTGCAAGCAATGTATTCATTAATATGACCGTTCTGCGCAAACTTGCGTTATAACTTTCGAGTATATCCTTTTTAGTATAATTTATTATTTCTCCAGTTTCCAAATCTAATCTAAATCGCTCTCCATTAATATCAATCGGTGCTTTTTTCTTTATTACATTTTTATTTTTCTGAAAATAAAATGACATAAGTGTTTCATTTTTATATTGCCTTTCAGTCAAATATAAATTATAAGTATCTTTTTCTTCACTCATAATTACACCTCATACTTAATTTTCTACTTGCAAAAAAAACATTGTTATTTAAAAATATCGCAATGTCCATATTTTTCCAACATTATTGATTTATCATATTCAATACTATTTATTTCGTAATCTTTAGTAGTACATGGCATTAAAGTAAAAGGATCTTCACAAAGAGAATATTTTTCAAAAATTTTTTTATACAATTTAGCATAATCTTCAACTGTTTCACAAAATAATAACTCTTCCAATATATCAACAGCAACAAATTGTTGTGCATAACTAATTCTTTTCTGTTTCATAATTACCTCATAATTTTAATTTTTTCCGTCAAGTGTTACTATTGTCGAGTAACTCTTTTGCTTGGGGCGGGGCTAAAGCCATCGCCCCAATGCAAAAAAATTGTTCCGACTTATCAATTTGCTCCCGCAGTTGTCGCACGCGACTGCCTTTGGGCTACGGCGCTCATACTAATACCATTGACCTAGTCAAGTCGTTCGCCTAAAAGCTAATGCACAAAGTCCACCTGTATAAAGTGCTACGCACGGGGACTTTGCGTCACAAGCATAATTTTATACAACCTTAAAAAATAGGAGAGTGCAAAAATTATTTAACATTATCCGAAGTCTTTTCGTTAACCTTATTTTGCCGTTCTTTCTTTAATTTTTTATTTAATTCTTTTTGATAAATTTTGTCTTCTCGGTCAATCTTTTTAAATTGTTTTTTCATACATTTAAAAATGTATCCTAATATTTTATTATTAAATTTATTAGGAACATAATCAGCCGTATCAAGCGTACAATAAAATGTTTTATAAAATCTAATTAAGCATTCGTCAATTAAATCATTTTTATTATAATTCATTATTTACCACCTCGCTTTTGAAAATAATATTTTGGTAATTCTTCATTGTTTTCTTTTAAATAATCGATATATCCTTCTCTCGAATTATTAGGCACTTGCGCCATAATATAATCAATATCATTGTCAAAATGACCAGCATAGAACTTAGGTTTACAACTTTGACTATCATAACACTCAAAGACATTATAATCTGCAACAATTGTCTCTTCCTCATAACAAGAGATATCCTTTTTACCCGAAGACATATATTTATCAAACAAAGCACTATTCTCAATATGCCGAACAAGCCATTTTAAAGCAATTACATTACCTCTTTTGTCTTTTTTAATATCAAGTTTAACAACTTCGATAAAATGAGCAAGTTCACGAATATTAATATCAATAAGCATTGGGCGTTGTGTATCAAGATAAATATCTAAATTATTGTGTCCATGTTGTTCATACCACCGACTTTGCCACTCGGGAAAATAAACTGACATTCGACTATTTAAATACTTTTGTGCCTCAGTAATTCCAATACATTCATAAGGTAAATTAAAATGGACATCGTCAACATAATCGTTATTAAACCCCAATTTATAGGGGTTGATAAATCGACTAATACGAGGACTATATCTGAATTTTTTGCCAATTATTGTATAATTAGCAGACACACAATGTAGTGGAATAGTCTTTATATTTGTAAAGCCATTATTAATTTTGTTAAGCAACTCTTGTTGCATTTGCCGGTTGCGTTGCCTATCATACATTATTTCATTTAATAAATATGTCATTAAACAAGTTTTTCCCGTTCGTGGTGGGGCAAATATAATACAAATCAAGCAGAGTCACCACCTTTGCATTTATTAATTACCCAAACAATAGCTTTGAACGGCAATTCTATTATCCAAATTAAAGCCTTTAATATCCATTCAATAACTTTAACAATAGCTTTAAAAACAACTTTCAAAACTTGTCCTACTATTGGAAAAATAAGCGATAGTATCGGAAGAGCAATTGCAAAAATAAGCAAAACAATAATTAATATAAATACCCAAGTTGGTATACCGAGTTTGTTTGCTAAATCTTTTAACCACCTAAATGGGTCATATTTATTTTTTTCGCCGCCTCCTGCAACATTATCCTCAGTAATTTTATCTGAAACAGTGCCTAAATCATAAAGTCTTCCATTTGTAATAAATTTCAATCTTAAAATAGACACGCTAGAAACTTCTGTATAATCCGTATAACCACCCATTCCGTCCCAAAATGATTTAAAGTCTGTCTCATAAAATCTTAATACCCATTTTGTGCCTTCAAGATTTTTTATAGTTTCATCTTTCAAAGTTTCAGTTTTTTTAAACTCTTCAGTACTTTGAATTCTATTCCATTCGAATTTTTTAGTAAACCAAGGATGACCATATTCAGAGGTTTGTCCTTCCTCTGTAGCTTTAACTAACCAATCTTTTTCCAAAATTTCTGGACCTTTAGTAGTTCCTTCATGAGAAGTGCCAACCTCACTATGACATTTTTGATGAACAAAAGTAATAGTAGCTTCTTTAAGAAAATCAATTTGTTTATCAGTATCAAAAGCTATATAATGGCTACGACAAGATTGTGTTGCAAGCCAAAATCCATTAGAATATTCTAAAAAGTCAGCATATGGATTTAAAATTTCAATTATATCTGGATATTCATATGTATAAGTGACTTTGCCATCAATTGTTGAAGCTTTATAAAGTCTACCTACGGCAAAAGCTATTTCATTTTTCGTATTATCATTTCCACTTGGAGCGTCAAAATTTTCATCCCAAGGTCGATAAATAGATGTTATATTGTAATATCTATAATCACTTTTTGGAAGCGTTACGCCAACAACTTCATATTTACAGAACACATTTGAAGTGCTTAATAATTTTAAAAAATAAAGCTCAGTATCACTTACTTCTTCAGTAAATGACATATTAACACTAGTTGCTGTCATTTTTTTTGTCATTTGACAAGGTTGGTAAGTATACAAGATTAAAGTATTATTATTGCTTTCTGCAATCTGTATTACATTTATTGAACCATCATTATTATTGATTGGATATTGTCCAATATCAAAATTTGAATCACGCTGCAAATCAGATAATACATTTGAATTCTTTGGAATATCTGCATATACATTAAACATAGCTTGTCCAAATATATAAAATGTTGTCAGAATTAAAAATAATAAAAGTATAATTGAAATTTTTTTATAATATTGTTTCATAGGCCACCTTATTTTAATAAAAACTCAATATTAGGATTATCAATATCGACACCTAAAATCAAATCAATTGACTCAGTTGTAAATCCTATTGACATAGTGGCTATATTTTCTATACCACCATCAATATATTTGATTGTATATTCGACTACACCTTTATTTGCATTATTACTATTTAAACATTTTTGCAAAAAATTTATTTCTGAATCATAAATTAATTGTTGCATATACCTATATTTAAATAAAACAGGTTTTGGAATAGAGTATAATCTTTCCATTTCAACAGTGTGTCTATAATTAAGCATATACAAAGTATTACCCTTAACTTGATTTTCTAAATAAAAGAAAGCAGAATAAGCTCCTTTAATTAAAGAATGATTTTTATCTGAATCTGATAAATTATTATAAATTCTCATAAAATTTACAACTAAATTTTCTACTCTTGAATAAAGTATCTCTGCATTACCTCTTGGCATTGCCTGCATTATGTCTAAATATAAAAAATGTGCTTGACTTGCTAAATCTGACATAGGGTTATCATAATAAAATTTATTAATACCAGTTTCGAAAAAAAAATTATCAACACTATTGTTGCCTGAATGAAATTCTTTTGTGAATTTTCCAGTAATATTCCATTCAAAAACTTTATCAATTGTGAAATTTGAATAAATTGGATTAGGGACAATTGTATATTGATTAAATTCACCATTATAATCAAATCTATAAATATTATTATCATCTAAAACATAGTCAAATATTTCTTCTTCGCCAGATTTAAAAGTATAATCCATTTTTACAACTTTTTTAATATAGTCAACTTCACAAATTGCAAATTTATTAATATCAACATTTGCATTTGCTGTTACAATGATTTGTTTCCCAAAATCTTGATGACACATTAAAATAACAGATTCGCCACTTTTACATGTTGATTTATCCAAGGTAACATAATCTGATACATTTTTTTCAGAACTCCAACCATTATCATTAAGCCAAGATACTGTCCAATCAACTTGCATATTTTTTTCACTAACTGCATTTATAGTAGCTGTTAATGAATAAGCCGATTCAACTGTAGCAGGAATATTTTGATTTTCAAAATCTTCTTGAGAGATTTTATATTTTTCAAAAGTTGAACCTTCATCATAACTTAAATTAACAACCATACCACTTGCAACATCTTCAACTTCAGCAATTGCAGGTGGAACAGGTTTTTCAAACCAATTTTTAGGGTTGAACTTATCCCAGTTTTTAAAGCCGTTAGAGTAGTAACCAATAACGCCAGCAATAACTCCTAAAATTGCAACAACCAAAATTATAGTTGCTATAAATTTTGTTTTAGATTTTCTCATATTGCACCTCTTTTAAAAAATTTTATAAAAAAAAGCATTTTATAGAATATTAAAAATCTAAAAAAATGCTTTATCTTATTTAATTACTTAACTAAATTAAACCAATCTTTTATCAAGCAGAGTAAAAGCAATTGGCTTAAACTTAATATCAGAACCATACTTTACTGCCTCATACTTAACTTTTGCACACATTCCAAATTTAACTTTTTCAAATGTTTCTTTATCAACTGGATATTCAATAATCGTTGAATTTGAAAAACCAGTTACCTTATCAAAATCGTCTTCGTCACAACTTAATACCTGCACTAAAAATTGTTCCTCGGTTGCCGGCCATTCCTTGCCATTATAATCTGTTCTTGCAGGCTTTGCCTCTTTATATGTTTTACTAATTACAATACCTTCTTCTCTTATTGGTTTTACAAATGTATTTGCCATAATTCAATTCTCCTAATTCTTAATAATTTTAATTTTTAATCGTTCTTTTTTTTAATAAATATAACTGCATAAACTTTAAGTATTTATTTTGTGCGTTTAGATCTAAACGACTTACACTTGTATTAAGTTGTATAGTTCTGACAATGCTAAATCAAACGAACCACCTTTTTTGTTGCGATGTCGCAATTTTTTTGTTAAAAAGTATTGACTTTATTTCAATATTGCTTTATAATACTAATAGAATCACATTATCCCTTGCAGGGCAAAAGCCATATGGCAGGAGCGAAAGGCTCGAATTGTGGTTCTTTTTTTATTTTTTATTATTTTTGCTATATCTGTCTTTTAAAAATTTCGGCATTTCCAATTCTTGATTATGTTTTTCAAACAACCTTTTTGGCAATTTTCTTGGGCGTTTTAAATACAATGGCTCTTTATCTCTTTTATCTGGATTAGGAAAAATCTTTTCATAATCGCTATGATTTGAATGTGTTGCCTCTCTATGAACAAACCCTTCTTCATATCGATTATTCTTTTTATTTTTCACTAATTCCTCGTCAATTACTAAAGTTGTCCTTTTCTTAAAAACTTTTAATCTTGCCCAAAAAGGAAATTCTTTTGGAAATTCTTCTTTATTTTTAGTCAAAACTTTTTCTCCTTTTAAAACATAGGTTTTTCATTTGATTTTGAAGTTACGCCATTAATACCATTAGAAAATGACTCAAAAACTTTGCTGTTAGGATTTTTCAAGCCGCGCTGAATACAACCAAGTTTAAATGCAAGTTTTTCAGTTTCAGTGTATTGACTTGATTTTGCCCTGTAAGCATTTTTTCTTTTATAATTACGATAAGCCATAAATTACCTCCTTTTTTAAATTTTAAGGGGATACAACAATTTAAAAGAAAGTGAACAATATGTACAATATAACATTTGTTTATATGTCATACCCCCTATTGGGGCAGATATTATTTTAAGAGGATACTGCTATCCCTCTTATGAGGAAAAAATATTATGAGAAAGACTTAATTATAATTTTTAATAATTTTTGTTGCAGGATCCTGTAGCATTTCTTTGTAGATTTTTTCAGTCAATGGTGTTCCATTGTCGGATACAATCAATCTTACAACCGGAAATTCTACCATAATAGATCCATCCAAATTCTCTGACATGTCAATCATTTCTTTTTCGCTTGTCACAAATACATTTGCACATAGTGCATATCTATTTGAAGTATTATTGTCACAAAATTTGATATCATAAAAATTCATAAAAATATCATAACCATCACAATTTTTGTAAGTCACTTTATTATCAGAAAAGTAAAACTTGCTTGAACTTGTATCATAAGTTAAATCAACTCTATTTAAAATTTTATCTTTATCAGAAACATAAGGCTCTATAAAAAACCTAACATCCTTAATATCAATATTTATTTCATTAAAAATGTCTGAATATTCTTTGTACATATCCATAGTTGATTCAGCCAACGGAAGTAAATTTGTGCCATTTGGGAAATACAAATATGTGTATGCACCAAAATCATTCGTATTTTTTAAAATATTTTTGACTGGAACCTCAAATGTTCCATATTTTTCAGACACATAAGTTGTGCTGACAAGCTCTTTATTAATTACAACCTCATTAGGCTTATCGGGGGCAACTGGTGCCTCAAGACTTGGTTTATCTTCGCTAGGTGATTTAACCTTGATTATATCCGTAAAATAATACAATGCACCTATTACAATACAACCAATAACCATTAAAATTAAAAATAACAATAAAAATGTATTTACTTTTTTCATTTTTTATCTCCTTTATTATTCAATATCTCTTGTGTAAATCTCTCCAGCAATTACAAAATTTTCTGTGAAAGATTTTGGTGCTTTATTTCCATATTTATACTCATAATTGGCATAATCTTGAATAACGCTACTTAATCTTTGTCCTTTAAAAAGTTGATATTGTACAACTTTATTTTTGCGTTTATCAAATATATTTACAAATCTTCTTTTCATAGCTTACACCTCAAAAATTTTAATAATTTAGCAAAATGCTAATTTCATTATTAGTATAATACGGATTTTGCTAAATGTCAATACTTTTTATTAACATTTTGCTAAATTATTTATATAATCAAATAAAAAAGGTATTAAAAATGTTAAAATTAAAAACTATAAGACAAGAACAAAAAATTACTCAAAAAGAAATTGCTAACAATTTAAACAAATCAATAACAACAATTTGTGATTGGGAAAGAGGAAGAACAGAACCATCAATAGAAGATTTAACTAAATTATCAAAAATTTTCAATGTATCTATAGATTATTTAGTAAACAATTCAAACGAAGAAGGGTTAATTATTATGCAAAATGAACTTAGCGAAGATGAAAACTATTTAATTGACCTAGTTAGACAATTAGACATGAAAGACAAAAGCACTATTTATGAACTTACAGAACTAATGGTGCAAGCAAAGAAAAATAAAACAAAGTAAAAAAGGAGATAGACATGCAAAATTATTGTAAACTTTGCGGAGAACCAATTTCAAATAAATATACTTATTGTAGAGAATGCTATTATGATATTCAAAGTAGAATGGATGAAATATATATAAATCAAGACCTATTTGAGCCTATTAATATAAATGTAGAGAAATTAAAAGACTATTATTATAATGCAAAAGATTATGCAATGAGAATTTTTGATGAAGATAAAATTTTTTATCAAAAGTTGAATATGATAGCTATTACAAATTTATTAAATAACAACTATAATGATAATTCATTGATTGAAAGATTGCATAAAGATATTGCAAAAATAGATGAAAATTTTAGTACCAAAAACAATAAAAAAATAACAGAAATTATTGAAATAAAAATTGACGATACAATAACCCCGAACAATGATAAACAAAAAATTAAAAAAACACAAGATGGGCACCTTGTAAAAAGCGAATTTGAAATAAAAATTGACGATACAATAACCCCGAACAATGATAAACAAAAAATTAAAAAAACACAAGATGGGCACCTTGTAAAAAGCGAATTTGAAATAAAAGTTGACGATATTCTATATAACAATAACATAGTTCACGCATACAACATTAAAGTGGACGAAATTACTGAAAGAACAGTGATGTGTGATTGGTTCATACCAGTTTTAACAGACAAAGGAATTTATATTGAATTGTGGGGTGTGAAAGGTGATGAAAAATACAATAAAAATAAAAGAGAAAAAATTGAATTATATAAAAAGCATAATCTCAAATTAATTGAAATAGAATATGACGAATTGAAAAATAATACCCAAAGACTAAAAAGCTCTATTAAAAGCAAAATAAATATTTATAAAGATGAAATATTCAAACAATTAAAAAACTAAAAAACAAAAATTACTATAATTAATTATTTGCAATTAATTATAGTACAAAATATTTTTTAAAAAATATCAATTTTTGATTTATACTATTTGTATCTTTAAAATTGGGGGATACAAATATGGACGATTTAGAAAAAAGAATTGAAGAAATCACAAGTGAATTGAGAAAATTGTTGTTACAACAAGTGTCAAAAAATAACGATAAAGGAATGGACACTATGAAATATAACAACAAATCAATTAAATGGCGAGCAGATGGGCGATATTATGCTCGTTATTATAACCAAGAGGGCAAGCAAGTCAGCGTTTATGGTAAAACACAAAAAGAGTGCTTGGAAAATCTAAAAAATGCGTTAAAAGAAAATAAGTTAAATAATAAAATTGGAACAAATCAAAAAGCTAAGCCACTTACTCTTGAAAATTGGATAAAACAATGGCTATCTTTATTTAAACTTAATAAAGTTAGAAAATCGACTTACGAGGATATGGAACATAGATTAAAAAAATATGTATTAAGCCAATCTATAAGTCAAATGTATCTAAAAAATATTACAGCCATAGAAATACAAGAGCTTTTAAACAATATTTCAGCGGGGCGAATGCGAGAACATATATTTACTTATTTAAAAGATTGCCTAACCAAAGCAAAGCAAATTGGATATATAAAACTAGATTTATTTACATTTATTAAATTACCAAAAAGGGAAAAAAGACAAGGTCGAGCTTTAACTTTGGAAGAAGAGCAGAGATTTAAAAGTGCTTGTAATCGTCACCAATATGGCGATTATTTTTTATTTATACTTGTCACCGGATTAAGAAAGGGGGAAGCTCGTGCATTATTGAAAAGTGATATCAATTATACCAATAAAACAATCACTATAAACAAAACGCTATCAAAAAACAATGAAATAGGCTATCCAAAAACACAATCAAGCCGTAGAATAATACCATTATTTGATAGTGCTGCAGAAATAGCGTTGCGCAATAAAGATAAAATACATAAAGATAAACGAATAACAGAAGATAGACTTTTTAAAATAGGCAACACAAAATGTCGTGAAGCGTTTATGGAAATATTAGAAATTGCAAATATAACTGATTTTAAAATACACGATTTAAGGCACACTTTTTGTACCCGGTGTATGGAATCGGGTGTTCCTGCAGAACAGACCATGCGTTGGGCAGGGCATAGTGATATAAGTATTACGCAAAGATATTATATACATATCAATAAAGATTTTGAAAATAAAAACATTGCTTTAGTAAATAAGAACGGCAAGGGAGTTTGACTCTCATTCTGACTCTTGTTTTGACTCTTATAAACGCCTAAAAAAAATTATTTTGGCTAAAAACAGCCAAAATAATAGGGTAAAATGTAAATTTTAAAGACAAAAGGGAGCATTTCAGCTCCCCAAAAGTGACAATTATACATTGGAGTGTATAATTTTGGTGAACGATAAGGGATTCGAACCCCTGACCTTTGCGTCCGTAGCGCAACGCTCTATCCAGCTGAGCTAATCGTCCAATTATTGATTACTTAAAAAGTATATACAAATTTTGGGATATTGTCAAGCGAATAGTGGTAATTAATTATTTTTTTCTCTATGCTTTGCGGTGATTGAGTCTATCTCAATTTTGTAAACATTGACAACTGGTAAGACGGACTCGGAAAAAGTATGGTCAGCGTAATTGCAATGGCTAAGTATTTGTTTTAAGCCATAGATAGCCTCTTCATTTTCAAGTTTTACACATTTTCCATAACCAATAAAGCTTTCGTAAAGGCAAGTTACCGATTTAATTGTGTCCATATAGCGATGAAAAATGTCTCCTTCCACACAAACAAAAGGATTTTTGTTGATTAGGTTAATTTTTTTTCCTATTGTTGCACCGTGAAAATAAAAACAAAGTTTTCCATTGTTATTGTCAAAGCCGAAAGAAACAGGTACAACATAAGGGTAGGGGGTGTCGTTAAGGCCTAATCTTATGGTGTTGGTATTTTTTATTATATCAATAATTTGATTTAAATCGGTTATTTCTCTGTTTGCTTTTCTCATATATACCTCATTCAATTTTTGTTCAAGTTAATTAGTATATTATTTTGCAACTTAAACAAAATTTATATGTTTTTGATATACTTTTATAATACACTATTTTTGTTGCAAAGTAAATACCAAATTACATTTTAGTTGTGATTTATCAAACGAATTTTGTTATTTGTTTTAAACAATATACATAGTTTGCAAATTTGTAGAGGTTTATTTGTATAACAAAAATTATTTTGATTAAATAAAGTAAAAATTTGTTTTAAGTTCAATTTTGTTTTTTAAGGTTGAGAAAATAAAAATTTTATGCTATAATAAATACACAAAATTGCTTTGGAGGGGAGTATGCCTTACATTAACATAAAAGCTTATCCCAAAGATGAGACAACAAAACAAAGAGTAGCAGAGAGAATTAATCAAATATTTCTGGAAGAATGGGGATGTCCTCAATCTGCAATTTCCATTTCTATTGAGGCTGTGGAGCCTCAAAATTGGACAGAACAAGTTGTTGAAAAGGATATAATGCAGAATCTTGACAATATGTTGATTGTAGATGGGGAAAAGACATATTGATAAATTTAAACAGATTAGTATCGATTTTTGATAGTTTTTTCATAAAGTATGATTAAAATAATTATATATTAGTGAGTTAGTATGACAAAAAAGAGAATTGTAATTTTAATTAGTTTTGTATTGATTGTTGCGCTAGCTGTATTTACGCTGGTTGGTTGCAGTAAGCCTGCTTATGATGCTTTCACTTTGAATGGCTGGGAGTATTTGGCACTTAACAGAATGGGCAAAAGTATTGACGAGGTGGATATCACAAAATTGAAAGTTTCTGATTTTATTGATTTGAGTACATTAAGTAATGATACTTATTTGTATGAGAGTGGCGATAAGAATACAAACAGCGATGGTTGGTATGTAAGTATGATTGACAATTTTGACAAGTCTTATGATGTCAATAGTGGACTTAACCCTAAAATTTGGGCAACTTCAAGGCACGACTTGAGATGGGCTAGCCAAAACAAACTTCATCCAGAATATTCAAACTACTGGTGTAGTGAAATGGTGTCTGTCAAGGACGGAAAAGCCATTGTAAATGCTGCTTATGACGATAATCATACTTGTCCGACTTGCACTGCAAATGGATATACAAAAGGGCGTTTTACTGGTGGATTTGAAACAAGAAGTGAAGTGAAAAATGCAGAAGGCTCTTATGACAGCAATATTATTTGGGCACAAGCATTTGGATATTTTGAAACAAGCATTAAATTTCCTGATAAGGACGGAATGTGGTCTGCTTTTTGGTTGCAAGGCAATGAAATGAGAGAAATTGGCTTTGACGGCGTGGATGGAACAGAAATTGATGTTTATGAGTCAGCTTTCCGTAAGGATAATGATAAAGTTCCAAGAATGGGACACGCTTTGTTGTGGAATGGCTATGGTTCAAGTGGCAAAGTTGCAGGACACATTGGCAAGTTGGAGCAAAATTTGTATGATGGAGAGTTCCACACTTTCTCTTTGCTTTGGACGCCAGATTGTTATATTTTCTTTATTGATGGTTATGCAACTTGGGCAACAAATGCAGGTGGAGTGTGCAAAGTTCCTGAATTTTTGCGATTTACAAATGAGATAGACGCAGGAGATGGTTGGGGACCTCACGGACAAAAAATTGGCAAGTTTAGTCATCAAGGAGAGGCTGCAATGGAAGTTGATTATATTCGTGTTTATCAAAATGCAAATTATGAACAATTTATTGCCCCAAGCAAGGACGGAAATCCATATTCTCAAGCTAACAATTTTGAAAGTGCTTTTGTTAGCCCTTATGATAAAGCAAATTAATTAGCCGAGGTTCCTACAAAAACAACCTTTTTGTGGGAACCTCGCATTCTCTCGAAATGGCATTACTGTTATTGCTCAATAAAACATTGTTTGTGTCATTCTGAGCGAAATGCAGTGAAGTCGAAGAATCTCAGATTTGGCTTGTTGAGTAAATCAAATAGTATCATTTTTCTTCATTGTCCAAGTTAGAGATCCCTCGACTACGCTCGGGATGACAGGAAAAAAGTGCTCTGTACGGCAATACAATGTAAAAATATTTAGCCTTTATTATTCTAAAAATAACGCTAAAAATCAATCAAAAAAATCAGCCGAAAATGTTATGTTTTCGGCTGTTATTTTTTG
>CAJUEA010000036.1 GCA_910584975.1 uncultured Christensenella sp.
AATAACAGCCGAAAACATAACATTTTCGGCTGAATTTTTTGATTGATTTTCAATGTTAAATTTAGAACAATAAAGGCTGAATATTTTTGCATTGTATTGCCGTACACAGCACTTTCTTCCTGTCATTCTGAGCAATAATGTTTTTGTCATCTCGAGCGTAGTCGAGAGATCTCAAACTTTTTTCGTGTTATTTAAAAGGATAAATTTCATCTTACTCAACAAGCATAACCCGAGATTCTTCGACTGCGTTACACTACGCGCTCAGGATGACAAAAGCACAAATCAAGTACACGATGTTACAACTATGTTTAAAGTTTGAAATAACATTGTTCTTGTTTATTCAGCAATGCTTATCTTCATTATCATTTTTGTCATTATCAACATTTAAACTATCTGACTTTTCGTCTTGTTTTATTTCACTGCTCTCAAAGATATTTTCATTTTCAAATTCTTCAAATACATTTTGTTTTTTATTTTGTTCGTCATAAATAATATCATCTGGTGTTGTTGTTCTTGTTGTCTTTCTTACAACTCTGTTTATCAAAAAAGTAAAGTTTTTGAACACCAAATGCATCATCAAATCATAAAGCAAAAAAATTGGTATTCCTGCAAGAGCAATTATCAAATAAGTTAATTTAATAGTTTTGCCAAACAGCACAAATGATGGAATTAGTGTGTTAAACAAAAACCAATAAATTGCAATTACTGCCTCAAAATAAGCAAGTTTTAAAGCATAACCAACAGAATACTTAGCAATTTTGTTTTTTAAAAGTGGATAAAGTTTTTCTTCAATACTCCATTGAATAATTGCATATGCTCCAAAAAACAATATGAACGGCAAGGCATTGATATTTCCAATCAAAAAAGCAAAAATGCTTGTAGAAATATAAGAAAGTATACCTCCCACCCAAGATTTTTGAGTAAGCGGCATACTTACAAAAATTGCTGCAAGTACGGCAAATGTCAAATTCATAAATTCAACAAATATTGAGCCAACTACGCAAATAAGTGCCAACGCACAGGATATACCTGACAAAGCAATAACATAGCTTTTTTTCATTTCCTCACCTTAGCATAAACATAAAATCAAACTTCTGTTTGCATTTTAAGCAAACTTTGTATCTAAAAAGCTTGCCTAAAACTTAAAACAAAAGCATTAGCAACATCCAATTAAGTCTCCTCCACAACACTCGCAACAAGTGTCACAGCAATAAAGTGTACAGCATGTGTTGCAACAAGCATCTGCATTGCGTTGCCCAGCAGACATTTGAGGGTCAACATAACCACCTCTGTTGGTTTGTTGTTGCTGATTGTATTGTTGATTGGCATTTTCGTTTGCCACAAATGGGTCAGATTGCGCCATATCTTCATTAAGCTTACGAAGAGCCTCTGAATATTTATAATTTTTAGGATCCAAATTAACACAAATTTCAAGTTGAGTTTTGCTATCATTCAACCATTTTTTCTTGTAATAAATAATTGATTGATAGTAATGCCATTCTGCAACCCTTGCATCAATACTATCAAGTTTTGATTGAGCCTCAACAAGCTTATTTTCTTTGATAAGACTGCTGATTTCCTCATAAATTTTTGTTGAGTCATTTACAGTAGCTTTTTCATGCAAAAGCCTTTGGCATTCATTGTAAGCCCATTCAACCTCCTCAAGATTTCTAATTGCCTCTGCACCTGCCTCGCCTTCAAGAAACCTGTCTGCCTTATATTGATTTTGTAGCTTAGTATATGCATCTTGCAATTCAGCAAAAGTTGCATCTTCACTTACGCCCAACACTAAATACGGATTTTTTTGCAATTTTCCTTCCTCCCCAAAATATCTTCCGTTCTCATTAAAATGCCATACCATAAAATGTTTGTTATAGCACCTTCATTGAATTTTAACTCTATATTTTTATATGCATTACGCACACTATTATAACTGCTTTTTAGCAAAAATTCCAGCTCTTTGCCACGCTCTTCAAAAAACTTATCCTTATTCTGGTAATTATAGCCCACAAAAAAGGGATTAAACTCGTTGTTTTTAAAGTCTTTTTCTGTATCGTCCACAGCATCAATAATGTAAACCCATTTGCCAAGATAATAAAACATATCTTCAATATCTTTGCTGCTTTTGTCGCCCAAAACAACATTAACTGCTCTGCTAAGCATATTTGCAAAGGGGTCGGCAAGCATATCTATGGAAGCAGTGCCTTCACTTTCCATATTGCGCAATCTTGCATACTCATAGTCAAACAACTTGTCCAATTCAGGAAAATTCTTTTTTGCCTTTTTATACTGACTGCTGACAACCAGTCCTCTTGCCATACTTTTTGCTATGCTAGGCTTGTTGCTGTCCAACTTGTCATCCAAAAGCTTATAATATATAAGCAATGTGTTAATATCCACAATCTTATCTGTAAGTTCGTCACCTTTAACGATTGATTTTTTCTTTGGAGATAAAATGCACGGCTCATTTTTATAGTTTGGCTTTATATCAAGCACTGCATGGCAAAACATATCAAAAAAGACCATATCGTAATTGGTGCTGATACGCATAAGCTGACTGCAATCCTTGCCAATTCTTTTGCAAAGACCACAATAATATGCTTTGTAATTATAGTAATCTTTGACAAACATATTCATTTTGTCTGGAATAACATAGCCGAACATTATAATTGTACCAATCCAACTTTTTTATAAACTTTTCTCAAAGTTTTTCTTGCAATGTATGATGCTTGTTCTTGACCATTTTTTGCAATAGCCAAAAGCTGTTCTTTGTCATTCATAAAATCATTGTATCTTGATTTGATTGGTGCAAGCAACTCAGCAACGCTAGCACCAACAGCCTCTTTAAGAGAGGCATAGCTCAAGCCTTGCAATTCCTTAACAGCATCGTCAATGGAAATGCTTTTGCAGCTTGCATAAATTGTAATCAAATTGGATACACCTGGCTTATCTTCACCAAATCTAATCTCGTTGTCACTATCGGTAACAGCCTTTTTAAATTTACGCATAATGTCGTCTTCACTATCCAAAATTGAAACTGTAGCATTTGCATTTGTATCGCTTTTGCTCATTTTTGCAGTTGGATTTTGCAAACTCATTATTTTTGCACCAACCTTTGAAATTAATGGTTCTGGCACCGTAAAAGTTGGGCTGTATGCATTATTAAACCTTATTGCCAAATCCCTTGCAATTTCAAGATGTTGCTTTTGATCCACACCCACAGGCACTAGTGCTGTGTTGTAAAGCAAAATGTCAGCTGCCATAAGCACAGGATAATCCATCAATCCCATATTGATATTGTCGGGATGTTTTTGAGATTTCTCCTTAAATTGAGTCATACGGCTTGCCTCGCCAATATAAGTGATGCAATTTAAAATCCAAGTAAGCTCTGCATGCTCGTGCACATGTGACTGAAAATACATAATATTTTTTTGTGGGTCAAGACCACATGCAAGATATTGTGCAAAAAATGACAATGCACGATTTCTAAATTCAGCAGGAACCTGCCTTACTGTCAAAGAATGTAAATCAGCAATGCTGTAAATGCATTGATAATTTTCGTCATCTTGAAACTTAAGCCAGTTTTGAAGGGCTCCAATATAATTGCCCAAAGTAACTAAGCCTGTTGGTTGAATACCACTGTAAATAATCTTTTTTTCCATAAAGCCCTCCATAATATTTTTTATTATACAAATCAAAAATTCTTCCTTGCAACTTTTGACTGCTGTTAATCAAATTTTTAATTATTCAAACACTTAAAAATACTAAAATTTACCATTTTAAATTTAGCTATCATAAATTATAACATAATTTTAAATAAAAGTAAATAGATTTTTAACTTATTTTATTTAATTCAGCCACAATACTCGACAAATTTGTGTAATTTATCATAGCAAAACAGCTTAGTAGCTTAGAAACTTAATGTGCAAAACAATATCTTTAAAACAATCTAATAATTTTTTTATAAATCATAGCAATTAGCCATTATACTAAAAATCTAACTTAGGATGTATAAATCAATTATTCACTATGCCCAAGCTTAAATACTAGAAATAGCAAAAAAAACATAATAATCAATCAAAAATCGATACTAAAATGAAAATTGTGTGAATTTATCACACAATTTTCAGTAAAATTAGTCCATCATTTCTTTATACTTATTTTTCATTTTTTTAACAATTTTTTTCATTGTTTTTTCAATCTTATTCTCTGACATAATCGCATAAGTTGCTATTGTCCCAGCTGCAACGCCAAGCATAATTCCAACTTTCATAATTCACCTCCCCTAATATAGTTTGTATTAAAAAAGGTAAATTATTATATTCAAATCAAATAACAGATGTTTCATTGTTTTTTAATTAAGGATTATTAAAATGCAAAAGTAACAAATAACCTATGCTAAATATACAATTATTTTTTGTTTTTCTCGCGATAATCTTCAACAGCTTTTTTAATAGCCTCTTCTGCCAAAACTGAACAATGGATTTTTTGTGGTGGCAAACCTTGCAAAGTTTCAACCACATCTTTATTTTTTATATCCAAAGCCTCGTCAAGAGTTTTGCCAATTACCATTTGTGTGGCAACTGAACTGCTTGCGATAGCTGCTGCACAACCAAAAGTTCTGAACTTGGCATCTGTGATAACATCTCCATCAATCTTAAGACTAATTTCCATTATATCGCCACAAGATGCATTACCAACTTTGCCAACGCCGTCAGCATCTTCAATAAAACCAACATTTTTTGGTTCTGCAAATTCTTTCATAACTCTTTCGTTATACATATTTGTTTTCTCCTTTTTTAATCAAAAATAATGGTGACAATTCTCTTAAATCGTGAACGATTTTCACCAAGCTTTGCACACAATAATCAATTTCTTCTTTTGTGTTGTGTTTGCCAAAGCTAAATCTTAGTGAACCATGAGCAAGTTCGATTGCTCTGCCTGTTGCAAGCAAAACATATGATGGCTCCAAACTGCCTGAAGAACAAGCCGAGCCACTTGAAACTGATATGCCCGCCAAATCCAACCTAAGCAATAAGGATTCGCCTTCAATAAACTCAAAGCTGAAATTTGCATTTGATGCAAGACGCCTATCTGATCTTGTGCCATTGTAATAAATATTGCCAATTTTATTCTCAAGTTGAGAGACAAAATAATCACGCAAACCTGCCACATACTTATTGTTTTTTTCCATATCGTGAACAGCAATTTCAATCGCCTTGCCACAACCTACAATACCTGGTGTATTCAATGTGCCAGCACGCATATTTCTCTCCTGCTCGCCACCAGTCATATAACTGCCCATTTTGATTCCGTTGCGTCTGTAAAGCACACCAACACCTTTTGGGCCATAAAACTTGTGTGCAGACATAGAAAGCAAGTCAATATTCATTTCCTTAACATCAATTTTCACATTGCCAATTGCTTGAACAGCATCTGTATGAAAAATAATGTTGTTTTCTTTTGCTATCTCACCAATCGTCTTGATATCTTGAATTGTTCCAATCTCATTGTTGGCAGTCATAACAGAAATCAAAACTGTATCTGGTCGGATAGCTTTTTTAAGTTCATCCAAAGAAATAAAACCTTCACTATCCACACTCAAAAATGTCACATCTGCATTGCCATTTTTTTGAAAACTTTCCAAAGTTTTTATCATTGCAGGATGCTCTATACAAGTTGTAATGATGTGTTTGCCTTTTGCTTTATAGCCTTCCAAAACACCACGAATTGCCCAGTTGTCAGATTCTGTTCCACCACTTGTAAAATAAATTTCGCCTGCTTTGCACCCAATGGCATCTGCCACTTGTCTCCTTGCAATATCTATATACTTTCCAGCCTCTCTGCCATGAAAGTGTTGCGAACTGCCATTTCCATAAATATCACAAAAAAATGGTAGCATTTCGTCAAGCACTTCTTTGCTTGTTGGCGTTGTTGCTGAATGGTCAAAATATATCCTATTCATTTTCTCCTCCGTCGCATATTTCAATCAATTTCATATTATCCAATGAATTGTTTATTGTATCGTAAAGTTTTTGCCAAACTGTATAGCACTTGCATTTGTTTTCACAATCGCCACTTATGCAGTCAACAAATTTCAAATCGTCCTCAAGTGCCCTCAAAATTTCTCCAACACTGATGTCGTAAGGACTTTTTGCAAGTTTATAGCCCCCCCCTGCACCACGAACGGAAACAATTAGGTCAGCTTTTTTTAATATTGCCATAAGTTGTTCAAGATATGCCTCTGAAGTCTTTGTGCTTTCTGCAATTTGTGATATGCTGACAATTTCATCATACTTAACTGCAAGCTCGCACATAGCCTTCAATCCATATCTAGCTTTTGAAGATAGTTTCATAATTTTAATCCCTACTATTTTACTCGGGTTTATTTTAACATATCTTTAAAGCTTTGTCAACAACTTTTGTTATTAATTAGCTGGATAATTTTTCATTTTCATTTTAACTGCAAATTTTTTTTGAAATACAACTAAATTTATTACAAAAATAAAAAATATCACTACAAAATACTTCGCTAGTTTTATCTTATAATCAATTGATTGTCAATCAAATAGTCTTTTATTTTTTGCAATGCTTTTTTTTCTATTCTGCTCACATATGACCTAGAAATATTCATCATATTTGCAATTTCAATTTGCGTGTATACAGCAGAATTTTGCAGTCCGAATCTCATTTTTACAATATCAAATTCTCTTGGAATAAGGATTTTTTTCATAATATCAAGCAGTTTTTCAGCCATAATCTCATTTTCCACCTGTTGAAAAACTCCTTCTTCGTCTGTCGCAATGATATCAATAAAAGATATTTCATTGCCGTCTTTATCATAGCTGAGTGGCTCATAAAGTGATCTGTCTTGAATTCTTTTTTTAGATGCACGCAATGTCATTAAAATTTCATTTTCAATGCATCTTGCAGCATATGTCGCAAGCCCTGTTCCTTTCCCCTTAGAATATGTTTTTACAGCCTTTATCAATCCGAGTGAACCAACCGAAATAAGCTCATCAGTATCATAATAATTATTGTATTTTTTCACAACATGTATAACCAATCTCATATTATGCTTTATCAATTTGTCTCTTGCCTCAATATCTCCGCAAGCCACCTTGTCAAGCAATTCTGACTCGGTATTTTTATCCAGTGGTTTTGGAAAATTGCCGTCCGATCCTACATAACAAGTTTGAAAAATTACATTAGATAAAAAATCAAATACTCCTGAAATCATATAATCACCTCATATTTAACTTATTGTCTAAAAATAATTTAATTACATAAACCAAGCTTACTGCTTGTTTCTTTTTTTGTAATAATAAAATAAAGGCTTGTTCACATATGATTTTAATTTGAAATTAGAAATATACAACTATTGAATTAATTCTTATCATAGTATGCTTTTTATACATTAATATAAATTTTAATGTTTATATCATATTATTGTATTTCAAACAATATTTTATATCTGTAATAACGCGATTGAAGTTTTTTTAAGTACAAATCACATATAATGCGTAAATGCAAAATTAGTTAACTTTTTCGCTTTTTATACTTGAAATTTTTGCAAAAAAAATAGCACTACTTTCGCAGTGCTAAATTTTGTAGTCAAATTAATTAAGCATTCAAGAAATCTTTTAAAGACTTAGTAGCTTTGAAAGCAACGCCTTTGCTTGCAGCAATCTTAATTTCTGCACCTGTTTGAGGGTTGCGACCAATTCTTTCTGGCTTCTCTTTAAGCTCGAAACTACCCAAACCTTGAACAACAACCTTGTCATTCTTAGCAACGCCGTCAGAAATAATCTTTACAAGAGCGTCCATAGCTTTTGCTACATCTACTTGAGTCAAACCTGACTCGCTTGCAATACCTGCAATAAGTTCTTTATTAGTCATTTTATCCTCCTAAAATAAATCCATAAATTTCCTATGAATTTTTATTTCTGTATTTATTATAGCATATTATTACCATCTAATCAATAGATTATTAAAAAATATACACAATTTTGACATTTATTTTGCAATAAATTTAGATTTTTTGCAAAAAGATTAAAAAATACTACCGATTTTTGATAGTTTTTTTAATTTTTTTTACTTTTATGCTGGTCAAAAACTTGCTATATTCTCTTAGTTTTTCTGCCATTATTGCTAAAACTCATATAAATTTACAAACACAATACTTTTTTATACGCAAAATTTACAATTTAAGCAGTTTTATTTTTTAACATCCAAAAACAATACATACAAATAAAAAAACGCCCTTATGAGCGTATTTTTAAAAATATTTAGCTTTAAAATTGCAATTATATAAATTCAAATATAAATTTATATATAATTATTTTTTATTTTTTGTTCTGCCGTTTGAATTGCTAAACTTTTTGTTGTTATTAACCTTTCCTTTTGGGCTACTTGATGATTTGCCTTTGAAATTGCCTTTACTTTTATTTGAAGAATTGCTGTTTCTTTTGCCTTTTCCACTTTTATCGCTTTTTGCCTTTTCTCCTGCAACTTCAACATTAATCTTTCTTCCGTTAAAACGCATATCTTTTAAGCTTAAGATATTTTGTTCAAATTGCTTTTTAACTTCAACAAAACTGAATTTTTCCAAAACTTTGATATCCACAATGTCTTCTTTTGTGATATTAGCTTTTGAAATCACATATTTTTCGATTTCTTTTTCATTTGCGCCATCCATTTCGCCAATTGTCACAAAAAATCTGGTAGCATCCACTTTATCTTCTGTGTCAGTAGTCTTTTTCTTTTGTCCTCTGCTTTCCGTCATTTGCATATAATTGTTGCCGTCAATTACAACAGCAAGCAAATCAAGCGGAGTGTAATTTGTGCCATTTTGCTTGTTGAAATTTTCCAATTCCTTTGTCACAAAATCTTTTGTGTTTTCTCTGTTTTGTTCAAGTGATTTAAAAATATTTGCTAGTTTTTTACTGCCAAAATCACGAGAAGCAGTCATATTATCCATTTTTGTCATAGTTACCTTTGTTATCCTTTCAAAATTATCAATTAAATGTTTTTGTCCTTTAGTGTAAAATGTGTAAGCCACACCAGTTTTTTTAGCTCTTGCAGTCCTTCCTATTCTGTGAACATAAAATTCCTCATCAATAGGTGGGTCGAAGTTGAAAATTGCCTCTATATCGCTTACATCAATTCCTCTTGCAACCACATCTGTTGCAATAAGAATGTTTATTTCACCTGCACGATAGCGTTTCATAATCTTGTCACGCTGACTTTGTCTTAAGTCCCCATGCAAGCCTTCGGCAACATATCCAAAGCCACACAAAATTTTTGTCAATTCTTCCACGCGCTTTTTGGTGTTGCAAAAGCAAATGCTTAGTTTATAGTTGTTTATATCCAAAATATCGGTTATGAAAGACACTTTGTCAGCCTCTTTACATTTAATTGCAACCTGTTTGATTTTTGGCTGTTCCTCTGCCTCTCCGACAATTTTGATTGGATCAGTTTGATAAGTATCAATAAGCTGTAAAATTTGTTTTGGCATTGTGGCACTAAACACTGCAAGTTGCTTATATTTAGGGCAAGCTTTTAATATCTTATCAATATCTGGCTTAAAGCCCATATCAAGCATTTCATCTGCCTCATCCAATGTCACGCACTCAATATTGTGCAATTTGATTGTGCGACGCTCTAAGTGATCTAATGCTCTTCCCGGCGTTGCAATTATTATTTGAGGTTTTTTTCTTAAATTTGCAAGCTGTCTTTCAATATTTTGTCCACCATAAACAGCACAAACACGAATACTTTCGGTATATTTCAAAAGTTTTTTAAATTCGTTTGAAATTTGAATTACCAATTCGCGTGTAGGGCAAAGAATAAGCGATTTGACATCTTTACAATCTTTTGGCGTATTTGTGATTATTGGCAAAGCAAAAGCAAAAGTTTTGCCTGTGCCCGTTGGAGCTTGAGCAACAATATCATTTCCGTCAAGCATTGCAGGAATAACTTTTTCCTGTACTTGTGTAGGTTTTTCAAAGCCAAGTTCTGCGATAGCCTTTTTAAGCCCCTCTTCAATTTGTAAATCATTAAAATTTATCATTTTTTATTTTGTATTTCCTTTTTTAAATGATTATTTTTTATTATTTTGTTTATTACAAGACTAATAATCATTATATATTTGTTTGTTCGCTAAAAACAATACGGATGTCATATAAAATACGACAGCCGTATTGAATAAAACAATTTAATTTTTATCAAAAATCAAAAATTACTTTCTTGGATTTTTGATGTTAGCTTGAGCTGCTGCAAGACGAGCGATTGGCACTCTGAATGGAGAGCAAGAAACATAATTCAAACCAACATTGTGGCAGAATTCAATTGTTGATGGATCGCCACCATGCTCACCACAAATACCAAGTTTGATGTTTGGTCTTGTCTTTTTACCATTTTGGATTGCGATTTCAACCAATTTACCAACACCAGTTTGGTCAAGTTTTGCAAATGGGTCAGACTCAAAAATCTTACGGCTGTAATATTCATCAAGGAACTTACCTGCATCGTCACGAGAGAAACCAAAAGTCATTTGTGTCAAATCGTTTGTACCAAATGAGAAGAATTCAGCCTCTGTTGCAATTTCGTCAGCAGTGATAGCTGCACGAGGAATTTCAATCATAGTTCCAACCATAAAATCAATCTTAACGCCGTGAGATGCCATAACTTTTTCAGCAGTTTTTGTAACTACATTTTTAACATATTTAAGTTCTTTTACATCGCCAACAAGTGGAATCATAATTTCAGGAATGATGTTTGCACCTTTCTTAGTGTTAATTTCAATGGCAGCCTCGATAACAGCTTGAGTTTGCATTTCTGCAATTTCTGGATAAGTAATGCTCAAACGACAACCACGATGTCCCAACATTGGGTTCATTTCGTGTAAATCCTCAATAGTTTTCTTAAGTTCTTCGAATTCCAAGCCCATTTCTTTTGCCAAAGCTTGAATTTCGCTATCCTTATGAGGTACGAACTCGTGTAGAGGTGGATCCAAGAATCTGATTGTAACAGGTCTGTCACCCATTGCCTCATAAAGTCCGATAAAGTCAGCTCTTTGCATTGGCAACAATTTGCTTAGGGCTTTGCGTCTTTCGTCCTCGTTTTTAGAAACAATCATTTCACGCATTGCAGGGATTCTATCCTCAGCAAAGAACATATGCTCTGTACGGCAAAGACCAATACCTTCTGCACCAAATTCAACAGCTTGTCTTGCATCGTTTGGAGTGTCAGCATTTGTTCTGATTTTTAGTGCCCTGCGATGGTCAGCCCATTTCATAATTGTTGCAAACTCGCCACTTACAGTTGCACTAACAGTTGCAATTTTTTCGCCATAAATGTTACCAGTGCTACCATCAATAGAAATGTAATCATCTGCTGTATAAGTTTTTCCGTTGATAACAAGAGTTTTTTCTGCCTCGTTAACAATAAGCTCTTGGCAACCAGCAACACAGCAAGCACCCATACCACGAGCAACAACGGCAGCGTGTGAAGTCATACCACCACGAGCAGTCAAAATACCCTCTGCAGCATACATACCTTCGATATCCTCTGGAGAAGTTTCAAGTCTTACAAGAACAACTTTTTCGCCTTTATTTTTTCTTTCAACAGCCTCTTCTGCAGTGAAAGCAACTTTACCACAAGCAGCACCTGGAGATGCAGGAAGACCTTTTGCAATAGCCTTTGCTTTTTTGATAACTTTTTCGTCAAATGTTGGATGCAACAAAGAATCAAGTTGCTTTGGCTCAATCTTCAAAAGTGCCTCATCAGTTGTAATCATACCCTCTTCAACCAAATCACAAGCAATCTTCAATGCAGCACGAGCTGTTCTCTTACCATTACGAGTTTGCAACATGAAAAGCTTTCCTCTTTCAATTGTAAACTCCATATCTTGCATATCTTTGTAGTGATCTTCAAGTCTTCTTGCGATTTCAACAAATTGCTCATAAACTTCTTTGTTTGTTTCAGCAAG
>CAJUEA010000037.1 GCA_910584975.1 uncultured Christensenella sp.
TTATTATTTTGTTATACTTAGATATATTTAGTATAAAATATGTATATTTATGTTTATTATACTTAAGTCTATTGTTTATTACTTATATTTAATTGTATTATATTATAGCTTGCTGGATGCTGTTGGGTTGGGTGTTGGCTGATTTTGTTGCGTGAGAGCTCATCCCATGCAGCGGCTGTTCATTAGCTGTTACTTGCCTAAATTGTTTTGAATCTGTCAAAGATTTCTTGCCGTGTACTAAAATTTGACATCTGCCGGAACTAACAACCAACTTGCAAACAAGTAAATTTGCATAGTTTTCGTTAACATAATTTATTATTATGTGTATGTATGCGTGGGGGTATAGCCCATGATTGGGTGTTGGTGGGGGTACTTTTTGGAGGAAAACAACCAAAAAGGAAATGCGGAACGGCTATTACTCATCTCATTGCAATCTATTTCCATAAAAATAATTCAAATAAATTATAGCATTAGAAATAAATATATGTTATAATTAACTAAGTATTAAGAGAGGTATAAAAATGGAAGTTAAAGACCATATAATTTTATTTTTAGATGTTATGGGGTACAAATCTCATATTAAGAGTTTTGGTTCTGATATAGACAAGCAAAATCAATATCTAGCAAATATACATACTTTAATGGAAGATTTATCTGGATTTATAACATATAGAAATAAGATGATAGATAAGAATTTTGATACTGATAATTGTTTAGAACTTACTAGATTTCAGTGGATTACATTTTCTGACAATATTATGTTTTTTGCACCTTATAAAGACGATGTTGATGCGGGTAATCTAATGTACAATTTGCTTTATGGACTTAGTGAGTTTTTTATGCAATATGAATGGAATGATATTTTTTTGCGTGGTGGATTAACAAAAGGAAAATTATATTTTGACAACGATTTACATTTTGTTTTTGGTTCTGGATTAGTGAAAGCCTATGAGTTAGAAGGTGAGGCTTTTGCACCTCGTATAAAACTTGATGATTCCTTAAATCCTTCACCAATTATGGTTGGGATAGAGAAAGATAATGATGGGGATTGGTACTTCGATTATTTAAATTTGTTTTATTCTAGATTTTATCTAGGAAAAAATAAAAAGCAACAAAAATATTTTTTACAATGCTTGCAATCACATAAAAACAATATAGTTAGAGCAATAAAAGAATATGGGGATATAAAAGAACTAGTGCAAAAATATCAATGGCTAAAAAAATATCACAATGATTTTTGCTATAGATTCAAATTTGACAATTATATGATTGGATAAATAATTTAGATAAAGAACAAATAAAAAGAACTCGCAAAGATTTATTAGAAATACGATTAATTAGTATGGGATTAAATTGTAAGTATAAAATATATTTGAAACATATTAAAATCCTTACAGATTCTGCACAAATTTCAATAAAACAAACATTCTTGAATACATGTTTGATTTAACTATAAAATTGAATTTAAGGGCAAATATGAGCTTAATATAAGTTTTATAAATACATAGAGTGGAATTATTTTAAATATACGCTAATTAAACTATTCGGAAATTCCTAATAGTTCATTAATTTGAACTTATGAATAATTCTCGGTAGTTCACTTGTCAAGTTTTTTCTTGACTTATAAAAAAAACTATGCTAAAATATTAGAATAAATTTATAAATAGTATTAGAGGTTTTTATGAAAAATTTGAATTTTTATGAAGTATTTATATCATCTCCATCAGATTTGCAAGATGAGCGAAAAATGATTAAAGAATTCATTGATAATTATAAGTTTAATAAAGATGTAAGACTTAGTGGCGTTTTGTGGGAAAAAGATTTGCCTGCGACATCAGGTGTTTCACCGCAAGAACTAATTAATAGGAATTTATTGCCAAATGCAGATATATTAATTGGTTTATTTAGCACGCGATTTGGCTCTTCTACTGAAAATAGCGAATCGGGTACTGTTGAAGAAATTGAATTATTTATTAACTCTGGTAAACCAGTTATTTTATACTTCATAAAAGATAAAAAATCAAAAGCTGCATCTGATTTAGTCTTAGAAGATGTAAGGAATTTAGAGAAAATCTTATTATTTAAGCAAAAATATGAAAATAAAGGTATTTACAAGGAAATAACATTATCAGAGTTGCAGCAAAATTTGCAAAAGGATTTAGAATTTAATTTAAATGAACTGCTTAGTAATAATATTCAACACAATGCATACAATATTATTGGTATGAATAAAATAAATGATATTAATATGGTTGAAAAGAAAAACATTCCTTGTGACGAACTTCCAGAAAACAAGGATGTTAAATATCGGGGTAACTGGTGGGCAGATGATAGTATTACAAAGTTTATAAATGAATATTTAATGAATAAGGGATTTGGAGCAAAGTATAAAGCCGATATTACTTTTAATGAAAATTTACAATTTATTAAAGGTAGTTCGGGATATACTGAAGAGACTACAACTCAAATTCTAAAATCTGCAAAAGAGTATGCTTTTAATAAAAAATATGGAAATTTTGAGTATGGAAAAGATTTAAGAGATAAGTATAATTCATGGTCAAAAAAAATAAAAGAAAGGATACAAAAATTTTTTGATGATGATTTGAATACAAAAAAAATTTTAGGAATCGGTTCTAATTATGGAAAAGAATTAGAAGATATTTTTGGCAAAAATATGTTAAAACATTGTACTGTACTAGATATTAGTAATGATGCTATTTCTAAAGGGAAAAAAATTTATCCAGATATGGAGTTTGTTAAAGGAGACATGGAATCTCCATATTTAGTAAATACAAAATTTGATATTTGTGTTTGTCTTAGAACGATACAAAGTCGAGGAGCATTTAGACAAAATGTAATTATTCAAATGGATAGAGCTTTAGCAAAAAATGGTTTAATGCTTATTTCTATACCAAATGGATACATTGATGAGACAAATTCTAATACAATAGTGCGTGGTTTATATGATCATAGAATTCAAGATATTCAAAAGCGTCGTCCTGAACAATTAGCATGCAAAATATGGAATAAATTAATTGATTATGGATACGAAAATGTTGGGATGGAAACTTTGGATACAGAAGTCCTAATATGGGGGGTAAAAAATGATAGAACTTGAGATATTAGTAGAAGTTTTTGATTTATACAATAGCATAGAAAAAGAATTATCTAAATTTAATTTTGTAAAAGAATGTTTAATTGAAGATACATATTATTATGATCCACTGCGTAAAAATTTAAAGCCTAATACATATGGTAAAACTTTTGAATGTTTAAGAATAAGAAACTATGCAGGAGAAAGTAAACTTACTTATAAACAAGATGTTTATAATAAAGAAATATGGCAATATTCAAACGAAAATGAAGTTAGCATAGATAATTTTAATGAAATGGATAAAATATTAAGCCAACTAGGATTTCAAAAATTATTGACTATACATAATAAAAGAAAATATTATATTCATGAAAATTATAAAATTGTGTTAGAAGATGTGGAAAATTTGGGTATATATTTAGAGGTTGAATTTAAAGGAGATTTGCAAAAAGAAGAAATAAATCAAGAAAAACAAAAAATTTGGCACTTTATTAAGAGCTTAAAATTAAAAACTTCAGAAGAGCTTAATGCTGGCAAACCAGAACTATTTATAATTAAACACAAAATCCAAGTATAATATATTGTAAAATAAAATATCTTTTTTAAATTTTAAAAAAATTTTTAAAAATCTGTCAAGCCTTGTAAAATAAGGGTTTTGGCAGATTTTTTTATTGTAAAAACGATAAAAACACAGCTGAAAAATTTTCAAAAAACCCAAAAATTGAGAATCGTATGTTATAATGAAACTGGAACAAACAAAAGGGCATCGTCTAATAGTAGGACAGTAGTCTCCAAAACTGCTAATGAATGTGCAATTCATTCTGCCTTTGCCAATATGCTGGTGTAGCACAATAGGCAGTGCAAGTGTCTTGTAAGCACTAGGTTGTAGGTTCGATTCCTATTGCCAGCTCCAATCTACAATTATTGTAGTGGCTGAAATAATGCTTTTTCTACGATACCATTTCTCCCTTTGGTTAAAGCAAAAAAATTATCATTTTATTTCCATATAAGATATTACAAAACAAAAAAATCTATAATCGTAGGTAGATTTTTTTTATAGCCCCATAGCATAATAGAAATGCAACAGACTTTGACTCTGTAGATTCTTGTGCAACTCAAGATGGGGCTGCCAAATATTAAAAATAATATTTCAAAGTGAGGTGATTGAAAATGGTTAATAACAAGCAGTTAAAAAGCAAACAAAATGAATTAGATAAAAAGAAATGGTTTGATAGTGAGAATGGCGAAGACAAGTGTGGATCTTACAAATATTGTGAAAAGTGTGATAAAACACAAGAATATCCTTGTGCAAGAGCCTTTTATCTCTTTCGTGCAGCAAAACGATAAAATTAAGAATAATAAAATAGCAATGTATACTAGCAATATCGAATTGCCTTCAGCAGCTTTGAAATTAAGAGCATTGCGCATTAATAAAGGTTTATCAATGGAAAATATTGCTAAAGCTTGTAATATTGCAGTTAATGATTTGTTTTTGTACGAACTTGGCAAGAAACAACCAACAAAGATGGATTTCGAAATGATATTAGATTATTTGAGTTAATATAACAAAAAATGTAATGGCTAGATAACCATTGCATTTTTACTTTTGTTCATATAATGTAAGTTCATACAATATTTATGTTTATATTATATCCAAAAAAATAAAAAAGCACCATATTTATTTCATTATAAATTATAGTATTTTTGGGTAGGCAATGGGTACAACAAAAAATCTCTTTTATTTATTATGTTAATTGGATTAGAATAAATAGTTGTTTTTTACTTGTTTTACCTTATTATTGTATATTTTTCACTATTTTTTTAAGAATTTTATTAAAAACTCTTGCTTTTATTAGAAAAATATGCTATGATACTAGTATCGTGCCGAAGTGGCGGAATAGGCAGACGCAAGGGACTTAAAATCCCTCGATGTTAACGCATCGTACCGGTTCAAGTCCGGTCTCCGGCACCAACGGATTCCGAAATTGAACCGTGCAAAAAAGTTATCTATTTTGATAACTTTTTTGCATTTTATATGAATATTTTTGTTTTTTTAATTATTTAGATTTTAATTTGCGAATATAATTTTAACTTAGTTTTAATTTAGCAGCGCTTATGTTTTTGTCAGTTTAAATTATTTAAAAAAATCAATTTGGATGTGGCAATTCATTTGCTCAATTAAGTTTAATTTGTTTGAGTTTTAGTTTATTTATTTTTTAATTCTAATATTAATTTTAATGCAAAATATAAAGATTATTGCTAAAAACTATATAAAATTCATTTGTCACATCAATTTTATTTAGCATCTTGTTTAATCTGATTACTTTTATAGTTTTTATTTTTTGCAGTTGTTTTAAAATGGGTGTCGAACACCTGTTTTTTTATTGTCATTTCGCACTTTTTTCTGTCATTTCGAGCAATTGTTTATTGTCATCCCGAGCGTAGTCGAGGAATCTCAAATATTGCTTGTTTATTGTCATTTCGAGCGAATACGGGGTCCCCACAAAAAGGCTATTTTGTGGGGTACAAGGAGAAATCTCAAGCTATGCTTATTGAGTAAAGGAAAAATGATACCTTTCATTTGTCAACAAGCATAATCCGAGATGTTTCGACTGCGTTACACTACGCTCAATATGACAGGAATAGTGTCATTCTGAGCAATAGTGTTCCTGTCATCCCGAGTGTAATCGAGGGATCTCGGACTGGGCTCATTGAGTAAAACAAAATATTACCTTATTAAGTTCGACCAAAGCACAAAATGACAATAACCCCAAAAATACAAATAGCACAAACATATTATTCCTTTAAAAAAGTTTTTAGGATAGTTAAACAAAATATTTATATAAATATAAAAGAAAATATTATAATTTTTTAATACAAAATACAAAAGAGGTTTTTTATGATAACAACAACATACGAAGAATTATTCAATTACAAAACAATATACAATGCACATTTGCGTGGCAGAAGGTGCAAAAGAGATAAAAAACCTTTAGTGCGCTTTGAAATGACAATGCTTGATCACTTGACTGAATTGCACAACAAAGTTTTGGACGGCAGTTATCAACCGGGCAAGTATAGCACATTTACGGTGAAAATTCCAAAGGTGCGCGAAATTCAAACACAGCCTTATGACAACAGGGTTGTGCAACATGTTTTATGTGACAATGTGCTTACTCCATATTTTGGAGCAAGAGCAATTATTGACAATGCAGCATGTCAAAAAAATAAGGGGATGCACTTTGCACTTGATCGTTTTGAAAAAATGTTGCAGACATACATAAGAAAGCACGGCGTTACTGGATACTTTTTGAAATGCGATATTTTAAAATATTTTCCAAGCATACCACACAAACGCCTTAAAGAAATAATTTGTTCACACATTGTAGATGAAAAAATTAAAAAATTGGTAGCAGACATTATTGACGGCTATCATACAAGACCTGCATTTTTGGATAAATATGGTATTCCATATAGGCATAACGGCGAAAAAACAGGCAGAGGAATACCAATCGGCAACCAAACAAGTCAAATATTTGGAATGTTTTATCTTAACAAAGTAGACAGGCTTATCAAAGAACGCTTGCGCATAAAAGTCTATTCCAGATATATGGATGATTTTGTGCTTTTGCACGAAGATAAGGAATATGTAAAGTATGCTTTGCAAGAAATTACAAAAGCAGTGGAGTATTTGGGGTTGCAATTCAACTCAAAAACACAGATATTGCCAATAAAAAATGGCATTACATATCTTGGTTTCAGATTTATAATCACCCCAACTGGCAAAGTTATCAGAATGGTTAAAAAAGTAACCAAAAAACGCTTGCGTTGGCGTGCAGATTTGGTTAAAAAAGCTTACTTGGACGGAATCGTTCAAATTGAAAGAGTAGAAGCATCACTGGCAGCCTTTCACGGACACTTGAAAGGTGGAAATTGCTATCGCTTTGAATCTGAATTAAAGCAAAAATTAACCTTTACAGAAAAAGAACAACAAGAACATCAGCTTAATATAGAGAAACAACAAAAAATAAAGGAAGGTAAAAATGGAGAATGAACAAAATGTAATTGATGCATTAAATGCAGAGATTAAAGAAGAACTTGCAACAACTAATTTACTTGTCTCGGAGGAAGAACAAGCATCTGCTGAACTCAAGCAATCCATCTCAGACAATGCAACAACAAGAAAACCTTTTCGCATAACAGAATTTGACACACCAAAAGATAAAGAAATGGCAGTTTTCACACACGCTAAAAAGTTGAGCGAATATATTTTTGTCATCACAGAAAAATCGCCTGTAAAGTTCAGATGGAATATTTTATCTCGTCTGCTAAACACATCGGTTGATATTATCGAAAGTTTGTATCGTGCAAACTACGAAAAAGGCGACGATCGTCTTGTGTGGCAAAAAAAGGCAATGATAGCACTTAACCTGCTTGATTTTTATGCAGAAACAGCCAAAACAAAACAAGCAATAACTTTCAAACAAATGACAATTATTGCAAGGCAAATTTCCGAAGTCAAAAAAATGTTGAGTGGTTGGGTGCGAACAACAAAACAAAAGAAATGCTGAGAAAATATACTTTGCAAAATGCATTTTTTGTGGAAGTAAAAAAGAAAAGACAAATGCAATTCCTTGCCAAGGGGCATCGCAAAACAATTTTTGTGGTGGGCAAGGAAAGCATAAATTAAGCTGATGTGTCTTGCTTTGTCTTGGCGTTCTGAACAATGCTTTCTGTCATTTCGAGCATTGATTATGTCATTTCGAGTGAAGGCGTAGCCGTAATCGAGAAATCTATAATTACGCTTGTTGACTAAATCAAAAGGTATCATTTTATTTCTTACTTAACAAGCCAAGTCAGAGATCCCTCGACTAGGCTCGGGATGACAAAGCCACTCAGAATGACAATGCTATTTCATTCTGAGTGTAGCGTTAGCGAAATCGAAGAATCTCAAATTGTGCTTGCTGAGTAAAGATAAAATTAATCAATTTTTATATAAACAAAGTTTGAGATTTCTCGACAAGCTCGAAATGACATAATCGATGTCATTCGGTGTATTTATTTTGTCATCCCGAGCGAAGTCGAGGGATCTCGGACTATGCTTGTTGACTATGATTAAAACATTCCTTATTAAGTCCGACCAAAGTACAAAATGGGGTCCCCGCTAAATAACTTTTTTGCGGGGTATAAGAAAGTGAGACTTTGCGTTTGGTCGGAAAAAGCGAATTCGACTGCAAGTGAGCTGATTTTCTTGTAAGAAAATCGCTATAAAAGTCGCAATGAGCGATATTGCTTGTATTATACTTAAACATTATGTTATAATTTCAAACAGGGTAGAAGTTTTCTAGTTTTTGATGACTTGGTTGCGCTCCGGCAATGAGAACAATTACAACAATGCTAATGTGTTGTCTACTTCGGGCGTCTATAACAACAACAATGTTACGACTTCCAACGGCGTGCGTCCTGCGCTTCACTCGCTTACAAAATAATGTAAGATTTCCCGTATTCGACAAATTGCAGGTAAGTGATTACTAAGATTTTCGAACAGAAGATATGAGGATGAAGGGGCTTACTATCCTGCCTTTTTTACATAAAGGCGAAACAAACTCGACCTTTCCGCAACGGATTTTCTTTTGTGGAATGAGCTTGAAAAAGCGGTCGAGTTATTTTTTTATGCTTTTTTTCGTGTCATGTTGAGCATTAATCTTGGTTCATGTCATCCCGAGCGAAGTCGAGGGATCTCCGACTTTGCTTGCTGAGTAAGGAAAAATATATCATTTCTTACACAAGCACAATTTGAGATTTCTCGACTACGCTCGAAATGACATAATCAATGAAATGACATTAACCACTAAACACACTTGTTAGTGTCATCTCAGCATAATGGTATCCTCAATGAAACAATTTTTCGTTGAGGGTAGTTTTGTATACTAATAATAAAATTTTTAACTTTATAACAAATCAGCCAAAAACTTTCTTAATTATATATTGATAGTAAAAATATTTCCTTTAAAATATAAAAAATTTTTCATCATTTATTTTGCAGTAATTTTTCATTTGAAAGAAAAATTTACCAAAAGTTATTTGCCCAAATATCCCGTCAAAAATCGGGGTTAAATTCAAAGTTTGTTTTCCATTTTGATAAAAGATATTTCCTTATAAATACAAAAATATCGATTTTTAATGACTATTTCGTAAAATAATTTCCTAATAATAAAATTTTTACTTTTTCAAATTGTTTTGTTATTATTGACAAAATCCAACAAAAACATATATAATGATATTGCAAAATATATTTATATTTATTTATTTTTATACCTTATAATAATTAATTACAGCTTGAAAATCGATATAAAATGTATACTTATAGGAAATTTTACAAGTTAGATTTTTTATTTTAAGTAAAAGTATTTTTGCGAGTAAACTTGCATAGCATTTAATGAGAAAGGCTTGTAAATGTAGTTTAAGGGGAATTTGCTTTACAGAACAATGTCATTTTACATTGGTTATGTCATTTCGAGCTTGTCGAGAAATCTCAAATGTGGCTTGTTGAATAGGGGAAAAGGATGCCTTTTGATTAGTAGGCAAGCAAAGTCGGAGATTCTTCGATTACAGCATACGCCTACACTCAGAATGACACGAACTCTGTCATCTTGAGCCTTGGTTAATGTCATCCCGAGCGAAGTCGAGGGAACTCCAATGTGGCTCGTGCTAAAAAGGCAATTTTTATATTTACTAAACAAGCAAAGTCCGAGATGTTTCGACTGCACTGCGTTTCGCTCAACATGACTTAATCAATGAAATGACAATGTTGTGTCATTCTGAGTGTAGCGATAGCGAAGTCGAGGAATCTCAAATTGTGCTTACTGAGTAAAAATAAAATTAATCAATTTTTATATAAACAAAGTCTGGAGATTTCTCGACAAGCTCGAAATGACATAAGCTAAAATAAAAACAAAATAATTTGTAACAATAAATTAATGTTTATAAAATAAAGAAAGGAAAGGAGAGTTTTATGAAACATTTAAATCAGCAAAAGAAAAGGGCAGGTTACAATTACAAAGTAATGTTGATTGCTTTTGTAATTGCTGTTTTAGCAACCGTTTTGCTTTTGTGTTCTTTTAACCCAACTGAGGTTTATGCTTTGACAACCACAGGAAATGCTTACCAAGCAGGTGATGGCGAGGAGTTATGGGACGCTACTGCAGGAGGATTTAATGACAAAGTGCTTGAGGACATAACCAAAAAACTTTTTGATGGTGAAGATGACCCTGTTGCGTATGTTAAAAAATTCACTGAAAGCCAAACTGGTGCGCATGTTGTGCCTGCACCAACAATCAATGCAAAAGTTGGAAATACAGCAAATGGTATGGTTATAAAATTGGGTGGAAAACTTTGGATGGCAGCCTCTTTGACTCTTGCAGATGTTGGAGAAGAGGAAGACGAAAAAGACAATGTTGTTTTAACACTTTATCTTGCTAATGCCGAAGGCACATCTAAGTTTTGGAGTACTCAAAATAATACAAAAGGCGAAAATATGTACAGCAGTAGCATATTAAGAAACCATTTGTTGACTGATAGCAAATGGAGTTTATTTAATCAAACAGGCGATGATGCTTTAACAAAATATTTGGTACAACCAAAGTATGTAGAATATCAACACACACAATCTTCTTATGGAAGATATATTGATGGTGGTTCATGGACTGCTTCAAATAAATATCCATATAGATGGCCAAACGAAGCATTGGATGATACTGTTAAGCCAAGTGGTAGTATATGGCACTCAAATTATTCTTCTCCTTATAAAGCAAATTATACAAGAAGTGGTGCTTTTTCAACACCACAAAGATATGATGCTTGGGGTGAGGACTACATTTGGATACCTTCTTGGTCAGAAACAGGTGATAATACTTATGTAAAAGGAAGTTCTAGCATTTGGCAGTTGACAAACGAGCAACGCGCTCATAGTACAACCGCAAGTTATACTTGGTGGCGCTCCGGCGTTGACACCTATTACTACTTTGCATTTGGGTTGGCTCCTTCGGGCGTTCCTACCACCACCGTGTTACGTATGACTACGGCGTGCGTCC
>CAJUEA010000038.1 GCA_910584975.1 uncultured Christensenella sp.
AGCTCCACAACAAAATAGAACGCAGTTTGCGTTCTATTTTGTTATTAAAAAAACTTAGTAGAATCGCCGGGGACCTGCTCATTAAAAACGGGGACATACAAAATAAAATTTTTTGTGAAAAATATTAATTTGATTTTTTTGTAAGTTAGTGTAATATTAAAAGTAAAAATCAAAATATTTTTTAATTGTTGAGTCTAGATTTTGCTTAAATTTATGGGGAAAATTATTGGTTGGTATTTTTTGATTCATTGATTTTATTGACTAAATAAAAGGGAGTTTTTTTGGTGAATTTTTTATTTAAATTAGTTGTCTTTTATTGTTGAGTTTGCTATAATTGTATGCGTGATAAATAAAAAATAATATAATTAAGGTAAATTTAATTGTAAATTTTATTTATACACTACATTAATTAACCACAAATCGTTTTTATATTGGAGTCAGGAGTTAGTAGTATGAGCAAATTGTATGACAAGTATTTTAATGATGAAAAAAAAGATGAAACAGAAATTGAAACAATCAATGGAGATGCAAATATCGAAGTCGCAAAATTGACAGACGAGGTTCTAAGCAATATTGGAGATAATCAAGAAAATATGAATGTTAGCACACATGAAAACGATATTCATATTAGCAAAATTGGTGATAATCAAAAAGATATCAATTTTAACGGGAATAAAGTTGATTATGAAATTAACAAAATTGAAGATAAAAAAGAAAATTCAAATGCAAGTGCTAAGACAATTCAAGGACAAAAAAACTCAAAAGCAATTCTCATAGTTATGTGCATTATTTTTACCATTGTCGGTGCTTTTTTGATGTATTTAGGTGTTTCAAAAACTATAAAATATTTGAGTTTTGAAGAAGTTGAAGCAGAAATTGTGTATGTTAGGACTTATAGGTCAACTGGAAGAAAATCAACATTGATGGCTGTTCCAACATATGAATTTGTTGTTGATGGTGTTACTTATAGAGTTGAAAGCAGTACTTCTGTTAGTGCAAATCTTGCTCCTCGTGTTGGTGATAAAGAAAAAATAAAATATAATCCAAATGACCCAGAAGAAATTTTGAATTTTAGTTGGACGATTATTATTTTCTATGTTATGGGTTCTATATTTGGAGGGGTTGGAATAACATTATTAATACTTGTTTTAAAAGGAAAAGTTCAGGTTTCTCCAACAAATAAAAGCAACAAAACGATTGTTAATTCTTATCGCTAATTGCATTATTTAAATTCACTGCTATAGAGATTAAGTATTAAAATTGTGAAATATAATATTGACATTTTTTAAATATAGTTTTGTTGCACAAATATTATTTAATTATTACAATTTTATTTAATATAAAAATATATAAATTTACTTTAGTGTGGGAAAAGCTTTAATGATTATTGTGATAATAGAAAAAAATAAGTGCTTATTATAGCACTTATTTTTTTTATAAAAAACATATTAGTCATTCATTGCGTCTGAAAGTATTGCCATAACTTTGTCATAGCAACCACCACAACCAGTAGAGCAGCGAGTGATATCTTTGATGTCTTCAAAGGCTTTTAACAAGTTGTTGATATCATTGTGTTTATGCAATTCATTGACGATATCCAAAAAGCTTACATTGTTGCAGTTGCAAACAATATAGTCGCCGTTTGCAAGTGTTTTTACAGGCACAGTTTCGCAAGTTGATTTTGCAAGATCTTCTGCTTTCCAAAGTCCGTGTAAATTGCAATATGCATAAACAGCAACCAACTCATCATCTTCACACAAGGCAAATGTAACTTGAGGTTTGCTGCCTGCTGAAAGAACTTTTCTTTGATTACCTTGTTTTGTTTTAATTGATACCCATTCAATAGAGTGTTCTTCGCTCATAGGGTGAGCAACTTCTCCGACAGTAACAATTACTTTGTTATCTTTTATTTCAAATACTGGCACATGTTTTTCTTTTGCAGCATCCACACTACCAGCGATAATTTCGTTCATTTTTTGTCCACAACAGATTACAGGTACGCCTGTCTCTTTTACGATAGCAACAATTTTGCCACAATGACTGCATTTGTAAAATCTTTGTTCCATATGATAAGTCTCCGTAAATGTAAAATTTAATGTATAAATTATAGCATATTTGCCAGTTTTTGTCAATTACCTATAAATTATTTGCCTGTAATATTCATTTTTTTAGAATTTCTTTTGATTATTCACAGCGAATTCAGTTGAAGGTATGCGATAGGTGCGAACATAATCAATTTCAAAGTCGCCATATTCTACATCTTCAGGGTTGTCTGTTACCAGTTGTTTGCCCTTTGGAATTATTGCTTTCCAAGGATTTGTGCCAACCACACCATCCTCGCCACCTATTTCTGTGGATAGAAACAAGTATTGTGGAACTCCTGATACATTTCCTGTGCGATTGTAACTTGTAGTCCACACGCAAATGTTATCAATATAAAATTTATACATATTTTCATCCCAGTAAAGGCCATAAACATGAAAATTGTCGTAAATGTCTCCTGCATTTTCAGTAAGCCATTTCATATTAAAAGTGCTTGTGCCTGTTCCAAGATTATAGTCGCCAATGTGCAATGCTTGTTGTACAACTTGATTGTTTTTGCGAGCATAAGCAGGAGCTTCCATAATGTCAATTTCGCTACCATAAGTTTTTGCATCCAGTGCTGCTTTACCATCAGTTGCCTTTGGTGCATTGTAAGGCATCATCCAAAATGCTGACCAAGTTCCGTAGAATTTTGGAAGTCTTGCACGAACTTCAAAATAACCATATTTTTGAGCAAGGGCTTGGTCGCTTATTATTCCTGCTGATTGCCATTTCCCATCAACTTTTTGAGTTCTAATTTTAAGGGCAGTCACAGTTTCGTCGCCATCTTGTGTTTTTTCCACAACGCATTGGTCAAGTGTCCAGTAGCCGCCTTTTCTGACAACTTTTCTGCCTTTTTGAGTGCCGTCAAAAGGCTCGCCTGAGTCAGCATCCGTTCCCGGTTCAATACGCCAGTTGTTAGTGTTTATTTCAGTAGCCTCAAATTCGTCATGCCAAACGATGTTTTCAACTGTTTTAATTGTTCTCAAATCGACCTCGTAAGACTCATCAGTTAAAAACCAACACAATGTGAAAGTGATTGCAAATACAACCAAAAATATAACAGCTGCTATTATGAAAATGATTTGCTTTTTGTTAACTCTACCCATAAACAACTCCAAATCTATTTAAAAAATTATTTATTATTAAAAGTATATTTTATATATAATAACATATTTTTATTAATAATGCAATAGCAAAAAATTTAAAACTTGTCCTTTTTTTCAGTTTTTGTAACAATTTTGCATATTGGTTGCGATAAGTCAATAAAATATATAGAGAAGTATATCAGGAGTATGTAATATGCAAAATTATATTATGGAAAGGGTGGAGGAAATTGCTAATTACATTATCGAAACAGGGTCAACTTTACGGGATACGGCAAATGTTTTTATGATTTCTAAAAGCACTGCACATACAGATATGACAATAAGATTACCGGAAATTGATGCTGAAAAGTACGAAAAAGTTCGTGAAGTGTTAGATAAAAATCTAGCAGAAAGACATATTAGGGGAGGACATAGTACTCAATTAAAATACTTGCATAATTAAAAAATTTTTAAATGAAAAAATAGAATTGAAAGTTTTTTCAATTCTATTTTTTGCAATTATCCTGCCGAAAATCGATATTATTTTGCAAATAAGCTCATTATTTTGCCTAATTAATGCATTTTTCAGAGCTATTAAGCATTAAATTTATTTGTCTAATTATCGTAATTAGCTTTAAATTTATCGATGCATTTGTGTGAGCTAAAATTATGTGCCTAATATGGATCTAAATTTTTCTGTTGTCGTCATTGTCTTTTTTGTATCCTTCAGGCAAAGACCTATCCCACAAATTATTTCTGCTTGGGTTGTAAATTGCACCAAGCATAATTTGTTTTGTCCCAGGCTTTTCAGTGTTGATTTTGTCAATCAATGCTTTGGTGTGACTGCGATTAGAATTTTTGTCCTTAGGGCAAGGATTGTGTACTATTGGGTAATTATATTTTTTTGCCAAAGCAGTCAAGTATTTTTCCTCTATGTAAATAAAAGGTCGTATCAAAGTGATATTTGTTCTGTCCATAAAGCTGACTGGAGAAAAGGTGCTGAATCGTCCTTCGTTCATAAGACACATAAGCATTGTTTCCAAAATGTCATCTGCATGGTGACCTAAAGCTATTTTGTTGCAGCCGTTTTCAATGGCAATTGTGTTTAGTGCACCCCTTCGCATTTTTGAACAAAGTGAACAAGGACTTTTTTCTTTTCTGTCTTCAAAGATAATTCTTGCAATGTCTGTGTCGTGAATAATAAGAGGTATGTTTTCCTGTTTGCAAAAGTCTTTTAGGGCTTGCACCTCTTTTTGATCTGTGTCTGCAAACCCCAAATTTATGTTGATTGCAATAATATCAAATTTGTAAGGAGCAAACTTTTTGTAGCCGTTTAGCACAGCAAGTAGACAGATGCTGTCTTTGCCACCACTCAATCCAATGGCAATTTTGTCTCCTTCTTGTATCATATGATAGTCATCGATGGCGCGTCTTGTAAGACTAAGTATTTTTTGCATTTCCAAATCCCTTTATTTAAATGTTTTTGTTTATTTACATATAAATATATATATAATATACACTAATTCATTGACTTTATGCAACTGTTTGGGTATAATTAAAATGTATCAAAATAAAATATAATAGGTTGGTGGCAATATTCACAACCAAATCTGTTTGTTTTTGGTGGGTAAGATATGGCAGATGCGATAATTAAATTTTTTCAAGAACTTTTGAATAATGATATTTTGACAATTTTAATCATATCAATGATTCCTATTGTGGAGTTGCGTGGCGCAGTGCCAGTTGCAATTGAAATGGGGTTCAGTTGGTATGAGGCGTTTGGCTATGCTTTTTTGGGTTCAATTATTGTCGCGCCTATTCTACTTTTAATTTTAATGCCAATCCTCAATGCAATGAAGAAGATTAAATTTTTCAGAGGACTTGCAAATGCTGTGGAAAATTTGTTCCAATCTAAGGCAGAAAGTGTAAGAAAAAAAGCAAACAAAGCTGATTCAAAAAACACAGAAGATATTATAAAAATGGTTGGTGTCTTTTTGTTTGTGGCAATACCTTTACCTTTGACAGGCGTTTGGACGGGCACTGCCGTCGCTGTCTTCTTAGGACTCGGTTTTTGGAAATCATTGATTTCAGTTGCCGTTGGAAATGTTTCTGCAGGGCTCATTATGACAGGACTCAGCTTGTTGTTTAAGGACAATTTGAATTTGTTTTTGACAATCTTTATGGCTGTTGTTTTGGGTGTTTTGGTGCTAAATATTATTTATTTGGTTGTAAAATCTCACTTAAAAAAGAAAAAAGCCGTCAATGAGAGTGATTGCAAAGATGGCGAAAATAAATCTTGTAACATCGCTAATGACAATGTTGAAATTTGCGAAGATATGAATGAAAAAAATGAAAATAATACTCAAAGATTGCAAAACGCTATTGTAAGTGACACAGAAAGTGTTGTGGGTAATATACTCGAGAAAAAGATTGAAAACAATGATATTGCTGGCTTGAATGACAAATTTGAAAGTCAAAATGTGAAAGTGAGCAAGTGTGTAGTAAAAAATATTGATAATGCAGAGCCACAAATGGAAATAATGGACAATGATTGTGAAGATGAAATTGATAGTGGCAAAAAGAATGATTTGAAAGTTGATTTTTCAAACATTCATGATTAAATTTGATTTGATAAATAAGGATAAAAATGATAAACAAAAAGCAAAACAAGGGGTTTACGAGTAAATTTGGTTTTTTAATGGCAACGGTTGGTTCGGCTGTCGGACTTGGCAATTTGTGGAGTTTTCCATATAAGGTTGGAGAAGGTGGCGGAGCAGCTTTTGTTTTTATTTATATTATAATGGTATGCCTTGTTGGTGTGGTGGCGATGATAGGCGAGTTTGTTATCGGCAAACGCTCTAAGGTTAATGTAATTGATACTTATGGTGGAATAAGCAAATGGTTTAAATGGCTTGGCTATTTGGGTGTAATTGTTCCGTTTTTGATACTTTGTTATTATCAAGTAATCGGTGGTTGGTCAATCAAATATATGGTGGACTATATCGGTGGTATTGGTGTGGCAAGTGGTGCAAACAATGTTGGCGATATGTTTGGAACATTCACCACAAGCGTGGGTATGCCTGTTGTATATCTGCTTGTGTTTGCTTTAGTGGTTGGCATAATTGTGCTTTTTGGTGTAAACAAAGGCATTGAAAAAGCAAGTAAAATTCTTATGCCAGCTTTGTTTGTTTGCTTGATAGTTGTGGTTATCAAGGGGCTAACATTGCCAAATGCTGCAAAAGGACTTGAGTTTTTGTTTAAGCCTGATTTTGGTAAAATTACAGGTTCAACCGTGCTTTCTGCACTTGGACAAGTCTTTTTTAGTATGTCTTTGGGTATGGGTATTAATGTTGCATACGGCAGTTATATGAAAGATAGTATGAACATCGGGAAAAGTGCTGTTATGGTTGGTGTGCTTGATACTATTATGGCTTTGCTTGCAGGTATGGCAATATTCCCAGCAGTGTTTTCTTTCGGACTTACTCCAACAGCAGGACCAGGCTTGTTGTTTGTTGTGCTTGCAGAAGTTTTTGCAAGTATGGGACCTGTTGCTGGGAGAATTTTTGGTGCTATTTTCTTTATGCTTGTTATACTTGCTGCCACAACATCTTCAATTGCTTTGCTTGAAGTGCCAGTGCAGTTTGTTGTGGAAAGATTTCACATCAACAGAAAACTTGCATCATTGTGCATTGCAGGCATTGTGTTTGGCATAGGTGCATTTATCGCAATGTCTTTTGGTGTTCCAAGTTTGCAGGTGGAAGGTGTGGATTTGCTTACATTGTTTGACTCAATAACAAACAAATTGATTTTGCCAATTACTGCGGCATCAACTTGCTTGCTTGTTGGATATAAGGTTAAACCAAAAAATTTGTTTGATGATTTGCAAGCAGACAGTAAAAGTAAAATAATCATTTATAAGATTTGGGGCTTTTTGATAAGATATGTCACTCCAATAGGGATATTGTGCGTGCTTGGCATTGGAATAAATGAGGTTATAACAGGTGGAGCAGGCTTTGAAACACTTGCAGGAAAATTATCAATCATTTTGTCGGCATTAATGCTTGTTGTGTTGTCTGTTGTGGCAAATTTGATTGCAAATTATTTGGATAAAAAGAAACTTTATGATTAAAACAAGTTGCAATAAAAAGCAATTTGTTGAGACTATGAAATAGCTTTTTAGGATATTGTTTTGTAAAAAACATATACAAAAGAAAAATAGGAGTAAAAATGCGTATTTGTTCGCTTGGTAGTGGTAGTAAAGGAAACTGTACTTACATAAATGTGGAAGGCAAAGGAATTTTGATTGACAATGGCTTGTCTTGCAGAGAACTTGCAAACAGAATGTCTGATATCGGACTTGATATGAGCGATATTAAGCATATTTTGATTACTCACGACCACAACGACCATGTCAATGGCATTGGCGTGCTTGCAAGAAAAACTGATGCTGCAGTTTATGCTCATCCCAAGTGTTTTAAAGCAATTTCCGGCAAGCTTGGCGATGTCAACTATTGTGGCGACAATGAAAATTACGAAAATGGATTTCATATTGGAGATGTTTATATCAAGCCTTTTCGCACACCTCACGATGCAGCATATTCAGTTGGCTATAGGATAGAAGGAGAGGGCAAAACTTTTGCTTTGGCAACAGACCTTGGCGTTGTAACAGAAAGCATTTTTAAGCATTTGTCAAATACGGATCTTACAATAATAGAATCCAATCACGATATAAAAATGCTAAAATATGGCAAATATCCCGAACCATTGAAAAAAAGAATAATGAGCAATCACGGACATCTTGCAAATGTTGAAACAGCCATTGCAATTTGCAAATTAGCACCAACATCCAAAAGATTTTTGCTTGCGCATTTAAGTGAGGATAACAATTTGAAACAACTCGCTTTTGATGAAAGCAACAATGCTTTGAAAAAAATTGGCGTCACTCCAGCTGACATTACTTTGGATGTTCTTGACCAATACATACCAAGCAAGATTTATGAAATATAAACGCATATTTTGAGCAACAACATAAGTGTTTTAACATTTTGCAGTAGGCAAATTTCAAAATGTTATAGCAGATGATTTGAGAATATTAGCACATTAAAAATATATTTTTAGAATCGCAATAAAAAAGGAAAGCGTATGAGAAAATTAGAGGATTTAAACAAAAGTTATTTTGGACCCAGAGTAAGCGACGGCGCAGGCGTGTATGTTGCAGGGTTTGTTTTTATGTATATATTACAAGTTGTACTAATGTTGGTTACAGGATTTATTGTGGAACTTGATTTGAATAATCCTCCACTTTGGTATCAATGGGTTGCAACCATTGTTAATCAAGGGGCTTTTGTTTTGGCTGTTTTAGCATTTGGAGCTATTGCACATAAGCCATTGTTGCAAGAGTGTAAAATCAATCGCAAATTGCACTGGAAACAAATTTTGATTATTCCTGCAATAGTTTTGGTTGGCATTATGGCGTTTTTGCCACTTGCACAAGGGTTTGTTCAGCTTATTTATATTATAACAAAAAAAGCACCAGCAGTTAGTATGGATATTGGCACTCAGTGGTGGGAAGTATTGATTACAATAGTGTTGGTGAGTGTTTTGCCTGCAATAGGTGAGGAAGTGCTTTTCCGTGGTGGCGTTGCAAGAGGACTTAAACGCAAAAATTATCTTTTTGCAATTTTAATGTCAGGACTAATGTTTTCAATTTTCCATGGCAATGCGGCACAAACTGTGCATCAGTTTTTTATTGGTATGGTGTTTGCGTATTTATATTTTGTAACAGGTTCTTTGATTGCTTCAATGCTTGCTCACTTGCTTAATAATTTGTTTGCAGTATTGTTTGAATTGGCACTTGCAAATGTGAATATAACCTTGTCATTAGGTGCTGAAATTGCAATTTGGGTAGTTGTTTGCATAATTGGTTTTGTTGCAATGTATTTCTTGCTTAGATATATGATGAAAATCAGCAAAGAGGTCAAAGGTTTGCCACAAAATCAAGATAAAATGGCTTGGGCAAAAGATTTGGTTAATGCTTTTTCTGTGCGTGGAATAAAAGACAATTACTCAAGATTTAATAGCTCTTTAAAAATGCTTTTTGACGACCCTTGTGATAACTTAAATATTGATGGCGATATCATAAAAGATATACCTTTAAATGAAGTTAATGATAGTGCAGATGGCAATCAAAATGGTGTGGGTGACATAGAAAACAAAAGTTCAAGTTCTAGCGAAATGGACAAGTTACTTGAAGAGGCAAACAAACAGACAATTTCAAAACGCAAGAGGTTTGATATTATGGCCCTTGTTGTTGCTGTAGGAATTGCACTTGCAGTGTGGATAATAAATTTGTTTTAAATATGAATATTAATATAGTTTGTGTGGGAAAAATTAAAGAGAGTTTTTATCGTGAGGCGATTGCAGAATATGCAAAGCGCCTTACAAGATTTTGCAAGTTTAATGTTGTGGAAGTTGCAGAAAGCAAACTTGAAGGAAATGAGATAAACAAAGTTATTGTTAACGAAGGAAAAAGCATTATTCCAAAATTAAAAGGTTATGTGATTGTGCTGGACTTAGCAGGACAAATGTTGAGTAGTACTTCACTTGCAGAAAAAATTGATAACTTGCAAGTTGGTGGTGTCAGTGAAATAACCTTTGTGATTGGAGGTTCTTATGGGCTGTCTGATGAGGTTATACAAAAGGCTGATTATAGTTTGTGTTTTGGGAAAATGACCTATCCACATCAACTTATGCGAGTAATTTTGTCTGAGCAAATTTATCGTGCTTTTATGATAAACAGCAATAGTGAATATCACAAATAAAACTCGGTATTTTTCAAAATCCTTTCAAAAATCGGTATTAAACGCAAAAATTGAGCTTATTAGTGTTCAATTAATGCAGAGGATTTGATATATTGCATCTAAGTTTTGGCATTGTCAAGGTGTCTTGCATATAATACTATTAATACATAATGTGAGGTAGTTATATGTATGATGATGTTGCATTGGATAAAGATTTGGCAGTGCTAGAGGCACAAGGGGCAAAGGTGTTTACAATTGGTTATACGCTTTTGGGAAGA
>CAJUEA010000039.1 GCA_910584975.1 uncultured Christensenella sp.
ATTTTAGTTAGAATATACATAAAGTTTGCAGAGCTATAGCCGAAAAAGCCAAAAATTGTACATAGATATATATAATTTATGTACTAAAAAAATGGAGGTTTTATTATGGCAAAGGCTATAAAAAGAGTAGGGGTAATGCTTTTTGCAGTAGCAATAATATGTCTAATGGCAATAGGGGTTATATTAGGCGTTAGCGATGCAGAAAATGTTGCAAATTCAAATAATGACTCTTTGAATTTTGATGCAAACAGCAATAACATGCAAAATGTTGCAGACAACTCTTTTACTTTGAGTGGCACCACTGCACAAATGGCAGCAAAGTGGAATGAGGCATGCGAACTATCTGCAAGCACAAATTCAGCAGTTTATGTAAAACTTGAGCAAGATTGGATTGCAAATTCTGATGAACGCCATACATTTGGTACTGGTGTTGGATTTAATCAAGGTGCAATTTATGTGCGTGATAATACTGAAATAATTCTTGATTTAAATGGACATAAAATTGATAGGAGATTAACAAAAGAAACTGCTATTGAAAATGGTGTAGTAATTCATATTGTCATTGGAAAGCTGACTATAGTGGATGAAACCGAACGAGGAATTATAACAGGTGGTGCAAATATATCTTCTAGAGGTAGTGGCATTATAGTTGAAAGAGATGGCGAATTAAATTTTTATGCTGGAAATATTACTGATAACTATACTGAAAGTCATGGTGCGGGAATAGGAACTTATCATAGTAAAGTTAACATTTATGGTGGTTCAATAGCAAACAACACTGCTAGATATGCAGGTGGAATTATTTCATATGAGTATTCAATTGTGAATATGTATGGAGGAAATATTAGTAATAATTATGCAGCTTCATATGGTGGTGGAGTTTATGTTTATACGCATTCTGAATTTAATTTGTATAAAGGAACAATAAATAATAACACTGCTGGTCATGGTGGAGGGATTCGTTGTTATAACAATTCAACCTTTACAATGTATGGTGGAGAAATTGCAGATAATACTGCTAGTTCTTATGGTGGTGGCATTGACATATTAAAAGATTCCACTGTTGAACTTAATGGTGGCAAAATTTATAATAATATTGCTGCCAGAGGCGGGATTACTTATAGTGTGGACACAGTTAATTTAAGTCCCGGTAGAATAATTATCGGTGCAGATATACATATATATAATAATTACGGCACATCATATAGTGCAACAGAAAACATTTATTTAAAACAAGGAGACTTAATTTATATAAAAGAAAAGTTATCATCTGCAAATGTTGGGGTTACTTTAGCAAGCGATTATGGTAGTGGAGTTTTCACGAGGGGATATAAAACAAGTGGCAATAGTTTGAATCCTAACAGATTTTTCACATCAGACAAAGCTGGCTTGGTGGCAAGTGCAAGTGGTAATGAAGTTATTTTAAGTTCTGGTACAAAACCAACTCAAACTGCAAGTTGGAATTGGACTGGTGCAGGCACAGGCAGTTCAACCACTGGATATCAAGTTGTGCCATACACTGGAAGTGCTTACACAATAAAAACTTCAATTGGTACATTTTATGACAAAAGAAGTAATTCATATACTTCCTTTAATGCAACCAATGCGGGAACTTATTCTTTTTGGGCAAACGGAAATTATTTGAATCCAACTTTTACTTTTGTTATTGAGCCAAAAGAAGTAGATTTGGTGTGGAGCACTAACAATACCTATGTTTATGACGGACAAAATCACAAGCCTACTGCAACGGCAACTGGAATAGGTGGTGTAACAATGAATGCTGTAGTTGACGGAGGGCAAACTAATGTTGGAAATTATTATGCAATTGCAACTTCTTTGGATAACAGCAACTATAAAATTAAGCCAACAACGGCAGTTTATTGCAAGTTTTCAATAACTCCAAAACCTATTGACAAACCAACAGCAGGAGACACAAGACTTGTTTATAATGGCTCTGAGTTGACTTATGCTCTAAATGGATTTAACGGCAATCAAATGGTTATTACAGACAATGTGAAAACTGAAATTGGAGATTACACTGCAAAAGTTAAGCCAAATTCAAATCATATGTGGAAAGACGGAACAACAACTGCACTTAATTTTCCATTCAAAGTTATTGCACCGGGTGTGGTTGCAAAAGATAGTTCAAATTATGATTATATCTATAAACAAACATTAAATAACGATAACTATCGCAAAGCATACGGAAATGATTACAAACACAAAATAAATGACAATACTTTAAATATTGTGGATGGCAAACCAAGATATATTTTGGGTAACATTAAGTATGGTACAAATATCTCAAGTTTTTTAAATAATTTGCAAAGTGAAAGCAAATATATCAAAATATATCAAAGTGAAAGTGACACAACACCAATATTTAATGGCATCGCAAGCAATGGTGTAGTTTCAAATGAGATTGGGAAGATAATTGTAACCACTGGCTTTAAAGTAGTACTTTATAGAGATATAACAGATACAACACCATTAGACATTATATATTTGTCTATCCTTGGAGATGTAGTTGCAGACGGAGCAATTAATACACTAGATATAACTTACATAAATAGGATAGCAAAAGGGGAAATAAAACTTGAAACATTGAGCATAGAACAACAACTTGCAGCAATGGTGGATAACAAAGGAAAAGTAACCTCAACAGACGGAAAGATATTGCTTAATGTTATTGGTGGAAATACTGAGGTAGATAACTATTTTGAAAATGTAGCACAAGAAGATAAATATCAAATATTGGTGTTGAATAATACAAATGGCAAAACATATAGACAAAATATGAATTTAACTACATTGAATGTTTATGATAATGCAATCATTGGAAACATAGCACCAAAGACAAAAGCAAGTGAGTTTAAAACAAAACTAGCAAGTCAATTGGGTGTTGATATCAGTACAATAGCAGTGTACAAAGCAAATGGAACTATTGCAGGAGATAATGATTATATCGGAACAGGTTATTATATCAGTTATGCTGGTAAAACAATATATCTAAGTGTGTTGGGAGACTTGACAGGCGATGGAATTGTAAACACAATGGATGTAACTTACCTTAATAGGATAATAAGTGGTAATGTCAAGCTTAATACAAATGATATAAAAGATAAACTAACAATGTTGTCAGCAATAATCCAAAACAAAGGAAACATTACAACAGCAGATAGTGAAACATTATTGAATTATATCGGTGGAAATGCTGACATGGAAAAATATTTTTAAAATAAACGAGGTAAAAGGCAAAACTTTTACCTCGTTTGATATTTCCCACAAAAAAGTTATTTTGTGGAACCCACTTAGTATGTTTTGTGTCATCCCGAGCATAGTCGAGGGATCTCGGACTATGCTTGTTGAGTAAATTAAAAGGTTTCATTTTTTTTAACAAGCAAGATATGAGATGTTTCGACTTCGTTGCACTACACTCAACATGACAAGAGTAAAGTATTCAAAATGTCATGAGCATAAAGCAAGGTTTGAGATTCTTCGACTGCACTTCGTTTCGCTCAGAATGACACTAACAATGTCATTTCGAGCTTAACGGGGTCCCCACAAAATAGCCTTTTTGTGGGGTAGAGGAAGGGATATAAAACTTGGGTTGTTGAGTAAAAATATTCTTAATAAAAAACATCAAGCTAAGTTTGCTTAGCTTGATGTTTTGTTTGTATACTCATTTATAATTAGTCAATAACTCTGATTTTTAAAACTCCTGCAAGTTTTTGAATTTCGTTCAAAGTTTTTTCTGCAACGGATTTTTTCAAATCAACAATAATATAACCAACATTTCCACGATTTGCAGTTGCAATATTTGCAATGTTGTCGGCAAGCTGTTTAGTGATTTCGCTTACCATATTATCATTGTTTTTGTATGCAATAGTCAATCTGTCATTGTTGCTTTTTGCAACAGAAAGTCTTGGGAAGTTAACACTATTGATTATATTGCCGTTTTCAAGATAATCTTTAAGTTCATTTGCTGCCATAACTGCACAATTATCTTCAGCCTCTGGAGTTGATGCACCCAAGTGTGGCACTGCAATAATGTTCTTTTTGTTCAAAAGCTCTCCACAAGGGAAGTCAGTAACATATTTTGCAACTTTGCCATCCTCACAAGCAGCAATGATATCAACATTGTTAACAAGTTCGCCACGCGCACAGTTGATAATGCGAACATTATCTTTCATAATAGCAATGCTATCTTTGTTAATCATATATTTGGTTGTGTCAGTTAGAGGTACATGCACAGTGATATAATCGCTGTTTTTGAAAACTTCATTTAGGTCAGCAGTAATTTTCACATTGCTGTTCAAAGCTTTTGCAGCCTCGTCAGATAGGTAAGGGTCATAACCAATAACACTCATTCCAAGTTCAATGCAAGCATTCGCAACCATTCTGCCAATAGCACCAAGTCCGATAACGCCAAGTGTTTTTGCAAAAATTTCTGGTCCGATAAAAGCTTTTTTGCCTTTTTCAACCAATGCTGCAACATCACTTTGTGGGTCAAGCTTATTTGTCCAGTCAATAGCCTCTGCAATTTTACGATTTGCAATAAGCATATCTGTAATTACAAGTTCCTTAACAGCGTTTGCGTTTGCACCAGGAGTGTTAAACACCACAACACCTGCATCTGTCATTTTGTCAAGAGGGATGTTGTTTACGCCTGCACCTGCTCTTGCAACAGCAAGCAAAGATGAAGGAATTGGATAGTCGTGCATTTTGAAACTTCTTAGGATAATTCCGTCTGGGTTTTCGCACTCATTTGTTTGTTTATAGTTGTCAGTCAAAATATTGTTGATAAGAGGACTGATTTCATTTAATTTTAAAATATTATACATATTATCTCCTTATAATACGAGTAAAAATGTTTGTTTCAAGGTCATTTTTACAAAGTTTTTCACAATGTATGCAAGTGTTTGTCAAAACACAAAATGTTAGTTTTGAACAACAAAGCATTACATTATTATCATTATTTGTTTTCTTCCTCAAATTTTTTCATAAATTCGATTAGGGCAACGATACCTTCTCTTGGCATAGCGTTGTAAATTGATGCTCTCATGCCACCAACCAATTTGTGACCTTTGATAGAAACAAAACCTGCTTTTGCAGCTTCAGCCACAAATTTTTTGTCCAAATCTGCATTTGGTGTTACAAATGGAACATTCATCAAAGAACGATCTTCTTTAACAACAGAGTTTGTATAGAAATCTGAACTATCAATATAGTCATATAGCAAAGCAGCTTTTTCTTGATTGATTTTTTGCATAGCAGTCAAGCCACCAAGCTTTTTAAGATGACGAAGAACAAGCATAGCCATATAAATTGCAAATGCAGGTGGAGTATTGTATAAGCTTTCGTTTTCAGCTTGAGTTTTCCATTTTAGCATTGTAGGGCAAAACTCCATTCCGTCAGTGATAAGATCTTTTCTTACAATAACAAGTGTTACACCAGCAGGTGCGATATTTTTTTGTGCACCAGCATAAATTACGCCATATTTTGAAACATCAACTGGCTCTGACAAAATGCTGCTGCTCATATCAGCAACAACAGGGCAGTTGCACTCTGGAACATAGTTGAATTTTGTCCCAAAAATTGTGTTGTTGTGGCAGATATGCACATAATCGATATCGTCACGGAATTCAACATTCTTTGGAATATAAGTGAAAGTTTTGTCTTTTGAAGATGCTGCCAAGCGAATATCACCATAACGGCAAGCCTCTTGATATGCTTTGTTTGAGAAATTTCCCGATACAATGTAATCTGCCTTGCCTTTCTTTAATAGGTTAAGTGGCACTGCAGCAAATTGTGTAGATGCACCACCTTGTACCAAAAGTATGTCATAGTTATCAGGCACATTCAAAAGTTCACGGAAAAGTGCAAGGCACTCTTTGTGAATTTCGTCGTAGAATGATGACCTATGAGACATTTCAGTAACGGACATACCACTGCCGTTGTAGTCAAGGAAGTCTTTTTGCGCTTGCTCTAAAACTTCAAGTGGTAACATTGATGGACCAGCAGAAAAATTGTAAACTCTCATTGGGTTCTCCTTTTAGCATAAAGCTTTTTTAAATTATTTTATTTCAAATTGATAAAAACAACCAAAAGGCGTTTTGAACAACTGATTTTTAAACTTAAAAATTATCTTAACATAAATGATTATTCTTGAAAAATCAAATGATAATGCTTTGATAATTATATTTTCAATTATACAACAATATTTTTAAAATTTCAAGTTTATTTACATAATTATATTAATATTTTTACTTTTATGTGATATAAGTATAAGTAATACAAAAACTTAAAATGACCAGTTTGAGTATCATATTATGATATGATTTCATATTTACTTGATTTTGCAAGCATTATTGAAAAGTAAAATGTGACAATTTTGTTAACTTTATTATCTTATTATGTTATTTTTTTCAAAAATCATTGCAGTTTTGTCAAAAAAGTGTTAAACTATTAATAATGGCTGCGTATTTATTGAAAAAATAAATTTGTATGAAATTTAAGAGGTTGCATAAATCAATCTCAGGGGGATATATGAAAAAATTTGATTACTTGTGTGCAAGGTGCGTAGGAAAGTTCCTCAACGGCACAGAATGGCTTATGAAGACTACCGTGCCAACAAAATCAAAAGGACTTAAAAAACAACTTAATATCTCATATGGTGAACACAAAAATCAAAGAATGGATTTTTTCTATCTCCCACAAGTGTCCGATGAAAAACGACCAATTTTCTTTTATATTCATGGTGGTGGTTTTGTATCTGGATTGACCTCAATGCGCAGACCATTTTGTGCTCAAATGGCAAAACAAGGATATTTTGTTGTTAATATTGATTACAGACCTGCACCACTTATTCATTTTCCAGAACATTTCAATGACATTTTTAAGGCTGTTGATTTTGTTTTGGAAAGAGGTGAAGAATATAATCTTGATATATCAAGAATAGTGATTGGTGGTGAGTCTGCAGGCGCTTATTTTTCAAGTTATATTGCTGCAATGACAAAAGATAAAAGTCTATATTTGCAAAATAATATCGATTTTCGATGGGAAAATGAATTTAATTTGTCTGCCGTTGTGCTTATAAATGGGGCATATAAAAGTGCTGATATCATAAAGGTTAAGTCAGCTTTTTCAAAAACTTTTATCAAAGCATTTTTTGATTTTAATAGAGCTGGGCTAAGGGATTCAAACATTTTAAATGAAAACAAATTGCATTGTCCGTTAAATTTTATTGACAGCAATTTCCCACCTACTATTGTGATACGAGGGAAATACGACATATTTGATTTGGGCAGTAAAAGTATAATTGAAGTTTTTGAAAAGCAAAATGTGAAACATTCAGTCTTTTTGGCAAAAGGTATGGCAGGACTTCACGCCGGCACCATTGCAATGAATTTTAAATATTCAAAAAAAGCATTGCAATTTATCACTGAAAAATTGAACAAATTTATTAAAAGTGATATTTGATTTTGCCTTTTGCAGAAAATATTATTTTTATAGCGATTTAAAATTTAATCAAATGTAAATATTTGTGGCATATGGAGATGTATATGAAAAATATGATAGATACTTTGGGTAACACCCCACTTGTCTTTTTGGATGAGATAAATGGCAACAAAATTTTTGCCAAGCTAGAATACTATAACCCTACTGGCAGTGTTAAGGACAGGCCTGCTTACTATATGATTAAAAAGGCATTGGAGCGAGGGGATATTAAAGAAGGTGCAACAATCATAGAGCCAACTTCAGGAAACACTGGCATTGGGCTAGCGTTTATGTGTGCACGAATGGGTATGAAAGCTATTTTGACATTGCCAGACAATATGAGTGTGGAGCGCAGACAAATTTTGCAAGCGTTGGGTGCTCAATTGGTGTTGACACCAAAAGCTTTGGGTATGCAAGGGGCTATTGATAAGGCAGAGGAATTGCACAAACAAATTGATGGCAGTTTTATACCTAATCAATTTGAAAATCCTGACAATGCACTTGCACATTATGAAACAACTGCACCAGAGATTTTTGGCAAATTGAATGCTGATTTTATTTTGGATGGAATTGGTTCTGGTGGCACCCTTATGGGGATCGCTAAGTATGTAAAAGATAACAAATATCCTTCGAAAATCGTGGGTATTGAGCCGGAAGAGAGTCCTTTGATTACAAAAGGAATTGCTGGTGGACATGGAATTCAAGGGATAGGAGCAAATTTTGTTCCAAAACTTTTGGATATCAAATTGATTGATAAAATGATGATTATTGCATCAAATGATGCTGTGCAAGGGGCAAAAGAATTAGCACTTAAATATGGCGTTATGGGTGGCATTAGTGCGGGAGCAAACTACATTGCTGCAAAAAAATTGTGTGAGGAGAATGTTGGCAAAAACATTGTTATTATTGTGCCTGACAATGCAAACAAGTACTTGTCAATGAACATTTATGGCTAAGATAGTTGTTGGAATGAGTGGCGGAGTGGATAGCTCTTTGACAGCCGCAATTTTAAAAGAACAAGGACACGAAGTTATCGGGCTTTTTATGCGTAACTGGCGTGAAACGGACGAAATGGGTTGTTGCACTGCTGATGAAGATTTTCAAGATGTAAAAGATGTTTGCAACAAAATAGGTATTCCTTATTATTCTGTTGATTTTAGTGAGGAATATTACGACAGAGTTTTCAAACATTTTGTGGAAGAATATCGCAAGGGCAGAACTCCTAATCCAGATGTGCTTTGCAATAAGGAAATCAAGTTTGACACCTTTTTGAAATATGCACTAAAGACAGGTGCTGATTATGTTGCAACAGGGCATTATTGTAATGTAGAGCACAAGGAAGGTAAAAGTTATCTTGTGCGTGCAGAGGACGACAACAAGGATCAAACATATTTTTTAAATCAGCTGACATCTGAGCAATTGGATAAGGTGCTTTTCCCTATTGGGGATATTGGCAAACCAACTGTAAGAGAGCTTGCGAAAAAATATGATTTGTCTACAGCAGAAAAAAAAGACAGCACTGGAATTTGTTTTATTGGCGAGAGAAATTTTCGCAAATTTTTATCTGAATACATACCAATGAAACCTGGAAAAATGATGACTGTGGATGGCGAAATTGTTGGAGAACATCAAGGAGTGTTTTACTATACAATCGGTCAGCGCCGTGGCTTGGGCATTGGTGGAAAGCAGGAAGGCAATGGCAACAGGTGGTTCGTGTTGGATAAGGATGTTGAAAAAAATATTTTGTATGTTTCTCAAGGGGAAATGGATATTTTGTTCCATAATTGTTTGGAAACAGACGATTTCAACTTTATCCCCGAAAAACCTTTGGAACAGGAGTTTGATTGCGAGGTTCGCATAAGACACAGACAAGCTTTGCAAAAAGCAAAATGTATTGTTAAGCCTGAAGGTGGTGTCAAGTTGGTGTTTGAACAAAAACAAAGAGCCATTGCAGAAGGTCAGTATGCCGTTGTTTATCGTGGTAAGTATTGTCTTGGTGGTGGAGTGATAGAACGAAAATATAATGTATAACATAAAAAAAGCGTTAGTGTGCCTAATGCTTTTTTTCATATCAGCCCGAAGTTATGAAAGGGCACTCTATTTAATTATTATTTATTATAAATATCATTATTATATAGTTTGCAATCTTGAAAAACTAAATTTAAAATTTTAAGAGTATTAAAAAAGGTGCATATTTGCATATGCACCGAAAAAACGCAACCTTGCAACTATCGCGACATAGAATACATTAGAGTGTAAAAAACAGAGTTTGCGTTTTTTGCCAAATTTAAACCTAATGTATAATTAATTAACTATGTCGCAAAATCATTTTAACATAAATAAAATAATTTTGCAATATAAAATCGATAAATTTTTCCCTTATAGTAAAATATTGAGTTTGATATATTAAAATTTATTGTTATTATTTTTGATAATTATTTGCAAAAGACCCTTGAAAAATCAATAAAAAAGCGCTAAAGTGCTAATAAAAATGCACTTTTTGCAATATTTAAAAAGTTATTAAAAATTTTTTAAAAAAGTTGTTTAATTTTGTTGACATATTTTTGGCAATGTGTTATTATATACAAGCTGCGATAAATAAAAGTAGCAAAGGAACCTTGACAAATGAATAGATAGGTTAAGGCGAAGTTCTTGGATCTGAAGAGAA
>CAJUEA010000040.1 GCA_910584975.1 uncultured Christensenella sp.
TTACACAAAATGGCGTAATACAACAAAAATACCCCCGATTTTTGAGGGATATTTTCAAAAAATCGACTTTTTTAAACTTTTGAACTTTACACAAAAAATAACAACCGAAAACATAACATTTTCGACTGATTTTTTAGTTAAATATTTAGTGTTATTATTAGAATTATTTTGGCTTGCCTCTAACGAAGTCGGAGATTTCTCGACAAGCTCGAAATGACATTGATAGTGTCATCTTGAGCGTAGTCGAAAGATCTCAAATGTTGCTTGTTAAGTAAGATAAAATATTACCTTATTATTAAGTCCGACCAAAGAACAACGAAGTTGAACTTTGCGTTTGGTCGGAAAAAGCGAATTCGACTGCAAGTGAGCTGATTTTCTAAAAAAGAAAATCGCTCTAAAAGTCGCAATGAGCGATAGTTGGAGATCCCTCGACTACGCTCGGGATGACATTGCCAATGTCATTTTGAGCAAAACACTTTTATTTTACATTTGTTTTTGAGTCATAAAAACAAAATGTGGCAGATCCATATTGTAATAATGTTTAATTTCTTCTCCTACAATAGTCATACCATTTCTTTTTGCAACTGCTTGTGACGACAAATTGTTTTGTCTTATGATAGAATAAACTTTATCAACTCCTATAATATCAAAAGCAAAATTTTTGCACGCAATGGCAGCCTCTGTCGCAAAACCTTTGTGCCAATAATTTTCGTTTAGCAAATATCCTATTTCAAGCACTTGTTCATTCCCAAACTTTTGCATTGTAAGCCCAATATTGCCAATCATTTTTCCGTTTTCTTTTAGCACAGTTGCCCACAATCCAAAGCCATATTTCTTATATCGTGCAAGTTGTTTATCAAACCACTCCTTGACTTCTTCATCAGAAAAAGCATGTTCATAGGCATACATGACTTTCTCGTTTTGCAATATTTCACACAAATCTGAATAATCATTTTGTGTCATCTCTCTTAAAATCAATCTATCAGTTTGTAAAATCATAAACACTCCTACTAAAAACACAAATAAATTAAACACGCTTTTTAACAAATCAATTATTGAATATGCTACGCTTAAATGAAATCTTCATTTAGCTTATTTTTGCTACAATAATTTTTGAGTTTTCAGCACTGCAATAATAGTTTTGCTGTCTTTTATGATATTTTGTTCAATCATTTCAAGCACCTTATCAAAGTCAAAATATTCCACTTCCAAAAACTCTCCCTCATCCAATTTTTGTTGCTCAAAGATTGTGTTTTGTGCAAGAAAAATATAAATTTTTTCATTTGTATAACCAGGAGATGGATATATTATGCCAAGGTCAATGATATTGTCGGATTTTCCACCAACTTCTTCAAAAAGCTCTCTTTCAACAGCTTGATAAGGTGTTTCCCCAGCATCAATCTTTCCTGCGGGAATTTCGTAAATAACCTCTTTATAAGGATATCTAAACTGCTTTACAAGTGCAACCTTTCCGTCCTTTGACAATGGCAAAATACCAGCACCACCATTATGACAAACAACCTCACGGCTTGATGTGCTACCATCAGGCAGTTGCACACTATCAACCTTAAGCTTTAAAATTCTGCCATCAAATTTAACATCACTATCCAAAGTTTTTTCAAAAAGCTCCATAAATCTACCCTCATAAATTTATTTAATATTAATATATATTATATATCATTATAATAAAATTTTCAATACAAACTTACATATTATAAAAGTTTAACTATTATTTTTGATAAAAAATTAATATAACAAGTAATTTGCAATTTGACATAAAAATATGCACTATCAAAGTGCATATTTTTGTTTTTTGTTTTATTTTACATTAAAATATTTTTTTACATAACTTAAAACACTATTGTACACAGATTTTTTCAATTCTGCTTTGTTAAACTTATAGTCAGCATAACCTTCACTTGCTTGTTTATCGTCCTTTTTGTCAAACAAATCTTCGCCATACATTTCAAACAATTTTTTAGTGTGATTGCTGTAAACTGTGCTATTGTAAGTGTCTCTAACTTGTTTTTCCAATGTCTCTTGCAATGTAACTGCTTTACCAGTTTCCTCGTCAAAGCTTACAAATGCATTCAATTTCAAAACATAGTATTTATTTGCGTTTTTGATTATCTCAATTTCATTTGATGAGTATCCTTCGCCTTTTTCAAACAAGCTCAAGTCAAAGTCAGCATTGTCTCTAACTTCATATTGATCGCCTTCAACATTGTAAGCCATATCAACAGGAACAGTTGTTAGCATTACAATATGAACACCAAATTCATTGATAACAAATGAAATGTCGTTTGTTGTATCTGTATAAATTGTAACTTGGTCTTTTTTTGCGATATTATTTTCAAACTTAGGAACATCAATTTGAGTTTTGTTGATATTAGTGAAATTTCCACCAAGAGAAGTTCCAGTGTTTGTGATGCTTATGCTACCAGCAGTGCCATTATCCAAAAGCAATTGTCTTACTAATCCTGCAAACTCTGTAACATAATCACTTGAGTTTCCAACTGGAGATTCAGTGTACTCCTTGCCTTCAAACATACCAGAGTCGTCATTAACTGTGTAAATCCAGTTTTCAAAAGCCTCTGCTTTCTTCTGTGCAATGTACATTTTTTTACCAATTTGATATGCAGAATCGCTTGTATTTTGATTTGGATATTCATTGTCATAGCCAGTTGCAGCAGTATTTTCAATTTCTTTGATTTCTGCACCGATTTCAGCAATTACTTGCGCAAAATCAAAAGTTTGCCATTTTTGGTTTGTGTCACTTTCCTCTTTTTCAGGGTCAAAGCTTAAATCAGGCAAATAAGGATAATTGAATTCCTCTGCGATTTCTTGCAATGATTTGTTTGGATCAATCTTACTCTTATCAACTTTGCTTGGATCACCTGCTGTCTTGTTAGGGTCATACTTTAAGTTTGACTTATAAACTTTCAAGCCCAAATTGTCTTTGTCAATTGTTGCAGGAATATCCAATGCGTCAATGTTACCAAAAACAAGTGCCTCACGCAATTTTAAAGCTATCTCTTTTGAGAATGCACTATTGATATAGCTCAAATCAGATTTTTGTTTATCAGAGAATTGCAATAAAATACTCTTAATTTTAACATATCTGCCGTTGTGATAAATCACTGGAGAGCTGCCCTCAATAGCACTTTTATAGTTGCTTGCTGTTTTGTAAGATTTTTCTTGCTCTGCCAAAGTTGTAGCATAAAGATTTTCAACTTTTATTTTGATATCTGAAGTGTCTTTGAACTCGTCAAGCTCTTCATATTTTGTTGTAATTCTTGTTTCAATTTGTTTTGCAAGATAATATTCATAAGTGATGTAGTTTTCAGACAAAGCTCTTTCTCTTTCTTTGTAAGCATCTTTTTCGTATTGACTTGAATTTTCGTTTGGCTTATACTTCTCATCGTCAAAGAAGCTCTTAATGTTTGCAACATCGTCAAGTGTAACTGCGCTGTCTGGCTTAAACTCTGTGCTTTCATCTTTACTTTTTACAGGGCGAGGCTCTTTGCCTTTATTTTTGTCATTATCTTTGTTTTCAGACTCTTCTCTTATTTTGTCGTTTTCAATTTCAGTTTGAATTTTCTCCTCATAAGCATCTATGAACATTTTGTTTGTTTGCTCTTTAACATACTTTTGCTCATCAGGTTGCAACAAACTCATAAGATACGCAGAATAAACGCCATAACCTTTTGTTGTATCGCCTTTTTGGATATTTTTTGATGCAATAGCATTAAACTTATCCTTGTCAACTTTGCCGTCTGTCAATTTTTCAGTGGCAAGAATAGTCAACATTTTTTGTCTTGCAAGCAAAGAAATAAAATACTCCCCAGCCTCTTCAACAGACCACTGGAAATAACTGCTGTATGTTTGATAGTTTTGAAGAAAATAATTTGAAAATTCCTTTTTAGTAATTTCCCCAATTAAGCCATTATGTTCAACGGTTGCCACAACTTGATCACCATCACGCTCCTCGTTTGTAACAATAAGGTTACAACCAGCAAGCACAAAAGTTAAAATCACAACAATGGCGACAACCAAAACAAGTCCTTTTTTCATTATTCCTCTCCTTAATATGAGAATGGCAGAATTTGCCTATAATTTTAATATTACTTGTTTATTATACAAGATTAAAATTAAAATAGCAATAGTTTTTTAATTATTTTTACATTTTTTTAAAAATTTTATCATTAAATTTAATTTTTGCCTAATATTGAGCATTTTAATCTCAAAAACAACACTTGGTTTTTCATTTAGCACAAAACTGCATTCATCTTGCATATCACTGACTGCAAAAATAACATTTTGATTTTTTAAAACACTGCTGTCAAACTGAATTGCACATTTGCTGTTTGAAATTTTAACTTTTTCTGCACCAATTTCTGCAGCCATATTTTTTACTACAGCTGTATACATAAGGTTGCAAAGTCCTTCGCCCGGCTCTCCGTATCTATCCTTTAAATCAGCATACATTTCTTGCAATTCGTCAGTGCCTTTAAGCTCTGCAATGTCTTTGTACACCTTGATTTTTTCGTCATTGTTTGGAATATAATCTGGGTCAAGATAAGTGTCGATATCCACTTTCATATCAACATTTGATTTGGTTGCAATCTCGCCACCACTGATTTCTTCCACAACCTCTTTAAGCAATTTGCAATACATATCATAACCAACTTTTGCAATATGTCCGTGCTGCTCTTTGCCCAAAACATTTCCGGCACCCCTGATTTCCAAATCACGCATTGCAATTTTAAAACCACTGCCAAAGTCTGTATAATCTGTGATTGCAGTCAACCTTTTTAAGGCATCACTTGTAAGCACTTTTGATTGCTTTGTGGTGAAATATGCATATGCTTGTTTGTTTGACCTTCCCACTCTGCCACGCAACTGATAAAGTGCGCTCAAGCCCAACCTATCTGCATCAAAAACAATCAATGTGTTTGCATCTGGCAAATCAATTCCGTTTTCAATAATCGTTGTGCAGACAAGCACATTTGCATTTTTGTTATAAAAATTGTCAATGGCGTCCTCAAGTTCTGTATCCGACATCTGTCCGTGTCCGATAACCACTTTTGCATTTGGCACCAAAGTCATAATTTTGTTTGCAACCTTTTCAATATCATTGACTCTGTTGTACAACACATAAACTTGTCCATCCCTGTCAATTTCAAGATTAATTGTGTCAATCAGCAATCCATCTGTCATTTCGGTCACATAAGTTTCCACAGGCAATCTGTGCTTTGGTGGTGTTTCCAAAACAGAAATATCCCTTATTCCACTTAATGCCATATTCAAAGTTCTTGGAATTGGTGTTGCAGAAAGCGTAAGCACATTTATGTTGTGCTTTAATGTTTTGATTTTTTCCTTATGCTCAACACCAAATCTTTGCTCCTCATCAAGCACCAAAAGCCCCAAATCTTTAAATTTCACATCGTTTGACAGCAATCTGTGAGTGGCAACAATAACGCTCGCCTCGCCTGACTCAATTTTTGCAAGATTGCGTTTGATTTCCTCTTTAGACTGAAATCTTGACATCAACACGCATTTAAGTTTGCTTTCGTTAAATCTTGCAAGTGCCGTGTTGTAATGTTGCCTTGCAAGTATTGTAGTTGGTGCCAAAATTGCCACTTGTTTGCCTTCCATAACAGTTTTGAAAGCAGCACGCAAAGCAACCTCTGTTTTGCCATATCCCACATCACCACAAATAAGCCTGTCCATGACAATGCCTCGCTCCATATCCGATTTGATGTCTGCTATAGCTTTTAATTGGTCATCTGTTTCCGTATATTCAAAAGAATCCTCAAATTCTTTTTGCCAATAAGTATCAGGTGGATAAACATACCCTTTTGCATTCATTCTTGCACGATAAAGTTCCAACAAATCAAACGCCATTTCTCTGACAGAACTTTTAACGCGTTCTTTCATTTTTTGGAACTCTTTGCCACCAAGCCTATTCAATTTTGGAGTTATATCACTGCCACTAAATCTTTCCAACATATCCATTTGATTTGCTGGAATATACAACTTATCTCCTTCAGCATAATTGATGACAACAAAATCTTGCTTTACGCCAAAAGCCTCAATTTGTTCCACCCCACTGCACAAACCGATACCATGAACTTCGTGAACAACATAGTCCCCCACTTTTGGCATAGTAAACACATTTGTTTTGTGTCTTTTTTTTGCAAGATTGACTTCTTTTTTTCTTAAAAGCTCATTCAAACCAATCAAAACAAACTTGCTTGCAGAATAGTTAAAGCCTCTTTTTATCCCAAATGGAGTGACAATTATTCCTGTGAAATTTTGTGGGATAGTTGTCATATATCTTGTAAAAACATTGCTATCTTTAAGTGAACTTACAAAGCTTCTTGCAGTGTGCTCATCTCCTGCACACAAAACAACCCTAAAGCCATTTATGTTAAATGCCTTTAAATCAGTGCTCAAGCTGTTGTAGTTTGCATAATAACTTCTTATTGGTGGATTTGTAAGCTTAAAAATCTCCCGTGGTTCAAAAATTGGATTGGAACTTGTGATATTAGCAAAACCCAAAGTATAAAATTTGTTTGCTAGCTCGCCAAAAATATCTGTTTTGCGCATTGCCTTAAGATGTTCGGCAGTTGTTTCGCCTTGTTCCATCAAATTTTTTCCACGCGTAATAAAGTCATTATAATACAATTTTGCGTGGTCAAAAATATTTTTTGGGTCGTCAAAAACTACAATAGTATTTTGAGGCAAAATTTCCTCAATACCACTCAAATTTGAACAAAAAGGCAACAACCAATTAAGATTTTTTAAATTGTTGACTTCAATTTTTCCTTCAAGCTCGCCAATAATTTCCTTGGCGCGTGTTTTGGAGGCATCCAAATAGCTTTTAACACTCTTTTTTGCTTTGCTCAAAACTTGTTGCAAATCAATATTGCTGAAAGTAGAGTCTATTCTTGAAAAAATTTCCAAACTATCCAAGTTGTTTGTGGATTTCATACTTTCCAAATCAAATTGCTTTATGCTTTCAATTTGCTCATCAAAAAAAGAAATTCTAACAGGATATTCAATATTATCAGGAAAAACGCTCAAAATATCTCCCACCATACTGAAATCGCCTTTCTCCATAACACTATCCACACGGATATATCCCATTTCAACAAGGCGTTTAAGCACTTTTTGAGGTGCAATTTCTCCATCAACTTCCAACTGCAAAAGTGATTTTTTAATGTTTTCCAAAGTTGGAAAATATTGCATTAATGCCTCGCTTGTTGCAACCATTATCCTACTTTTTCCTGTGATAAAATCATAAAGTGCACGGAGTCTTGAGGTTATGTCAACTCCCACAGCAAGTTTCCTATACATAAGCATATCGTCACGCTCAACAAGCAAACTAACCTCATCTTCATATTGTTCAAACTCTTGTGCAAATTCTCTTGCTTTAACTCTGTCAGACACAACAAACAATATGGGGGCATCCAGTCCCCATGCAATGTGAATACGCTCAGCAATATTAGAAGTGAACACAGCTGTGTTAACTCCTGAACGCACCTTTGCTCTTATGTTTTGCAAAACTCCACCTAATTCCCTAAGGTCTAAAGTGTTTACCAAACTCTCGTCCAACAATCTATCTCCTTGTGTAAAAGCTTATATAATCTATAGATAACAAAAATAATCAGATATTGTCTTCCTATTTTGCAATATGCTCAAAAAAATTGCAAAAAAACAAAATTTTTGCAAATAATCCGTCAAAAATCGATATTATTGCAAAATCTCTAAAAATACAAACTTAATTTTTCAAGCCTTTTGCGTTATGTCTGCAAATTAAAACACAACTTAACCAATTTGCATTTTTAGCAAAGTCTAAATGCCTAAACTATAAAATTACTTACTATCTTTTATTTGCTATCTCTCATCATTTTGTCCAAATCTTTATGCCCCATAAAATCTGCAAGAAGGTCAGCAATCTTTTCAAAAGACTTGTCCAGTTTCATTTTATTTTCGCCTTTAATGTGACTAAGTACATAGTCCACAAGCTGCATTGGTGGTTGAGGTTTTCCAATCCCAACCCTTATGCGTGGAAAATCTGTGCCACCCAATTTGCTGACAATGTTTCGCATACCATTGTGAGTGCCTGCCGAACCACTTTTGCGAATTCTAATTTCGCCAACTGGCAAATCAATATCGTCATAAACAACGATAATTTCATTTGCAGGAATTTTAAATCTACTGCTTAACGCAATCACTGCCTCTCCTGACAAATTCATATATGTCATAGGTTTTGCAATAATAACTTTTTCGCCATTTTTATAAAAACTTGCAAACTTTGCACGACAAGCCTCTTCCTTCAAATTTATTCCTAATTTTTCAAGCAATTTGTCAATAACCATAAATCCGACATTGTGATATGTGCCATCATATTTTTTATCCGGATTTCCTAACCCAACAATAAGCATATTGTACTCCTATATCAAACTTTTTTTTCGGCTTTTTTCTGCTCACGCTTTTTTTTGAAAAACTGCGATAATATTGCAGCACATTCTTCTTGCAAAACGCCACCTTCAACCTTGCAGTAATGATTGTATTTTTTGTCATCAAGCAAATTGTAAAGACTTGTAACTCCACCACTTTTGGGGTCAGTAGCACCAAAAACAACCCTATCAATGCGACTGTTTAAAATTGCGCCACAGCACATTGGACACGGCTCAAGAGTAACATATAATGTGCAGTCATCAAGATACCAATTATTCAGTTTTTTGCATGCCTCTGTGATTGCAATAATTTCTGCGTGATAGACTGCACAATTTTCTCTTTCTTTGCGATTTTCACCATATGCAATAACCTCACCATTTTTTACAATTACAGCACCAATCGGCACTTCGTCAAAAGTTTGTGCCAATTTTGCTTGTCTCAAAGCTAATTGCATATAATCTTTATCCTGCATAATCTCCTCTTTTGCTTGGTATTTTTAATTCAAAATTAAATGTAAATTGTAAAAAAACTAATTAATAAGCACTAAAAAAAGCAAATTTTGTTGTATTTAAAACATTTTGCTTATTCCATATAACAATCACATATTGTTTGTGATATAGAAAAAAACTTGAATGTTAAGTTAAATCAACTTATTCAGTACGCTCTATTTCTTCAGCGATGACTGCAGCTGTTTGCAAAACATTTTGATTTTGTCTGAAAACTTCTGGCAACACGGACAAATCAATCGGATAAGGCACATCAGCATTAACAACTTCCAAAGTTAATCCCAACTTGAAAGTTGTAGCAGTATACCAATCTTTATATCCACCTGCACTATCCGTGCTTTCAAAAATTGGATAACCTGTTACATTTCCTATTCTTTGAGCGTAATCAAAATATGGTTTTATGCACTCAAAGCCCCAATAAATTACCTCTCCTTTTGTGTGATAACTCAGAGTTACGCTTGGTTGCAATTTGTTTGTAAAATCTCTTAATGCAATATTTTCAGGTTCTGAAACAGGAAACTCCCCAATATAGTCACTCGGTGCAGGATAAGTAACATTTTGTCTGCCTTCTCCCCACTTTGCGTTATAGTTTACATTAAGGTCAACTGCCCTAGCATTTGCTTTCCACAAGCTGAAGTCGGTGTTACCACCATTTACATCAAGCAAAAAATCTTGCAATTTTTTGTCAGGCACGCTCCTCAATCCGTACTGACAAAGCAAAACGCCATCCACATTAACCATAGGAACACACCATACACCAACATTGCCATTGTAATTTTTCATCATTTCAATTACAAGTGGTGTTGTAATGTATTCTCGAGCGTGCATACTTGCTTGCACTAGCACACAAGGTCCATTCAGATTGCCTTTAACCACACATTTGATAGGTCTTCCCAACAGCGTATAACCAATTGTA
>CAJUEA010000041.1 GCA_910584975.1 uncultured Christensenella sp.
TATTATGCTCTAAGCCATCTACAAGAGGTTGCATATTATATTCTCCCCATATTGGAGGCAAGTATATTGTCAGTTGTGATATTCCAAGTGGGCTTAATAGTGATAATGGCAAGAAATCGCCTGTTTCAGTGATTGCAAACAGAACAATAGCAGTGCAAAGCTACAAAACGGGGCACTTTTTAGCTGACGGCAAAGATGTTTGTGGAAAGCTTGAAATTTGCGATATAGGAATTGAGATTTTTGGAAAAAAATATTTTATCGTAGATAGTAAATTTGTTAAAAATTGTTTTTCAATAAAATTAAATAATTCGCATAAAGGGGACTACGGAAGATGTGGAATTGTTGCGTGTTCTGAAAATTTTGTCGGGGCAGGAAAACTTGCTTTTGCATCTAGCACATCGATTTTAGGGGAGAGTGCAATGCGAGTAGGGTGTGGCTATTGCTATTTGTTTGTTCCTCAAAAAATGTTGCCTTATATGTGGGGAGAGGTTACTCACTCTTGCATTTTTAGCCACAAAGATTTGGACAACCACAAGCTTGACAGCATAGCATTTGGTATGGGGATTGGTGACAATCCAAAGCTTTGTGAAAAAGTTTTTAGAGTTCAATGCGAAAAAATCATTGATGCAGACGCAATTAATTATCTCGCAAAAAACAAGGATAGCCTAAAAAAGCTGAAAGGTTGTGTTTTAACCCCTCATCCAATGGAGTTTTCAAGACTAACAGGTTTAAGTGTGCAAGAAATTTTGTCTAATCCAATTGAAATTGCTGAGCAATTTGCAAAAGATAACAATATGATTGTTGTGCTAAAGAGTGCAACTTCCATTATTACAAATGGCGAGCAAACTTATCTTAACACAAGTGGATGTAGTGGACAAGCAAAGGGTGGTTCAGGAGATGTTTTGTCTGGAATTATTGGGTCACTTTTGGCACAAAAAATACCTGCATTTGAAGCAGCTGTTGCAGGCTGTTATATTGCAGGAAAAACTGCCGAAATTGTCGCTGACAAATCATCTGTTTACAGTATGTTGCCAGTGGATATTGCAACAAGCGTGGGAAACACTTTGAGTAGTATTTTAAAGGATAAAATTTGAGTATATTATGTAAACAAGCTTAAAATAGAATGATTTTTGCAAATTAATTATGAAATAATGCACTTTTTAGAATAATTTTATATTAAGTATATAATTTATGTAAAATAGCAAACAAAAAGATTTTGGCAAAAAACTTGCCAAAATCTTTATTTATTCAAAAAATCCTAAGCTGACCAATAAGGCATCATTGACCTTTTTGATGACATTAAAATCTTCGATTTCTCCCACCTTTTCTTTAAGTCGTTTTTTATCCAAAGTTCGTAATTGTTCAAGCAGAATTACGGAATCTTTTTGCAGTCCGAAATCACCTCTTTTAAGTTCGATGTGAGTTGGTAGCTTTGCTTTGTTTATTTGACTGGTGATTGCAGCGACTATTACGGTAGGACTGTATTTGTTTCCAATGTCATTTTGCACAATAAGTATAGGACGAACGCCTCCTTGTTCACTTCCTACCACAGGGCTTAGGTCTGCGTAATAAATTTCCCCTCGTTTTATCATGGATAACTCCTTTGCCACCAATATATGATATGTAAATGGCTGATTTTATTCTACAATATTTTGCAGTGGTATTATTGCCGTAATATCAATTTTCATACTTAAAAGAAAAAATTTTAAATTATAAAATCACTATTTGCATTCAAAATGTTGTTTAATAATTTTCAATAATTCTATTAATTTGTTTTTTATTTTAGCATTACCTAAACTTTATATAGCAAATGATAAATAGAAAATAATTTTGTGGTCATATGGTTAGAGGAAATATTTTTTTGAGATAGCAAGAATAATTTTGTATGTAATATGTTACAATGTATTTATTATATAAATAAATTTACAAAATAACTTGATTTTATTATAAAAATATATTATAATTGAATAGTTAACAAAATTGTTAGTTTAAATCAAAAATAATTTTGATTCACAAAGGAGTAGTATGGTTAAATTATCTGATGTTTTAAAATCCTTTTTACTGAAAATTTATCTTTTTGCAATAATTTTTGTTGTTGCATTTGGTGTTAATTATTTGGTTCATAGATCAAATGATGGAGCATCTCCAATTATGGGCATTTATGTAAGCTCTGGTGAATTGGCTGTTACCCCTCCGGATTTCAATCAAGAATTCACAAGCACTGATTTCACAACACAATTGAAATTTGTTGCAGGTCGTGCAAGCAATGACCATTTTTCAAAATTTGTATTTGATGAGCTAAAAGTTGCCCTTGAAGATACAACTGCTGAAAACAAGTTGCAAGCATTGACAACTGAAGAAAAAACAATTGTAAATGCGTTGACAATAAGTGATATCAAATCAAATATGTCAGTTTCTGTAAAAGAAAATCTTCCTGTATTTGTTGTGAATTTTGCAAATAAAAATGCAAAAATCGCTCAAGCAGTAAATGAAGTAATAATCAATTCAATGTATATAACTTTGGACAAAGAAGATACAGATAATATTTTGGGAAATTTGCAAGCTGGCTGCACATTTAAAATTGACAAAGCAGCAAGCCTTCCAACTTCAGCTACAACAAGCAATGTTCCAAATGAGGCAGGAAATAAATCATTGAGCATCGCAAAATTGTTTATTTTGAGCTTTGTAATTTATGTTGTGATTGTTATTTTGTATGAGTTTGTATTTGCATTTATTACAAACAAGCAAAAAGCAATTACAATGGTGCAAACAGATATGATATCTACCATTGATATACCATACTTCAAAAATCACAAAAAAGAGGAGGAAAAGTAAAATGGAAAAGCAATATATTATTAACAAAAACTTATTGTGTACAGAAAATGAAAGCATTTCCTCAAATTATGATAACTTTGCAATGCAAGTTTTAAGCAGAAGTGAAAATGGAACTAACATTATTGCAATCACTTGTGATACAAACAAATTTGCACTTGTTGATATTGTTTCTTTAAATCTTGCATGCAATTTGCAAAAACACAGCAAAAAAGCTTTGGTCATCAATCTTAATCCTCAAAGCAATGCTCTAAACACTTTGCTTGACAAACAAAATGACAATGATATTATTATTAATTACTCAGATATTGATGTTTTGTTGCCAGTTTCAACAGATTTTATCAGTGAAATGACAAACGAGCAATTAAAAGAAAAATATGCTGATTATGATTTTGTTATTTTGAGTGTTCCATCACCAAAAAAGATGTCACATTATCTTGCAGTGCCAAAAAATACAAATTATTATTTGCTTGTAAGCAAATTCTTTTCAAGTTTTTATGCAGCAAATAAATGCATTCAACTTATTGACAAAGCAGAGTCAAATGTCATTGGCAGTGCATATATAAGATTAAAGTGATTTTAAGCAATATTTGTTTATAATTTAAAAATTTTTACAAATTCTTTTAAATAACCACTTGCTAATTTTGTTTATAACGGAGAGAGTATGCAAATAGGAATTTCAACTGCCTCATTTTTTACAAAAGTTGCAACAGAGGATACTTTTGATTATCTAAAAAGCTTTAATTCGGAAGTTTGTGAGGTGTTTTTGTCAAGTTTTTCTGAATATGAAGGGGAACTTGCTGACAAAATTGTACATAATAAAAGCGTTGATGTTTATTCTGTTCATACTTTGACAAATCAATATGAACCCGAACTTTTCAGTCTTAACCCAAGAGCGGCAAGTGATTCAATGAGTATTTTTAAAAAGGTGCTTGCAACTGGTCAAAGATTGGGCGCCAAATGTTACACTTTTCATGGTGCAACAAGGCTTAAAAAAATCAATTATAATTTTGATTATGATAGGCTTGGTGGAATAGTAAACAATCTTATTGAGATCGCAGGAAGTTATGGCATTGCATTGAGTTATGAAACTGTGCATTGGGCATATTTTAGTGAACCATCCTATTTTGAAAATTTAAAAAAGAGATGTCCAAATTTGAAGGCAACGCTTGATATTAAGCAAATTATGCAAGCAGGTGGGGATTATAAAGACTTTTTGAATGTTATTGGAAAAGACTTGACAACTGTTCATTTGTGCGACTATGATGAAGAAAGGCGTTTGTTTATCCCCGGCAAAGGAAAGTTTGACTTTATGCAATTGTTTAAAAGGCTTTTGGATAATGGTTTTAATGGAGCTTGCATTATGGAAGTTTACCCACAAGGCTATCAAACATATGAGCAACTAAAAGATTCTTATGATTTTTTGCTTGATTGCTATGAAAGAGCAAAACATTAAATTTATATAAAAATTAAAAAAATTATTTAACGGCTTTATTTATTTTTACAATATTTAACTTATGTAATGTTAGATTTTTGTAAAAAAGAGCAGTTGACATACTAAAATTTGATAATAAATAATAAAAACTATAATTTTAACCATTGGAGGAATATATGGATAAAAATAAAATCAGATTAGATTACAACAATATGATGGCTGATGTCATCGGTGAAAGAGGCTTTACAAAAGCTGATTTTGATGCTGTTAAGGACAGAGTTTATTTTGCAGTAAATTATTTTAACGAAAAACAAGGAACTGGCTTTATGGGGTGGACAAGGCTTCATTACGAGCAAGATCAAGTTGTTGAAGACATTGTTAAAACAGCTGAAGAAGTGCGCAATAAATTTAAAAATTTTGTTGTTCTTGGTATTGGTGGCTCTGCACTTGGTCCAATTTCAGTTTTCCAAGCTCTTTGCCATTTGCACCACAACGAAGTAAATCAAGGACGCAGAAAAAATGCTCCAAAATTTTATGTGGAGGACAATGTTGACCCAGAAAGAATGAATGCATTGCTTACTACAATCAAACTAAAAGATACTTGTTTTAATGTTATCACAAAAAGTGGTTCAACAAGTGAAACAATGACTCAATATCTTGTTATCAAAGATGCTTTGGAAAAAGCAGGTTTGAACCCTCAAGAGCATATCATCACAACAACATCTGCAAACAGTGGAAATCTTATCAAAATTGCAAAAGCCGAAGGTTACAAAACTTTTTATATCCCAGATGGAGTAGGTGGCAGATTCAGTGAGCTTTGCCCAGTTGGTTTGTTGCCAGCTGCTGTGCTTGGCATTGATATCAAACAAATGCTTGAAGGTGCTAAATTTATGTATGAAAATTGCGTGAACGCAGAAAATGCAAACAATATGGCTTTGACTGCTGCAACTTTGCAATATATCGCTATAAACAAAGGCCACAATATTTCTGTTATGTTGCCATATGCTGATAGCTTAAAGTTTATTGCTGACTGGTATTGCCAACTTTGGGGCGAAAGCTTGGGTAAAAACAAATATATGGATGGAACTCCTTGCAATGTAGGACAAACTCCTGTCAAAGCTCTTGGTGTAACTGACCAGCACAGCCAAATTCAATTGTACACAGAAGGTCCTTTTGACAAAGTTATCACTTTTGTTGCAGTTGACAAATATCGCAAAAAGGTTGTTATCCCAGCAGGTTGTGAAGATTTCCCAAATGTTAATTTCCTTTGTGGACACACTATGAATGAGTTGATTACAGCTGAACGCAAAGCTACTGAGTATGCTGTGACAAAAGCAGGAAAGCTAAATCACACAATCTATTTGCCTGTTGTAAATGAATTTACTTTGGGTGAACTTATGATGTTCTTTGAGTTGAAAACTGCTTATTGTGGATTTATGCTTAATATTGATCCATTCAATCAACCAGGTGTTGAGGAAGGTAAAAATGCAACTTATGCTTTGCTTGGCAGACCAGGTTATGAAGAAAAGGCAAATGAGTTGAAAGCAGGAACAAAGAAGTTCAAAAAATATATGATGTAATTTAGTACTAATAGTTTTTTATAATAGTTATATTTATTAAAAACTTATATCAACCACTGAATGATTTTTTGGTGGTTGATTTTTTTCTCCAAATTGCTTTGTTTGATGAAAAACACGCTGAAAATCGGGATTAAATTGATTTTGACAATAAAAAATTTATTTCGACAAAAAAATCTTTTTTGCTTGTAATATTTGTGATATTATATTTTTGAGGTGAGTTATGTATAATTTTGATATCGCAAAAAAAGGTTATAATACAGAACAAGTTGACAGATATATAACAAAAGAAATTGATAGTTATAAACAAGTGGTTGCAGAAAAAAATATGAGGATTTCTGAGCTGCTACATATGAATAACAATTTAAATAAGCAGATTGACGAATATAAGTTGCGTGAGGATAATGTTAACAAAGCTTTAATAACTGCCATTGAAAAGGCTCAAGAAATGGAAAGTCTTATAAAAAAAAGTTATAACATTGAATTGGAGCGTTTGAGAATATGGCGTGACAAATGGGTGCAATATGCAGAAAAATGTAAAACCACTGTGGGCTTTAAAAGCATTAAAGGTGAAGTTATTGGTATTTTATCTGCATTGGAAGGAGAATTGATAAAGCGTATCAGCAATGGAATATCCTTGAACACTGTGGAGAATTTGACAGATGCAGAGGAACAGTACAGTAAAGAACTTGCCAGAATGGGTGGCAAATCTTTGGAAGAAGACTTTTCAACTGATGATGAGGAGATTGAAAAAATTCTCGCAAATCCAGAATTTAATAAACTTATAAAATCTTTAGGAATTGCTTAAAAATAATTATCAAACAAAAAAAAGTTATGACCGAAGTCATAACTTTTTTTCTTTTATTTTTTTAAAATTTATTGTTCGATATTTTCTGTTTCAGTGTTGTTTGTCTCAATATCATTTAATTGAGTATCGTTTGGTTCATTTTCTATTGAATTAATTTCTTCAACAATGTTTTCTTGTGTTGGAGTGGAGTTTTCACGATTATTGTCATCACATATTTTTGTTTGTTCATTATCCATTTTATAAAGATATCTGTCAATAAGTGCCATTAAAACAAGTGCGATAACAATAACAGCAGCACCTACTCCTAAAACAATCAATCCAGTATAAATATATCCATAACTGCACAAAACGATAAAGGCTATGCAACAAACCATAATTGTGAAAACAAATAGTAGGCTTTTGATTTTTTCACCATTTGTTGAAAAATGCCAAGCTTTTTTGCTGTTTGAAAAAATGTTTCTTCTTTGTTCAATTTGTTGTTCGGAATTTTCTACTTGATTTTCTTGCTGTTCAGATTTTGCAAGGTTAATAATTTTGCAAATAACAATAGCAAGACCACCAAGCACAAGCAAACCAACTGAAAGCCAAGTGACAACAAATTCTTGTAGGAAAATGCCTGCAAGTAACATTGCAAACAATATTAGTGATATTGCAATCTCTATTGCAAATAGATTTTTTTTCATTTTATGCTCCAAATAAGTTTTACCTAAATAAATAATAACACATATTTACTCAAAAATCAATATCGATGTCAAAAATAAGTGCAATTTTTGTAGAAAAAGCAAATATTTTTATGATTTTACGGCTTATTGTTGACAAAAAATATAAATATTATTATTGTTTAAGCGCCAATAATTAAAATAAACCACTATACATCAACAATCCGAGTCCTCCAGAAAATACAATTAAAAGTATTGGAGAAATTGATTTTTTACGCCATAATTTGAATGCTAAGGCAATTATTGCAACAACAGCAAAGATTACAAGTCCTTTCCAGTCAAAGGCAAATGTGCTTTCCACTGTTTTAATGCTAAAAATCGTGCTGATAAACATTGTGACAAATGTGGCAAAAATCATACCTACAATTGTTGGACGAATGCCGTTTAATGTGGCTTTTACGCCTGCAAATTTCATTAAGTTTTTGGCAAGTGTTGCAATCAACAAGATAATCACAAAAGAGGGGATTACTATTCCTAGCGTTGCAATAAAAGAACCAAGAATTCCACCTTGAGAAGAACCAATGAAAGTTGCCATATTGATTGCAATTGGTCCCGGTGTTGATTCTGACACTGCAATAAAGTTAAGAATTTCTTCTTGAGTAAGCCATCCGTGTGAAATTACTGTTTCTTGTATAAGTGGAATCATTCCATATCCACCACCAAATGACACAACACCAATTTTAAGGAAGTTTAAAAATAATTGCAAATAAATCATTTTGCACCTCCTTCTGAATCAAAATTGTTATCAATTATTGCATCGTTGGCATTGTTTTGTTTCAAATTGTCGTCTGAAATGAAATCATTTGTTGCAGTATCATTTTCGATTATGTCATTGTTTGCAACGCTGTCAGCACTTGTATTGTTTTCAATGATGATTTCTTCAAGTTCAGTGTTTTCGTTTGTATTGCTGTTTTCGCTGCTTTCAATATTTTCAGCGTCCAAAGTAGTGTTATCTTGATTATTCTCAATGGTTGGGGCAGTGTCAATGCCGTCTGCCACTTGTGCTTTTGCCTTAAGTTTATTTTTGAAATATCCTATAGAATATATGAACAAACCAATACCACCACTAATCAAAATGTAAAAAATAGAAGAAAATTTTGCATTAAAGATGCTGACTAAAATCATTGCTGCAAAAGTGGCGACAAATAAAATTATGTTAAACAAATTGAACTTTATTTTTTTTGCCATTTTAATGCCTGCGCACAAAATTAAAAATACAGCACAAACTTGTATGCCTTTAAAAGCAGCTGCGATATATTTATTTGACAAAAATGCATTAAAGAATAATGAAATTACAAAAATAATTACAAATGATGGAATGCACATTGCAGTTGTTGCAACAAGTGAACCGATAAATCCCTCTGTTTTGTAGCCAATGTAAGTGGAGGAGTTGATTGCAACAGGTCCCGGTGTTGATTCTGCAATGGTAATTAAATCAAAAAACTCGTCATTTGTAAGCCATTTTTTTTTGGCAACAAATTCATTTTCAAGCAAATGTATCATTGCATAGCCACCACCAAAAGTAAACAAGCCAATTTTGAACATCGACCAAAACAAAACCAAAAGGGACTTGCATTTTCTTGCAAATCTTTGTTTTAATGGTGTTTTTGATTGTTCATTTTTTTTCATAAACAATGCCTCATAAAAAATATTTTGTTTGATAAAATCAAATACTTTTTGAAAATTAAATTATATAACATTGCATTTTATTTATGTATTTAAATAAATATAATCGCAAAAAATTTTATCGATAAAATTATAACAAATAGGAAAAAAAAAGTCAATTAATGTATGTGTAATAATTGACTTTATTTCATTGAATTATAGCTGTATTTTGTTGTGTGCAAACAATTTGTTGGAGATTATGGTGTGCTATCAAGTTATGGCAGAGAAGTAATTAAAGCAGTTTGAAGAATAAAAAAGCTATGCCGTATAAGCATAGCTTTTTGTGTTGTTTGTTATCAAATGAATTTTTCAAAAATGTAGCCGTAATCGTCTTTTGCACCATAGTTTTCATAAACTGAACGGATAAGTTCAATTTCTTCAGGCTTTTCGTACTTAACAGCATTTTTACCAAGAGAAAGTGCACAACATGCAATCATATAATCATTGTGTCTGTCGCTTTCTTCAACTGATGTCAATCTTACCAACTCATTATGAAGAACTTCAATGTCACTTTCTTCACCAACTGATTGCAATTGCTCATAAGCATAA
>CAJUEA010000042.1 GCA_910584975.1 uncultured Christensenella sp.
CGGAATTACCACCCGATAAAGAACAAGCAAAAAGGCTGTCAAGGCTCGTTTACCGCGAGACGATGACAGCCATTAGCACCGAAAACAAAACCGACAAGCCGCAAGATTAACTTGCGACTATTTGCTTACCGTAAAGCGGATAGTCCGACAGTGGCAATTCCACTTGGCAAAACAATTCTGTGTTGTTCACCTTGACTATTGTTATGTTCTTATTTGCAATAATCCGCTTCACCATATTCCTATGATACGAACTTTTTTGAAAAACAAAGGTTCGTATTATTTTATGCAAATGATTACTTTGGTATAATAAAACATTTTGAAAGTTGATTAAAATTTGTTAAAGGCATTCTAAGAAAAATCTTGGAGTGCTTATTTTTTTATTAAATATTCTTCATTTTTCTGTGTGTATAAATTTCTGTGTTGTGACATAGAGGTTAAAGTTTTTACCATATCTCGCAGTATGATACATACAAAACGCAAATATTTAATATAACATAACTTATTGACAGTTTGGCATAAAAGTGTTACAATAACAATGCGACCTTATAACTTAATAATATTTATTATGCCACTATATATTAGGGGTGTTTTACGTTTGCATTTTTGGATATTTGCTGAGAACCCACGCAAAACACAAATATAGTGGTAGTTGTAAGGTCGCACTTCAACAAGGGGTTCGGCTTAGCATTGTGTCGTCTCTCGTTGAGGGCGACACTTTTTTTATTTTTGGAGGTATTTATTTTGAAAAAACATGTCAAATTGATTATGGGCATTCTCTTGATTTTGCTAGTAGCTTTTGCATTAACTGCTTGCGGCAAAAACGAGTTGCGACCTTATTACGGCACTTACATAGATGGGGATGGTAAGACTATCACTATTGATGAAAATCATTTTACTATTGAAGACGGCAAATCACATGAAAGTGCAAGTGTTGAATATAAAGTAATCGGGGATGATTGTGACAAATTAGATCTTTATCACTCTTCTGTGTATTTTGGAAAAGGTTGAAGAAGACTTGAAAAACTATGAATTAACGGCTGTTTATGAAAATATCGAAAACGCCTTTGAATTTAGATATATTCCTACGCTAAATGGTTATGAACTTGTAAAGTATACAGGAAATGCAAGGGTTGTAGAAATCCCCGCTTTATACAAAGATCTTCCTGTGAAAATCATAAATGGTAGTTCTTTTAATGGAAACAAAAGCATTTGCAATGTAATATTACCAGATACTATTACAAAAATTGGTGGAGGAGCATTCAGCGGCTGCACTAGTCTTGTAAGTATAAAAATACCAAATAGTGTTACAGATATTGGAGACTGGACATTCAACGGTTGCACTAGTCTTGCTGATATCACATTATCAAATAGTTTAACAAAAATTGGCAGTCAAGCATTCGACGATTGTACAAGTCTTAAAAGTGTCGCAATACCAAATAGTGTAACAACAATTGGCAGTTATGCATTCGAGAATTGCACTAGTCTTACTAGTATCACAATACCAAATAGTGTAACATCCATTGATGGAGGAGCATTCAGAGATTGTATAAGTCTTAAAAGTGTCGTAATACCAAATAGTGTAATGTACATTATTAGCTGTGCATTCGAGAATTGCAAAAACTTGAAAACTATATATGTTGAATCTGAAAAAATAGTCAATAGCACATATGTGGAGCATTGCTTGTTTGACTATGCAGATGATATTTACATACCAGCAGATATTGAAATAACAAATAGTTATTTTGATGTGGTATGTGAAAAAAAAGAAAATGTTATAATAAATAACAAAGAATATTATCATTTTAAAAGGAGGTAGAAAATGAACAATAATACTGGTGTAAATCCAAACGAAGTTATTTCTCCCAAAAGAAGGTTGGATGCAAGCACTCTTAGGGTGTGGGTAGAAGAGGAGCATTTTAGCATTGCTACTTTTAAATGGGATGGTGACGAATACCGTGCAGGGATAAGGTGGAATGGCAAAGATGGTTCTCGTGGTTATCCGACAAGCAGGTGTAGACCAACTTGGTTTATCATACCTTCAGCTGTTGCACTGGAATACATAGAGAAAATATGCTCAGCGGAGCAAGTTGAGGAATTTAAATCCATAAGGTTTGGAAATAATTTTAAATAAAATTATTAAAAGCCATATTGGTTGCAAATTATAACTTATAACCAAAATATATTCTTGTGGGCAATATTAAATGATTGCTCATATTAACAATTTAGTTCGACCAAGGGAGACGGTACTTCACCAGTCCCACTGCATTGTGGGACTATTTTTTTAATGGATTCTCACTCACCCAAGGGCTTATGCTTCGCTTTGGACACTCCTCCTCGTAGCTTAGCTACTTTGAGACTTTGGCTACAAATAATTATCAATTGTTTGCTTTACGCGTCGTCCCCCATGTCGTTGCAATAAGTGTTAAAACAGAAATAAATGGCAGTGGCGATAAGACTGGAAGAACATATATTGTTAGATTAGGTTGGATGGTTTTTTCAAATGGAAAGTTAAAAAATAATACATTAATAGCAGGATGGTGGTTAAATGAAGTTATTTGATAAAGTTAAAGTTTTAGTATCAAAAGAAAAATATGAAAAATGTGAAGTTTTTAAGGGAATGATTGGGACTATAATTGATGCAGAAATTAGAGGTAGAACATTTCATGTGATTTTTACTGACCCTACACCATTTACTGAAGAAACAATGTACTCAATCAAACCAGATATTTTATGCGTTATAGATATAAAAGATTTGGAAGTTGTTGAAGAAAGTAACTGTACTGATGAATATTTGTTAGAAAATTTACCAAAACAAAATCCTAAATGGTTTTGCAAAGTGGAGGATGGTTTTATCATTAACTTGTTTGGCGAAAAATTGAATAAAATTCCTTACGATTACGATAGCTGATTTTTTTCCAACAAAAATAATACTTAACCAACCATTACCACCAACAATTTAAACAAAAAAATCAAAATATCCCACGATTTTCGGTGGGATATTTTTATAAATCGACTTTTTGATATCTCTTAATCTTTCAATCAGACATAAAAAAACCTTGCTGTTGCAAGGTGTTTTTTGTTTTTTAATTAGTCAGCTCTGTATGGAATCAATGCCATAGTTCTAGCTCTTTTTACAGCTGTAGCAACCATTCTTTGATGTTTTGCACAAACTCCGCTCATTCTTCTAGGAAGGATTTTGCCCTTTTCTGTAATGAATTTTCTTAGCTTTGCTACATCTTTATAGTCAAGCTCATCAACTTTTTCAACGCAGAAAATGCAAACTTTTTTCCTTGGCATTTTTTTAACAGGACGCTTTACATTCTTATCTTCCATGATTATTCTCCTTTAAAATGATTTGTGGTAAGACAAATTAAAATGGCATATCGCCGTCGTCAACAGGTTCCAACTCGTCAACAGGGCTATTGCTGTTTGTCTTGCCTTGAGTTGCAGTAGCTTCATTTCTTGCTGACAAAAACTCAACTTCATCTGCTTGCAAATCAACAGCAGTGCGTTTGATACCATCTTTGTCGTCATATCTTCTGATTTGAAGTGAACCACATACTCCTACTTGGCTTCCTTTTGCAAGAAATTTATTGCAGTTTACAGCAGCATCACGCCAAACTGTAACTGGGAAGAAATCTGTCTCATCCCTGTTAAATCTGCGATTTACAGCAACTGTAAAAGAACATACTTGCACACCACTTCCAGTGCTTCTAAGCTCTGGGTCAGCAGTCAATCTACCAATGATTTGAATTTTATTCATAATTACTCCTTATTGTGCTTGCATAACTTCAACCATTTTATAGTTTGATTTTTAAACAACAAATGCAAGCTTTCTTTTGTACTGCACCTTGGCAGCTTTAAAATGATTACTTTTTAATAATCATACATCTTTTAGCATTGTCCATGATTTGAACTTGTCTGTTAAGCAAAGCTGGAACAGCAGCGTCTGCCTCAAAGTTCATAAGCACATAATAGCCTTCAGTTGAATAATCTTGCAAAGTGTAAGCAAACTTTTTTGTACCCCACTTATCAATGTTTTCAACTGTGCCACCATTGCTTGTAACAATACTTTCCATTTTATCAATAACAGCTTGTTTAGCTTCTTCGCTTGCATCGTTATTGATGATGTATAGCATTTCGTACTTAGACATATAGCACCTCCTTATGGTCATTGACTCTCAAAGAGAGTAAGGATTGAGTTAGACTCAAACAAATGTATTATAACAAATTAATTTTTTTTTGTAAAGCAATTTGATTTAATTAATAAAAAATTATAAAATGCAAAACAAATTGAATTAATCAAAACTTATATCAACATCGTTTCGATAGCCATTCATTACAACATTTGCAATAAGTCTGCCTTGTCCATCGCACACACTTATGATATAGTTGCAAGTATGTTTTGTACTGCTGACAAGCACAGCAGTCGCAACCAGTTTATTATCCTTTGCAGGTCTAAAATAAGTTACATTTGCATCCAAAGTAACACATAATTTGCCACCCAAATTGCTGGATACAGCAAAAGCAAAATCTGCAAGTGAATAGATTGTTCCACCATGCACACCACCTTTTGCATTCAAAAAATTTTCACTCACAATCATAGAGCAAATTGATTTTTCAAAAGATGCCTCCTCAATTTCAATGCCAAGAGTTTGCGCAAGAGTATCTTTTTTGAAAAACTCTTTCAATTTTTCCATATTCATAACAACACCAACTTTTTTAATTTATTTTTTTCTACAATTTCAAAAACTGCAATGCTTTTATATAATATTATCAACAAATTATCACACAAAATTTCAACTATTAATAATTGCTATACACAATATCTTTAAGCTTAGACAAGTTTTCACTTTCTCCAAAAGCCAAAGAAAGCTCATCAAAAATTTCTTCCATTTGCTTAGAGTTCAAACCGATAGCATTAAGCTGATTCGGAATATCTTTATCCTCAAAATATTGTTGAATTTTGTTTTGCAAAAACCTACAAAGCTCCCCTTTCCACTTCTCCTCACTATCTGCCACAATTCCAAAAGGACAACCTAGCAAACTAATATCCTGACCAGTTATTTTTTCAATCACACACTCAATATTTTTTCTCATTGTCAAAAGCAAAATCAAAGAATATTTTGCATTTGCAATTTTTTTAACGCTCAAAATGTACTCATTAAGCAGATTGTTTTTCAAACTTAAAAAATCATGCCCAGCATACATCTCTGCACTAACCAAATCAATAAGCTGCAAATTTTGCACACTCAAAATATCAATGGCAGCAACTGCATTGGCTTTGTTTTCTGGTTCGTTTATATTTGCAATTGCAAGCAGTGCCATAAACAATGCCCCTAGCCAATCTCCAAGCATCCCAATTTCACTCATTTTGTCAAACATTTTTTTGTCAAGCATTACCATGTCAGCAAGGCAATTATGTTTGTTCATTCTGTACAAAATGTCAGATTTTTTGTCCAAAACCTCAAACTCTCCTGTCAAAAAGTTTTGATGCCCACCAGAGGCAACCCCAACACAAACCAAAGTAATGTTCTTGTTTGTTTTAGTATTTGTTTTTTCCACAACATCTACACTTTCACAATTGCTGCCAATATTGACATCACTATCTTCTATTGCTTTTTTGTTATCACTTAAATTAATGGCAAATTCTTTGCTACCACAATCAAGCATATATTTCAATGCCTTTCCCATATTGCAAGCAACTTCTCCACCACATGCAACAATCATATCCACATTGCTATTTACCACAAGCTCTGCGCATTTATTCAGCTCATTAATTTGCACATAATCTTCTGACTTAATTTTGAAATAAGATACTTTTAAATTTCTTGGGAATATTTTTTTAAGCTTATATTTTATATCGCAAAGATTACCTTGCAAATCATAAATCACCAAAACACTTTTACAATAGCAAAAGTATTGTTCAAAATTTAGTTTTGACAACACATCTTTTCCAATCATAACTTTTGAGTTCATCATAATTACTTGCCCTCCACAGCCTTCAAAATGCTGACTATTTTATTATAACCCATTCGCCTTAGATTTGTCAATATTGCATCATAAGTCAAGGTTAATTTTGCAATTTTTTTTGTGCTATATTCATTTAATGCACAATCAGATATTTTTTAATACCCCCGATTTTTGACGCATTTTTTCTTAAAAATCGAATATTTTGAGCTTTTTTACAAAGTTTACAATCTTTTTTCAACATAATTATATACATTAAAAATCTAATGCAAATACAATTAAAAACAACCCTGAAAATATATTTCTAAAAAAATTAAGCATAACTCCCATTGACTATTATCCCCCTAATTAACACACAAAAAACAAATTTACAAAATTATGATTTACTAAACTTCACATAAACAAAAAAATAGAATATTTTGCATATTATTTCTTATAAATAAAGAATAAGGCATAAGTTGCTACAAAAGCAACATATACCTTAAACACTAATTTCTATCTTAACACAAACTTGAATTATGTCAATATTTACCAAACAAATTATCCAAAAATTTTTGTTTTTCCATCTCCAAAGCGACAAAATCCATTGCAGGTAAATATGTTTTTTCAATTTCAGTGTGAGCAACTCTTGAACGCAGATAATAATCTCCAGCCCTTTTTAAGTTGTAATTTATGCAATGTCTATGCTCCAGCAACAAAGAAATATCCCCTTGGATTCTGTTCATATTAAAGCAAACATCTGTGTCAAATCCTTCGCCATTGTCACTGCACATAATAAAAATGTTTTTTAAGCCAATTGCAAACAACTTGTTTGGATATAGTGCTGTGTAATAGCTTTCATAACGCACTTTTTTCTTATCCAATCTTGATGCAATATTTTCAAGCACATCATATTTTGTCAAATTACATCTGCCTGAAATGTTCACAATTTGTCGTTCTCCTGCATATTCTGCAGCAATATTATGATAGCCATCTCCAGCTATATAATCAACAAATCCTTTAATTTTATTGTCAGCGCATGTTATATCAAGGCTTTCAAAAATTTCCTTTACCAAACGATTAAATTTATCCTCGTCAAAATATGCGTAATATATATTATCTATATTTTGATACTGCTTATAAACACAATTTAACTCATTATACAAACATTTATATGCTTGTTTTTTTGTTTCAAGCAACTCGTTTAATATTCCAGTTTTAGGCAACAATTTTTCGGGATTCAAAAACTTGCCAATATCAAAAATCTCCCCACTTACGCCATAAAGTTCAGGTTCAAAGACATGTGGACTTGTGGCATCAAGCATAACCAAATTCAAACCATAAACTTTTATTGCATCCAAGCTATTCATATCACTGCTACAAGGGACTTTTACAATTTCATAACCCAGTTTTTCAGCATAAGCCCCAAACTCACGGATAAAAGTGCTTTTGCCAACACCACTGCCTCCTTTCAAAAAAGTCGTTCTTGCACCTTTAATAAAATCTCCAAAATAATTAACAAAACCATTTGCCGTATTGCCGGCAACAAGTAATCTTTCCATAATTTTATCCTCCTTTACACTATATGATATCTGCACAAGAATTGTACATTATTCATAGTATGTAGCAAATGAATATAGGAGAATTTTATGAAAACGCCAACCTTTGTAATTGATACAAGTGATACAAGAATGTTTTATACAATGCGTTATCTGCAAAATAAAAAATACAAAGTATGCTCCATTGCAAACAATACGGAAACAGGTGCGGCATATTATTGTTTCAGTCCGCAAAAACGCTTTACCAATGACGAACTTATGAATATCCCTGACAAAAGCGACTTGTTTTGTGGCAATTTGAACGAAGTGCAATTACGCATTTTGTCAGCAAAAAATATAATTCATCACAACCTTTTGACTGACGAAATTTTTGCTATGGACAATGCTTTGCTGACTGCCGAAGGAACACTAATGCTTATCATAAGAGGCACAAATGTATCGATTTTCAGCACGAAAATTGCAATTTTAGGCTATGGAAGAGTGGGCAAGGCGGTTGCAACTCTGCTTAAAGGAATTGGGGCTGATTTTGATATTTGCACAGATGATTATAAGGAGAGATCAATCGCACGATTGCTTGGCAAAAAGGCATTGAACTTAGATTTTAATCTTAACGACTATGATGTAATAGTAAACACAATCCCTGCCAAAATTTTGCCTCTTGCAAAATTGAAAGGAGCAAAAAAAACTTGCTACATACTCGATTTGGCATCCTACTCTGGTGTGGAAATGTGTGATATTAATTCCCTAGGACTTGCTTACGACAATGCTTTGGGAATACCGGGAAAATACACGCCAAAAACTGCTGGCGAAATTCTTGCAGATTGTATACTGCGAAATATGGAGGTGTAATATGCTTATAGGTTTTTGTTTTTGTGGGTCCTTTTGCACCCTTTCAAAAAGTCTTGTAGTTTTGCAAGAATTAGTTGACAAAGGACACAAAATCATTCCAATTTTCAGCTATAATGTTTGCAATTTAGATACAAGATTTTGGAATGCCAAAGATTTTCGTCAAAAAGTCGAGGAAATCACTGGCGAAAAAATTGTTGACTCTATTGTCAGTGCAGAGCCACTTGGTCCCGTTGTTAAATGCGATATAATGTGCGTGTGTCCTTGCACCTCAAACACTTTGTCTAAGTTGCGCTACGGCATAACTGATACGCCTGTTACAATGGCAGTTAAAGCCCATTTAAGAATAGAGCGTCCAGTTGTCATTGCACTTTGCTCAAACGATGCATTGGGTGCAAACGCAGAGGTTATTGGAGAAATGCGCAATCGCAAACACTATTATTTTGCACCACTATATCAAGACGACACAGTAAGAAAGCCTCGCTCATTGGTAACAAATATGGATTATGTCGTGCAAACAATAGAATGTGCTGCAAAAGGCGAACAATTCCAGCCAATGCATATGTAAGCAAAAGCACTGCATTAAAAATGTAGTGCTTTTATTTTTCTCAACAAGCATAGTCAGAGATCCCGCGACTACGCTCGGGATGACACCAACCTTATTTACTCTGACCAGTCGTAAAGCACAACAAGTTGTACTTTTGTCGGACTTTATAAGGTTATTTTTTATTACTCAACCAGCATAATTGAAGATTTCTCCTTATACCCCACAAAAAAGCTATTTTGTGGAGCCCCAGTTCACTACTG
>CAJUEA010000043.1 GCA_910584975.1 uncultured Christensenella sp.
TCATGATCAGTAAGTCCACGATTGGTACTGTTTTGTACCAATGAATTAATTTGCTCTTGTTCTGCTCCATCTTTTAAAATAATAATCATAAAAAACTCCTAAAAAAAGCGACCTAATAAAATAGGTCGCTAAATTTGTTAAATAAAAATTTAAGTAAGGCTAAAGCGACCTTGATAAAATTTTACCAACGCTAAAGTAAAAGTAATAGTTGTTAACGATAATAAGATTTTTCATAGATTACTCCATCGCCTTTCTTTGCTAGTATTATATACCTAAACATTTTCAATGTCAATACTTTTTTTTTAATTTTGTCATAAAAAATTTTTTATGAAGGTATAATTACAGAAAATAATTGTATTTTGTATAAAAATATCTTCATATATTCATATCACAATATATTGATATGATATCATACTTGCTCAAATATTCGCAAAAAATGTATTGTTTTTACTATTATTTGACAAATTTTAAAGCAATATATATCAAACTTTCTGCATATGATAAAATATGCATATGCAAAAAATTCAAAAAGATTTTGTATTAATTTTGTTTTTAAAATAAGATATCAATTATAAAATGTCATTTTCATAAAGAGGGAATTTTTCGCAAAGTTTTCCAACAATTTCAGAAACTTGTGCAATGGCTGCCTCTTTTTTCTCAATAATATCAGCAATGCAGTTACCGATAATAACCATTTCTTCTTCTTTCATACCTCTTGTTGTTACAGCTGGAGTACCAACTCTGATACCAGATGTGATGAATGGTGAGCGAGTGTCAAACGGAATAGCATTTTTGTTTACTGTGATATGTGCCTCGTCAAGCAATGCTTCAAGCTCTTTACCAGTGATGTCATAATTTGTAAGGTCAAGCAACATCAAATGGTTGTCAGTACCACCACTTACCAATTTAATGCCACGGCTCAACAACACCTCTGCAAGTTTTTTTGCATTTTTAACAACTTGCTTTTGATAGTTTACAAATTCCTCACTCATTGCCTCTTTCAAAGCAACAGCTTTAGCAGCAATAATGTGCTCTAGTGGACCACCTTGTGTACCTGGGAAAACAGCTTTGTTTATTTGTTTGCCGTATTCTTCTTTGCACAAAATCAAGCCACCTCTTGGACCTCTTAAAGTCTTGTGAGTTGTTGTTGTAACAACATCTGCATAAGGAACTGGATTTTGATGACAACCAGCCGCAATCAAGCCAGCAATGTGTGCAATATCAACCATAAGAATAGCACCAACTTTGTCTGCAACTTCACGGAATTTTGCAAAATCAATTTCTCTTGGATAAGCACTTGCACCTGCCAAAATCAACTTTGGTTTGCTCTCCAAAGCAATTCTCTCAAGCTCCTCATAATCAATTCTACCTGTTTCCTTATCAACTCCATAAGGTACAATATTAAAGTATTTACCACTGATGTTTACAGGACTGCCATGAGATAGATGTCCACCATGAGCAAGATTCATACCCATAATTGTATCGCCCGGCTCAAGCAATGCGAAAAATACAGAAATGTTTGCAGATGTTCCACAATGTGGTTGAACATTTGCGCAATCTGCACCAAAAAGTTTTTTAGCACGCTCAATTGCAAGGTTCTCAACATCGTCAACATACATACAGCCACCATAATATCTTTTGCCTGGCAAACCTTCTGCATACTTGTTTGTCAAGTGAGTGCCAGCAGCTGCAAGCACTGTTGGGCTTACAATGTTTTCACTTGCAATAAGCTCAAGATTACCTCTTTGTCTTACAAGCTCTTTCATCATACTTTCGTACAATTCTGGGTCATTTTTCTTAATAATTGATAAATCCATCATATTTTATACCTCTGTTATTTATTTTTTATTTAAAACTTATTTGCTTTTAACAAACAATTTATTTTTATATATTTTTTTACAATTCTTGATTATTAATTGCTAATATACCTTTTAACTTTCCTTTAGCAACTGATTAATCACATATCCACCCAATTTAACACCTGCAAGTGATGGCAAGTAAGCAATGCTACCAATCACATTGTCATTTGTTCGCAACGGAATTGTATTGCTTGTGACTGTATCCAAATTTGTTACGCCATTATCTTTAAGCAATTTACGCATTTTTTTTGCAAGCTTGTCATTTTGTGTTTTAAAGATATCAATCACTTGAAAATCACTGAGCTGCACTCTGTTTCCTGCGCCCATTGCACTTACAATGTTATAATCTTTTGCTTTTGCAGTCAAAATAAGCAATAATTTGTCCTGTACGCTGTCAATAGCGTCAATAACATAATCATAATGCCTGTCAAAAATCACATCGCGTGTTTGCTCATTAAAACGCACATTTAAAGCTCTGACATTGACAGACGGATTGATATCTTTCATTCGCATCTCAAAAACTTCAACTTTTGACTTGCCTATTGTGGAATGTGTGGCAATTATTTGACGATTAATATTTGTAATATCAACATTATCGCCGTCAACTATGGTAAAATTGCCAATCCCACACCTTGTCAGAATTTCAAGTGCATAACCACCAACACCACCAACGCCCACAATAAGTATATTGCAATTTTTCAATTTTTCAAGTGAACTTTCGCCAATCAAAAGCTTTGTTCTGTCAAAAATATCTGCCATAGTGCTCCAATTTAGTCAGCCGATTTCAAAGTCTTTACTCGGCGAATGATTTTACAAAATAATTTTAAATTTTCAAAATCAAATTTTTTGTGATTAATTACCATATCGCAATTAAAAGATATTATCATCTTCTATTTATCATAATCAATCTTGTGGATTGTTGATTTCAAGAAACAATTCTTTCAATTGTATATCGTCAACTTTGCTTGGTGCATCTGACATCAAGCAAGACGCATTTTGCACTTTAGGGAAAGCAATAACATCTTTTATATTGTCCGTGCCTGTTACAAGCATAACCAATCTGTCAAGACCAAATGCAAGTCCTCCATGAGGTGGTGCACCATATTTGAAGGCATCAACAAAGAAACCAAAACGATTTTTAATGTCTTCCTCTGTCATACCAAGCATTGCAAACATTTTTTCTTGCATTTTTACATTGTGGATACGGATTGAACCACCACCAGCCTCTTGACCATTAATAACAAAGTCGTAGGCATTTGCTCTTGCTTTGCCAGGATCTGTATCAAGCAATGGAATATCCTCTGCTTTTACTGAAGTGAATGGATGATGAACAGCACAATACCTGCCAGCCTCTTCATCATACTCAAGCAATGGGAAGTCAGTTACCCACAAGAAATCATATTGTGATTTATCATACAAATTGTAAGTGTCTGCAATATGACATCTTAGGCCACCCAAAGTGTCAAGAACAAGTTTAGTTTTGTCTGCAATAATAAGCAACAAGTCGCCTTGCTCTGCATTCATTGTCTTATAAATTGCTTGCATTTGCTCCTCTGTCATAAATTTTGCAAAAGAAGATGTGTTTCCTTCTGCCTTAAGAGCAACCCATGCCAAACCTTTTACGCCATAACCTTTGGCAAACTCTCCAAGTGCATCAATTTGTTTTCTTGTAAGTGTTGCTAAGCCTTTTGCATTAATACCACGAATGCTGCCACCATTTGCCAAAACATTTGCAAAAACGCTGAAATCTGTGCCTTTAACTGCCTCAGAAATATCTTTGATTTTTAAATCAAATCTTGTGTCAGGCTTATCACTGCCGTAGTTTTCCATAGCCTCTGCATAAGGAATTTTACGAAATTCGCCAACTTTCAAATTCATACCCAAGCATTGATTAAAAACTTCACAAATCAAGCCTTCGGCAATTTCCATAACATCCTCGTCTTTTTCTACATAACTCATTTCAAGGTCAATTTGAGAAAACTCAGGTTGTCTGTTTGCTCTCAAATCTTCGTCACGGAAACATCTTGCAATTTGATAATATCTGTCAAAGCCTGCAATCATAAGCAACTGTTTGAAAAGTTGTGGAGATTGTGGAAGCGCATAAAATTCGCCGGGATGTATTCTTGATGGAACAAGATAGTCCCTTGCACCCTCTGGAGTTGATTTTCCTAAGAAAGGTGTTTCAATATCCAAAAAGCCTTTTGAATCCAAAAAATCGCGTGCAATTTTTGTGATTTTGCTTCTTGTTATAAGTATATTTTGCAAAGAAGGTCTGCGCAAATCCAAATATCTGTATTTAAGTTTTGTTACATCGCCAACTTTTGCATCATCACTAATGACAAATGGTGTAACCTCTGCCTCATTAAGTATTTTTAAATCTTGTGCAATAATCTCAATTTCGCCTGTTGGCAAATTTTTGTTGATATTGCTGCCTCTTGAACGGACAATACCCTTTACGCAAACAACAAACTCATTACGCAATTTGGTAGCTTTTTCAAAAATATCACTTGGTGTGCTGTCATCAAATGAAACTTGAACAATACCAGCTCTGTCCCTAACATCAATAAAAATCAAATTGCCAAGGTTACGATATTTTCCTACAAATCCCATACAAACAACTTCTTTGTCAATGTCACTTTTTCTGAACTCACCACAAAGTTTTGTGCGTTTGTAACCACCAATCAATTCAGCCATAATTATTTACCTTCCTTTATTAAATCAAAAATTTTATCTAATTTTACAATAGTGTTTTCACTGCTTTGCATATTTTTTAATGAGCAACAATCGCTCTTCAATTCATCTTCGCCCAAAATAGCTACATATTTTGCACCAAGCTTATTGGCGTATTTCATTTGAGCTTTTGCACTTCTTGCCATCAAATCTTGTTCAACTCTCAAGCCTTTTGACCTTAAGTCTGTCACAAATTTCAATGCAATCTGTCTTCCTTTTTCACAAATTGGAGCAACATAAACATCAATTTTTTCAGCCTCGCCACATGGCAAACCAAGATTTTCAAGCATCAAAATAAGCCTTTCCAAGCCCATACCAAAGCCGACAGCAGGACAAGCATTTCCACCAACTTGCTCAACCAAATTGTTATATCTGCCACCACCACAAATGGTGCCTTGTGCACCAACATTGTTGCTTATAAACTCAAAAACTGTTCTTGTGTAATAATCCAGTCCTCTTACAATTTGAGGATTAACAACAAAATCTATATTAAGATTTTGTAGGCCATTGCAAACTGCATTGTGATGCTCACGGCAACTATCGCACAAATAATCCAAAACTTTAGGTGCATTTTTAAGCAGTTGTTTGCAACTATCCTCTTTGCAATCCAAAATTCTAAGTGGATTTTTGTCAAATCTTTCGCGACAAGTAAAGCAAAGTTTGTCAAAATTATCTTTCAAAAAGCCTTTTAAAGCCTCATTGTATTTTGCTCTACACTCTGGGCAACCAATACTGTTTATGTTAAGTGTAATGTTGTTTACGCCAAGTTTATCAAAAATACTTTTTGCAATCAGCATAACCTCGATATCGGCAATTGGACTATCACTGCCAAAATATTCAACACCAAACTGATGATGCTCTCTCAATCTGCCATTTTGAGGTTTTTCATAACGAAAAACAGGCGTGATATAGTACATTTTTGTTGGCTGAGGCTGTGCAAAAATACTGTTTTCAATAAACGCTCTTGCAACACCAGCAGTGCCTTCAGGCTTAAGCGTAATGCTACGCTCTCCCTTGTCTAAAAATGTGTACATTTCCTTATTGACAATATCTGTTGTGTCGCCCACGCCACGCAAAAAAAGCTCTGTATGCTCAAAAGTTGGTGTTCTTATTTCTTTCACACAAAAGTTTTCTGCCACACTTTTAACAAGATTTTCAATATAATGCCATTTGTAACTTTCGCTCGGAATGACATCTTTTGTTCCTTTTGGAATATTAATCATTTTATACCTTCTCTACCAAATTGCTTATATCGCATTTGCAGCAATATTTAAAGCAAATTTTTATAAAATATATTTTTTCAAATTCAAAGTTTTGATTGTGCTGTCAAGATTTTTAAGCACATAATCGCGATTGATTTCAATTGTAACCATATCGTTCAAACCACCTGCCTCATATGAAATATCTTGCAAAAGTTTTTCCATAATTGTATGCAAACGCCTTGCACCGATATTTTCGTTGTTTTCATTTTCAGCAGCTGCGATTTTTGCAATTTCAGCAATAGCATCGTCATTGAAATTAATCAAAACATTGTCAACTTTCAAAAGCTCTGTATATTGAGTTAAAATTGAGTTATCAGTTGTTTTTAAAATTTCAACAAAGTCTTTTTCAGACAAATTGTCAAGTGTAACCTTAATTGGAAATCTGCCTTGAAGTTCAGGAATCAAATCATCCACACTTGCGATATGGAAGGCACCTGCTGCAATAAACAAAATGTAATCTGTTTTAACTTGACCATATTTTGTGCTGATTGTGCTACCTTCAACAATTGGCAAAATATCTCTTTGAACGCCTTCTCTTGAAACATCTTGACCATTGTTTGCTTTTGCAGCAATTTTGTCAATTTCGTCCACAAAAATGATACCCTCATTTTCTGCACGCCTTATAGCCTCTGCATTTACAGAATCTTCATCAATCAACTTGTCGCTTTCAACTTCCATAAGGATTTTGTAAGCCTCTTCCACCTCAATCAATTTTTTCTTTGTTTTTTGTGGCAACATTCCACCAAAAATATCGCCAATGCCAATTTCAATGCCTGAGCCAGGTGCAAGTTGGATGTTTTTTGGAGCAACAGGAATTTCCATTTCAACAGTTTCGTTTTTATGTTCTCCTGCTTTAAGTTCCTTATACAATTTTGCGACCAAATCTTTTTCGCTCATATCAGAGTATAATTGGGCTTTGGAAGGAGCCAATGCTTTTGCGATTTTTTTGTAAACTTTATCGCTTGCTTTTGTCTCAACTTCCTTGATTTTTTCATTTTTAACAAGTCTTACAGCCACCTCAACCAAATCTCTTATCATTGACTCAACATCTCTGCCGACATAGCCAACTTCAGTAAATTTTGTTGCCTCAACTTTGACAAAAGGCGCTTTAACAATTTTTGCAAGACGCCTTGCAATTTCTGTTTTACCAACACCAGTAGGACCTTTCATAATGATATTTTTTGGAGTAATTTCATCACGCAAATGTTCTGGCAATTGATTTCTTCTGTAACGATTTCTAAGTGCAATGGCAACAGCTTTTTTTGCCTCATTTTGACCGATAATATATCTGTCAAGTTCTTTTACTATCTCTCTTGGTGTCAATTGCATTTCAAACCACCTCCACTGTAATGTTGTCGTTTGTAAACACGCACAATTCACTTGCAATCAGCAAAGCTTTTTTTGCGATTTCTTCTGCTGACAAATCAGTTTCCTTTATCATTGCACGAGCAGCTGCCAAAGCATAATTTCCACCACTACCGATAGCACATACACCACCATCGGGCTCAATAACATCGCCTTGACCACTTACAATATACAAATTTTCTTTGTCGGCAACAATCATCATTGCCTCAAGTTTTCTTGGCATTTTATCACTGCGCCACAATTCTGCAAGTTCAACAGCAGATCTCATCAAATTTCCACTGTATTTGTTAAGCATACTTTCAAATTTTTCAGACAATGAAAAAGCATCTGCAACTGATCCTGCAAACCCAATAACAACTCTATTATCAAAAATTCTTTTAACTTTTTTTGCAGTTGACTTAAAAATAACGCTTTCACTAAAAGTTACTTGGCCATCGCCTGCCACTGCAATCTGCCCATTTCTTTGAACAGCACAAATTGTAGTCCCCATCAAACTTCCCATTATTCTCTCCTTTTATGTAACAATTAAATTGACATATTTTTATTTGAAATTATATTTCATATTGATATTTTAAAAATCGAACTTATTATTATATTCACAAATATCTTTTATTGCTCTTTCATAATAAGCAAGTTTACGCTGTTTTTTATCTCTGATTTTCATATCTAATGGTGGCAAAATTCCAAAATTTGCATTCATTGGCTGAAAATCGATATTATTTGTTGCAATATGTCTTTGCAAAGCACCAATTATTGTTGTGTTTGGTGCCAAATATTTGTTTTTATTTTTCAAATCGGCATCAAGATTTATGCTTGCAACAAGCCCACTCATAATGCTTTCAACATATCCCTCAACACCCGTTATTTGTCCTGCAAAATAAATGTTTTTTGTGTTTTTTAAGCCAAAATAACAATCAAGATGTTCTGGCGAATTTAAAAAAGTATTTCTGTGAATAACGCCATATCTTAAAAATTCTGCATTTTCAAGTCCCGGCAACAAACTGAAAATTCTTTTTTGCTCCGGAAAACTCAAATTAGTTTGAAATCCCACCAAATTGTAAGCACTGCCTTGCACATTTTCTTTGCGTAGCTGCACCACTGCATAATATCTTTCTCCTGTTTTTGGGTTTGTTATGCCAACTGGTTTCATCATACCATATCTGATAGTGTCAGCACCACGCTTTGCCATGACCTCAATCGGCATACAAGACTCAAATATTTCTCCTTTTTCAAAGGAGTGCAAATTTGCAACTTGTCCCCCCACTAATTGTTCATAAAACGCAGTGTATTCATCCTTGTCCATT
>CAJUEA010000044.1 GCA_910584975.1 uncultured Christensenella sp.
GCAAATGGAACTATTGCAGGAGATAATGATTATATCGGTACTGGATATTATATCAGTTATGCTGGCAAAACAATATATCTAAGTGTGTTGGGAGACTTGACAGGCGATGGAATTGTAAACACAATGGATGTAACTTACCTTAATAGAATAATAAGTGGTAATGTCAAGCTTAATACAAATGATATAAAAGACAAATTAATAATGTTGTCAGCAATAATCCAAAACAAAGGAAACTTGACAACGGCAGATAGTGAAACACTATTGAATTATATCGGTGGAAATGCTGATTTGACAAAATATTTTTAAAAACAATCGGACTGAAAGAGTGCTTTCAGTCCGATTTTAAAAGTGATATATTTTATTAGTTAATAAACAAAGTCGGAGATCCCTCGACTATGCTCGGGATGACATTGCCATTATTGTTCAACAAGACATAACCAATGTCATTTCGAGCTTGTCGAGAAATCTCCGATATTGCTTATTGAGTAAGGAAATAGTAGTTATAATAATACAAGCAGAGTTTGAGATTCTTCGACTACACTGCGTTTCGCTCAGAATGACATGAACAATGTCATTCGGTGTATTTATTGCATCATCCCGAGCAAAGTCGAAACATCTCGGACTATGTTTATTAAGTGAATTAAAAGGAATCATTTCACTCATAAGTCGAAATATTTCAAATATTGTTATTATCTTCTATTTTTATAAAGTTCAAGGGCAGTGGCTAATTGATCTGGGCAACTGGTGTTTCCTCTGCATTTAATGCCTTTAAGAAGACTTATAACTTCGTCCACATTGCGACCAATGGCAAGTTTTGCAACGCCTTGAGTGTTGCCACGACAACCTCCTACAATTGTAAGGTCAGTGATTATATCATTTTTTATGTCAAATAAAATTTCAGTTGAGCAAACACCTCTTGTTTTGTAAGTATACATAATATTTTCCTTTAAAGTTTTTATATTTTTTAATTATCTTATTTTAACAACTTATATATTTGTTTTATAACAGCAAATAAAATAAAAATTTTAATATGATAAAAAGAAAAAGTGAATAAATGCAATTCACTTTTTTGTTTACTCTAGTAGTTGAGAGTGCAAAAATTCATAAACACTTGGAGCTTTGTCAATCCAATTTTTGTAAAGCCATTTTGCACGAGCTTTGTTTTGCACACAAAGTTTTAGGTCAAGTAGTGGTTGAGCAGGCGTGTTGATTCTTAAAATAACTGTGTAAGAGCCGTCTTCATTCATAAAATAATCACTAAAATAATCTTGCAAACGACGATAGTGGCAACGCTGTTCTTTAACAGTTGCCTTAATTTCATCACGCTTGGAAAGTGGAATTTCTTTGTAAAAAATGCTCAAACATTCCTTGCCTTTGTTTGATAAAGTGTACAATTTATCGTTATTTTTGCTTATGTTTACTATGTGTCCGACTTCAATAAGGTCGACAACACAATCTTTACAATCCATAAACCCAACCCATTTGTTCACATCACAAATATCGGTTAGGGTATCGATTTTAAGTGGTATTTCCATGCAGTCCATAACAAAAAGCATAATAACTTTGTTAAGTGCTTTGTCCTTCAGATGCATTATTTAATAATAAACTCCTCTAAGCTTTGTAAAAGTTCTTCACAATCATTGTCGTAGATTTCCAAAGTGATTGGCTTTGACAAATCAAGACTGAAAATTCCTAAAATACTTTTTGCATCAACAACATATCTGCCTGAACGCAAGTCAAGTTCTCCTGGGAAAACTGCAACTTTTTGCACAAATGATTTTACATTTTCTGCTAATTTTAATTTAATTTGAACTGATTTCATAAAACCTCCATCTATAACCGCAAGTTAAGTTCGCTGAAAATTTGCTTTTATTATATTGCGGAAAATTTTATTTTACATATTTAGTATACACTATTATAAGTTATTTTGCAAGAAAAAATTACAATTACTTGCAATATTATATGTTTTATGTTAAAATGTAAAAGTGGAGGTAAGTATGTGGGAAACTAATCAAGAACTTATCAAATCATTTAAAAGTTTATATAAAGAATTGGAAAATGCCAATTTTATTATGTCAAATGAAATTATAACAAAAATTTTGAAGTTTATTACTACAAATGAGCCGTTGTATTTTGCTTATAAACATGCAAGTCAAAACTTTAATTTTGAAAGTATTTTTCAAGAGGTAGCTGCAAATGGCAGATTTAAACTTCCAGATGACGAATACAAAACAATAGTTTTTGTTACAAAATTGCTTTTTGACATTGACAGAGGTAAAATTGAATATTTCAATTTTTTAAAAAACACATTTCCGCGTGTGGATTTGAATGATAGCTACAACGATTTTTGTAAAAGCATAGTTTATCCTTATGTTTTGGCTTTTGAAAAGTTGCTTAGCAAAGCTGATAGGGTTGTTGCAATTGAGGGGGCTGCTCAAATTCAAAAACTACCACAGCAACTTATGGATTTGTTTCAAAGCAATATTGTCTCCGTTTATGACCATCTGCAGTCGGATAAATCTTTGGCAGAGCCTGCAAGGCAAGAGTTGATTGTGATTTTGGAAGGTTTGAGCTATGCTGTTGAAAATGGCAATGCAATGCTCATCAAATCGCAATGGTTAGGACTTAAATATGCATTGCTTGCAAACAGGGCATACACAAGTCAGGTTAGAGCATTTGAAAACGAACTTAAAAATTATAGCATAATTTAATAATTTACCCGTGCGTATGTGCGGGTAAAATTTTAAGAAAAAAGCTTTTAAAACATAAAAAATATCATTGATATTAAAATTCAAGATTTTTTGTAATTTTCAGAGTTATAAGAATTGTAAAAGCAATTTTAGAAATGTTTATTACAAACATTTTTAATAAAAAAATTAATCAACATCAAAGATAGAACTGAAGTTTTAGCAAATATTTTGAAAAAAATGCAGTGTAAATAGGTAATATATATGGATTATTCTAAACTTTTAAATCAAGAGCAATTGGCACCAGTTTACGACACAGAAGGGCAAATTTTGGTGCTTGCAGGTGCAGGCAGTGGAAAAACTCGTGTGCTAACTCACAGAATAGCATATCTTTTGGAAGAAAAGGGTGTGCCAGGTTTTAATATCCTTGCAATTACCTTCACAAATAAAGCTGCAAGAGAAATGCTTGAGCGTGTTTGCGATATCACTGGCAGAAGTGATGTTTGGGTTTCCACATTTCATAGTTTTTGTGCAAAAATTTTGCGATACGAAATTGAACATTTGCAAGGCTACAACAGCAATTTTTCTATTTTTACGGCGTCTGATTCTGCAAGAGTAGTAAACAGAATTTTAAAAGGTATGGAGCTTGAGGACAAGGAAGGTAAAAATATTAGAGCACACATAAGCAATGTTAAAAATATGGGAGTTAACATTGATGAGTATTGTTTGGCGCTTGGCAGTAAAAACAGCGACCTTATTCGTGAAGTTTACATAAGATATGAAAAAGAACTTAAGGAAAATAACGCTCTTGATTTTGATGATTTGTTGCTTAAAACAGTGCAAATATTCAAGGATTTTCCTGAGGTTAGGGAAAAATATCAAGAAAGATTTCAATACATTCATGTGGATGAGTTTCAAGATACAAACAAAATTCAAATGTTGCTTGTGCGTATGCTTGCATTTAAGCATGGCAATCTGTTTGTGGTTGGCGATGATGACCAAAGTATTTATGGCTGGCGTGGTGCAGAAGTTGGCAATATTTTGAATTTTAGAAAGACATATCCAAATTGCAGAATTTATAAATTACAACAAAATTATCGTAGCACACAAAATATATTAGATTGTGCAAACAAAGTTATTGCCAAAAACAAACAGAGAATGGGCAAAGAGCTTTGGACTGGTGGCGATAAAGGTGTTAAGGTTGAATATCAATCCTGCTATAACGATAAGGCAGAGGTTGATTTTGTGCTTGGTGAAATAAGAAAACTTTGTGATTATAACAATTATGCTTTAAGTGATTTTGCCATACTTGTGAGACTTAACAGCCTAACCAGAAGTTTTGAAGAAAAAATGAATATGTACGGCATAAAATATAAATTGATTGGTGGATTTAAGTTTTATGACCGAAAGGAAATTTTGGATACGATTGCTTATTTGAGGGTGGTAGCAAATCCTTTGGATAGCGAAAGTATTGTGAGAATTATCAATTTCCCAAAACGAGGAATTGGCGATACTGCTGTGCAAAGATTGAGAGATTATTGCTCTGTAAGTGGAAAAAATATGATAACAGCACTTTTGGAGATTGAAGATAACCCAGTATTGCCAAAGCCAATGAGAGAAAAATTTGCAAAATTCACAAACCTTATTGTGGACTTAATGAGAGCAAAACTGGACAAAAGTTTTGAGGAATTTGCAAAATACCTTATTGAAAAGGTTGATTTTTATTCTGCATACGACATTGACAACGCAGAAGATAAAAACAAACTTGAAAATATTGACGAGTTTATGACAATAATACATGAGTATTGTGAGGCGAACGAGGGTGCAAAACTGGAAGATTTTATGCAGTCAGTTTCTCTTGTCAGTGATACGGATGAGGACGAAGCTGGCGAGTATGTCACTTTGGCAACCGTTCACGGAGTAAAGGGGCTTGAGTACAAAGTTGTGTTTATAGTCGGTTGTGAGGAAGGTGTTTTCCCAAGCAGTAAGGCACTGAACAATCCTGCCGAAATGGAAGAAGAACGCCGTTGTATGTATGTTGCAATCACAAGGGCACAAGATAGGTTGTACCTTACAAGTGCAGGCAATCGCTATAGATTTGGAAAGGTGGAGTATAACATTGTAAGCAGATTTGTTGAGGAGGCAGGATTGATTCAAAAAGATCCAACAAAATTTAATCCAATGCAAATTTCTGAATATGCAAATATCTCAAAAGAGCGTCCAAAGTCAATGCCAAACAATATCAAAACAGACCTTACAAAAGATTTGTCTTGCTTTAAAATTGGCAGTGTGGTGGTTCACTCTAGATATGGCGAGGGTGTTATTACTGCTTTGGATGGTAGCACAGCAACAATTATGTTTGGAAAACTTGGCAACAAAAACTTTAATCTTGAGCTTGCTCCAATCAAACTGAAAGATTAAATTGTAAGAATAAAATCATTTTTAACAACACAAAAAACCACCGAAAATCGGTATTAAAATTAAAAAAACAGCAAAATGCAGGTGTGAATATGGATAGAATGACTGAATTGGTTGAACTTTTGAATGACTATGCTTACAGGTATTATACTTTGGATGAGCCTATTGTTTCTGATAAGGAATATGATGCTTTGTATGACGAATTGGTAGCTTTGGAAAAGGAGATTGGAAAGGTATTGCCTAATTCTCCAACGCACAGAGTCGGAGGAGAACTGCTTAAGCAATTTGACAGTTATACTCACAAACAAAGACTTTATTCTCTTGCAAAAAGTCAATCTTTTGGAGAGCTTGAAAGCTGGTGGACACGGTGCCAAAATTCATTGAACACACAAGATATTTTGTGTTCAGTTGAGTATAAGTACGATGGCTTGACAGTCAATTTGTCATATAATAATGGCGAACTTGTTAGGGCAACAACAAGAGGCAACGGCGTGACTGGAGAAATTGTTACAAGTGGTGCAAAAACAATCAGAACAATTCCTTTGACAATACCTTTTAAAGGGGAAATTGAGGTGCAAGGTGAATGCATTATGCGACTTTCCGAGCTTGAAAAGTACAATGCCACACACGATGTGCCACTAAAAAATGCAAGAAATGCAGCTGCTGGTGCATTAAGAAATCTTGACCCAAAGGTTACAGCTGAAAGACATCTTGATTTTATGGCATACAGCGTAGGGTATTCTGACATAATTTTTAACAGTCAAAAAGAGATGGTTGATTTTCTTGCGCAAAATAAATTTAGGATTGGCGATTTTGTTAAATACAGCGACAACATTGCAGGAATACAAGATTTAATCAATGAGATTGAGGGACAAAAAAGCTCACTTGATTATTTGATTGATGGTGCTGTTGTCAAAATCAATGAGCAAAATTATCGCAATGAATTGGGCTTTACCGAAAAATCTCCTCGTTGGGCGATTGCATATAAGTATGAGGCAGAGGAAGTTACAACAATTTTGAAAGATGTTGTTTGGCAAGTGTCAAGAACAGGCAAACTTAATCCACTTGCAGTGCTTGAGCCAGTTGAGCTTTGTGGTGCAACAATTTCAAGGGCAACTTTGAATAATCTTGATGATATTGCCAAAAAAGGCATAAAAATTGGTAGTAGAGTTTTTATAAGACGCAGCAATGATGTTATTCCTGAAATTTTGGGTGTGGCAGAGGATAATGACGGAAAACAAATTCTTCCTCCTGATAAGTGCCCATACTGTGGTGGCGATGTTGAGGTCAATGGTGCATTTGTCTATTGCACAAACAAGGAAAATTGTGGCGCAGTGCATATGTCAAGGTTAGATCATTTTGCAAGCAAAGAGGCAATGAATGTTGAAGGGCTTTCCGAAAAGACAATTTTGCAACTTTACAACTTAGGATTTATCAAAGATATTGATGATATTTATGATTTGACGGCAGAACAACTTGCACAAGCAGAAGGCTTTAAGGATAAAAAAATATCAAACATTTTGGCTGCAATTGAAAGCAGCAAGAATGTTTCATTGGCAAGTTTTATCTACTCTTTAGGAATTGCAAACATAGGAAAAAAATCTGCAAAACAATTGGCTGATAAATTCAAAAACATTCAAAATTTGCAATCTGCAAGTGTGGAAGATTTGTTGAGTTTGGATGACTTTGGCGAGATTATGGCATTGGGTGTTTACAATTATTTTCAAAATGAAAACAATATTAAATTGATTGAAAATTTGTTGAAAAAAGGTGTGAAAATCGAGTTTGAAGAGCAAAAAGAAGGTGTTTTGACAGGCTTTAACATTTGCTTGACAGGCAGTATTTCTATCCCACGAAGCAAGGCAAAACAATTGATTTTGGATAATGGTGGAAGTGTTAGTGACAGCGTTTCAAAAAATGTAAACATTGTTGTTTACGGAGAAGATGCAGGCTCAAAATTGGAAAAAGCAAAAAAACTTGGCATTGAGCTTTGGACAGAAAAGCAGTTTTTTGAAAAAATTAATTTTGAAGGATAATAGTTAAGTTTGAGAATTATAAATATTTGACTTTGAATAGAGTTTGTAATTATAAAAAATGCTATTTTTAAATTCAATTTTAAACTATTGGATTTTAATATGAAAAAATTTGTAACACTTTGCTTGTAAAAAAAAATCTTTTGTGTTAGAATATATGCGTATAAATATATAATAATTATATATGTCTAAGTTTTAGGAGTGGTATTTATGTTTAGTATGACTGGTTATGGCAAGGGGGAAGCAGAACAAGACAATCTTAAAATTGCTGTGGAAATCAAATCGGTAAATCACAGATTTTTGGATTTGGGCATAAAATTGCCAAGATTGCTTTTGAGCTTTGAAGATAGCGTTCGCAACCATATCAAAAGCCGTATTGCAAGAGGTCATTTGGATATTTTTGTAAACTACAAAAATACTCTTTGCGAGCAAGAAAATATCACTTGCAATGATACTCTTGTGGAAAGATATTTGCAGATTGCACAAAATATTTCACAAAAATATAATATTGAAAACAACATTAATGTGAGCAATTTGTTTGATATGAAAGGTGTTATTGAGGAGGATGAAACAACCCTTGATGTGGATTTGACACAAAAATTAATCATTCAGGCATTGGATATTGCATTGGACAATCTGATTGCAATGCGTGCAACAGAAGGCAAAAAGATTGAGGAAAATTTGCTTGCAAAACTTGATATTTTGACAGAGGTTGTTGGCAAAATTGAGGAATACGCTCCAATTCAAGTTGAAACATATCGTGAAAAATTGCGTAGCAGAGTACAAGATGCTTTGGGTGATTTTCAAATTGACGAAAACAAACTTATGAATGAAATTGTTTTTTATGCAGATAAAGTTGCAACCGATGAGGAGTTTACAAGATTGAAAGCACACATTGCTCACTTTAAAGAGATTGCCAAAACTGCAGGTGCCATTGGCAGAAGTTTGGATTTTATCACTCAAGAAATGAATAGGGAGTCAAACACAATAGGTTCCAAATGCAGTGATTTGTCCGTTAGCAACTATGTGCTTACTTTAAAAACTGAAATTGAAAAGATAAGAGAACAAGTGCAAAATATT
>CAJUEA010000045.1 GCA_910584975.1 uncultured Christensenella sp.
TATGCGTATCCCTATGGCACTTGCAATAAGCAGTAGTATTTGTGATGGAAAAGGTGCAATCCGTGTTCACGGTGGTGGATTTGCAGGTACAATGATTGCTTATGTTCCATCAAGCATTACAAATGAGCTTGTTACAAGCTTGAAAGCTGTGTTTGGCGCAGACAATGTGTTTGAAATTTCTATCAGAAACAGTGGAACAAGACAAGTTGAACTTTAATTGAGGATAAAATAAAATGAATAATTTATGTATGAATTTGCTTTCTGCAATAAACAATACATTTGAGTTGTTCGGTTTGGAAATACATTGGTATGGTGTTATTTTGACTACCGGAATGGTATGTGCTTTGATTTTGCTTGTTTATCTTGCCAAAAGAGAACAAGTTGAACCAGAGTTTTGCTTGACAACTTTTTTGTTTGCTATTGTTTTTGCTATTTTCGGGGCAAGATTGTTTTATGTTGTGCCACGATTTGACGAATACTTTACAAGTTGGGACGGATTTTTGCGAGCCTTTAATATTTCCGAAGGTGGTCTTACAATTATTGGTGGTATCCCTATGGGTGCTTTGGGTGTTTTCATATCTTGCAGAATTTACAAAAAATCATTTGTCAGAATCTGCGATTTGATTGTTCCTTGTTTGCTTTTGGGACAAGTTATTGGTCGTTGGGGCAATTTTGTAAATGGCGAACTTTATGGCTTTAAAATTACTAATGAAGCTTTTTGGAAGTTCCCAATAGCAGTATACATTGAAGGTAGTGGTTGGCATGCAGCAAACTTCTTTTATGAAATGATGCTCAATTTGCTGATGTTTATTGTTATGATTGCATTAACTTTCACAATTAAAAAGAAACTTAAAGTTGGATTTTTGTCAGGACTTTACATCATTTGGTATGGCATTGTAAGAGGTATTTTGGAATTTGTAAAGGTAGGACAACTTTACTGGGGCAGTGTGCGTGCAGTTCAACTGATTTGCTTTTTGTGTGCTGCTGTGGGCGTTGTTTTGTTGGTGCTTTTACAATTGGGAATTATCAAGTTTGAAACACCAAAAATGTACGAAAGGCACTTTAAAATTGTGCACGAGCCACCTCCATATGTTGAGGAAACTGCAAATGGAGCTGTTGCAAGTGTTGATATTGTGCAAGAAGATAACTGCGTTGTTTCAGACGATGCAACAAATGTAAAAGACGCAGAAAATTTAGTGTTAAATGACAGCGAAAATGTAAACAACAACACAAATAATGACTAAAATAAATTTGGCATTTATAATTAATTTATATAGTAACTTTGAAAAATTAAAATTTGGTATTTAATGTTTAATCAGCATTATTAATATTATATTGAATGCATATGAGGTTTTGCAAGATAGCTATTTTAGATTCTAAGATAATATCACAAATTTTGGTCGATAATTATTGTGTTTGATTGATTTGTCATAAATTTTACCTAATCTTTTATAAAATAAAAATCATACTAAAAGTATGTTGGAGCAAAATGAAAAATAAAGATAGTATTTTAAAATTTGTTATAAGTATATTGTTGGTTATTTTTGGCGTGCTTTTGTTGCTTGACCAACTAAATGTGCCATTTATCGACGATTTCTTTACACCTTGGTATACAATAGTGCTTTTGTTCTTTGCAGCATGTTTACTCGCTTACGCAATTGTGAAAAAAGCACCAGTGTTTTATATTTTGTCTATGCTGATTGCAGGAATTTATCTTGTAATTTCAATTAATGCAAAAATTGAGGAAATGGCTGTTGGCAAGTTTATTGCCATAATACCATTGTTTGTTGGCATTGGCACAGTTATTGCAGACAAAATTTGCAAATGGTCGCCAAAAGCAATGAGATTTGGCATTGTTCTTTCCATTGCCAGTGCAGTTATTTTGGTAAGTACCATTTTAGATGTTTGGAAATATGTCATCCCAATTGTTATCATACTTATTGGCATTGCATACATTATTTTTGGTGTTTTTGCAATCAAGCATGATACAAAAAAGGTTGAAGATGACCATTATGTAACTTATGAACCAAAAGACAAAGTTGACGAGGTTGAAAAGCAAGAAAATCAAGCCACCGACACAACAGAAAAATAATTTTTATATTTGCATTGTAAATAAAAATAAGATTATCTTATTACAATAAAAAAACTAAAAGCAGACTGAAATTTCAGTCTGCTTTTTTTTATTGCTTGCAATATATAAATTTTATAGCAACATATTATTTAAAATAAGATTTTAGTTTTTTGATATAAAGGTAATTTCGACAAAATAACTGCAAGGCAATCGGTATTTGGAAATATCTTGATTTGTGCTTTTATGTATAATTTATTTAAATCGCAAGTAATAGGAGGAAACTTTAAAATGAATATAAAAACATTGAAGAAAAATGGCAGTTTGGTTATTTCATTATTGGGAGAACTGGACGAGAGTGTTGCAGAATATACAAGAAAAAATATTGACAAAATTATTTTAAGTGAAAGATTTGACAATGTTGTGTTTGATATGTCAGGTTTGACTTTTATGGATAGCACGGGCATAGGTGTTTTGCTTGGTCGTTATAAACTTATAAAAAAGCTTGGTGGCATTGCACAAATTAGTGGGTCAAACAAACAAATTGACAGAGTGCTGACTATGAGTGGACTTTACACTATTATGGAAAAAATATCTTAATTGGAGGTTTATTGTGGAGAATTATTTTGAATTAAAGTTAAAAAGCATAAGCGAAAATGAAAAATTTGCAAGAAATACTGTTGCTGGATTTTTGGTGCCATTGGATCCAACATTATCTGAACTTGACGACATAAAAACTGCTGTTTCAGAGGCTGTTACTAACTGCATAGTACACGGATATGAAAAGCAAGATGACGGAATTATCACAATCAAGGTGCAAACAGAAGGTGATAAAGCCATTATTACAATAGCTGACGAAGGTGTTGGAATAAGTGATATTGAGCAAGCCATTACACCTTTTTACACAACAAAGCCTGATGCCGATAGAAGTGGAATGGGTTTTACTCTTATGCAATCATTTATGGATGAGTTTGAGGTATTAAGTGAGGAGAATAAGGGAACAACCATAGTGATGACTAAAATTATCGGTGGTAGGGGTAATGATTGATGCTGAAAAAACAAAAGAATTAATATTGCTTGCACAAAGTGGAGATGCAGATGCAAAGGAAACTTTGCTTAAGGAAAACATCCCTTTGATAAAAAGCATTGTCAAGCGATATAAAGGCAAAAATATTGAGTATGATGACCTTATGCAGTTAGGGTCGTTGGGACTTGTAAAAGCAATCAACAATTTTAACCCCGAGTTTGGTGTGAGATTGTCCACTTATGCTGTGCCTATGATAACTGGAGAGATAAAGCGATTTATCCGTGACGATGGTGCGATTAAAGTATCAAGAGCACTGAAAACTATGTCCTACAAAATTGGGCAATTTGTGGAAGAATATCAACAAAAAAATGCGAAAGAGCCCGAAATAAGCGTTATTGCAGAGCATTTTAACATTGACGAGCAAGAAGTTGTTTATATTTTGGATAGTTCAAAAATGCCTGTGAGCATATATGAAAAAAGTGATGATGACAATGGCAAAAGCCTTATTGATAAGTTGTCAGACAGCAGTTCGGAAGAAGATTTGCTTGACAAACTTACACTTAAAGATTGCATTTTAAAATTGCCACAACGCGAAAAAACTTTAATAATTCTTAGGTATTACAAGGATAAAACACAAAGTGAAATTGCAAGATATCTTGGTGTTTCACAAGTGCAAGTTTCCAGATTGGAATCAAAAATTATAAGCAAACTAAAAAAGGAATTGACAGGCTGAAATTTAAATAATTCTTAAATATCAAATTGTAATATAAGTGCTAATTTATATAGCATTTGATATTAAAATATTAAAAAGTATGTTAATATTATATTGAAATAAAATTTATTTCAGTCGTATAAATTAAAAAAAATTTTATGTATATATTAAAAGTTGAATGTCAACAATTAATATATACATATTTTTTGCGATATGGAGGAAATATGAAGGATTTGAAAAATGTCAATATTGACGAAACAGAAATACTTTATAAAGGTAATAAAATTATAGAGGAGAGAAAATTGTATGATTGATAAAACAGCTTATTCAGAATATGTTCAAAAAACTGTTCCAAGAACAAAAGAATTGAAAACATTGGTTACTGCTTTTATTTCAGGTGGCATTATTTGTATGATTGGTGAGGCATTTTTGGATTTGTATACGCACACTCTTCCTATGCTTGGGCAGGAGGAAATTGCAACTTTAACAACAATCACAATGATTTTTATCGGTGGTTTTTTGACAGCTATAGGTCTTTATGACAAACTGGGCAAACATTGTGGTGCAGGAACAATAATCCCTATCACAGGTTTTGCAAACTCTATTGTTTCGCCTGCCATAGAGTTTAACAGAGAAGGCGTTTTTCAAGGCGTTATGTCAAAAATGTTTGATATTGCAGGACCTGTAATTGTTTCGGGTGTAACATTGTCTGCAATAGTCGGTATAATTTTTTATTTGATAGAGGTGTTTGCATGAGTAAAAAAAGAGGCAAGCAGACTTATGTGATTGAAAATGACATTTGCATAAAAAACACATACAGCATTGCAGGACCTGAAGAGGGAGAGGGAAGTTTTAAGGATTATTATGACTATCTTCTTGAGGACGATTTATGGGAGTGTAAGTCATATGAAAAGGCAGAAATCAAACTGCATAAAGAAGTTATTGACGGAGTTTTGCATAAGGAATGTCTTGCCAACAATGATATTGACTGCATATTTGGTGGCGACCTTCTAAATCAAATTATTGCATCAAGTTATAGTGCAAGAGAATTTGAAGTTCCTTTTCTTGGTTTGTATAACGCGTGCTCAACTTTTGGTGAGAGTCTAGCCGTTGCCAGTATGATTATGGATGGCGATAATATGGAAAAAGTCGTGTGTGCAACAAGCTCACATTTTGGCACGGCAGAAAGGCAATATAGATTTCCACTTGAGCTTGGCACTCAGCCAACTCCAACAAGTCAATGGACGATTACTGGTGCAGGTGCAGTTTTACTTGAAAAAAACAATGGCGACTTTCCAAAAATAAAAAGTGTAACCATTGGAAAAGTAATTGATTACGGCGTGAAAGATGCTGCAAATATGGGTGCTGCTATGGCACCTGCTGCTTATGATACAATATTCAATCATTTGAAAGATATGAACAGAACGCCTGATTATTATGATATGATTATTACAGGCGACCTTGGTAAATACGGACTTGATTTGCTAAAACATTTTGCAGAAGAAGATGGCTTGCAAACAAACGACATTTTTGACGATTGTGGTGCAAGAATATATACAAAAGATCAAAATTGCGTTCAAGGTGGCAGTGGTGCAGGGTGTTCAGCAATTGTATATTCTGCATATCTGCACAAAGAATTATTGGCAAAAAAAATACGCAAAATTTTACTTGTGCCAACAGGTGCATTGCTTTCAAGGTTGTCAACAATGCAAGGAGAGTCAATTCCTGCAATTGCACACGCAATAGATATTGAAATTTGAGGTGTTTATGGATATTTTTTTGAGATATTTACAAGTTTTTTTGGTTGGTGGTATTGTTTGCTTTATCGGTCAAATTTTGATTAACAAAACAAAAATGACAAGTGCAAGAATTTTGGTGCTGTTTTTGGCATTAGGTGTTGTGCTTGAGGCAGTTGGAGCTTTCAGATATATTAAAGAGTTTGGCAGTTCAGGTATCACTGTGCCTATCATTGGCTTTGGCTCAAGTCTTGCAAAGGGGGCCATTGAAGGCGCAAAATATGGAATTATACCAGCCGTTTTAGGTGGTTTGCAAAAGGTTGCAGGTGGTTTAACTGCGGCAATTGTGTTTGGCTTTATTTTCTCCGTCGTCTTTAAATCCAAAACAAAGCGAATGTAAAATTGCTTTAATTTGAAATTTTTTGGTATAAATACGCCTTATTAAGTAACATTTTTTATGTTAATTTTAGGGTGTATTTTTTTATGAATTTTTGTTAAAGAACAAACAATATGTAAAAGTTTTAACTGATGAAATTAATTGTAAAAAATAGTGTAAATTATTTTAATTTAATTTGCACTATTTGCATTTTATCAGCATATATTAAAATAATGAGTAAAATGGGTAAAGTGCACAAAAAAGTTCATAGTAAAAGGCATTTTTTTATTAAATTTTTTATTGTAATTACTGTTATAGTGTTGCTTGTTGTCGGTTTGCTTGCCTATGTTAGGGGCAATATTATGCCTGCAATTTTGACCATGTCTGAGGCAAGTGTAAAGGTAATGGCAGTTAATGCTATTAATAATGCTGCACATATGGTCATTGACAGCGATATGTCATATGATGATTTTGTGATTATCCAAAAGGATGCAAATGATAAAATTCAGTTTGTGCAATCAAATACAGTCAAAATAAACAGATTGACAAGAGATTTGGCAAATTTATGTCAGTCTAACATAGAAAAAATCGAGCAACAATCAATTCAAATTCCCTTGGGTGCATTCACAGGTTCGGTTATAATGTCAGATTTAGGACCACCTGTCAACATTGCATTGCTTCCAATTGGTAGTGTGCAGTGTGATTTTACCTCATTTTTTGAACAAGTTGGCATTAACCAAACAAGACACAGCATTTATGTAAACATAAAAACAACAATTTCACTTGTTTTGCCAATCTCAAGCGTGCCGGTAAATATTTCCACAGCAATTCTTGTGTGTGAAAATGTAATTGTCGGTGAAGTGCCAGAGTTTTATTTTAATGGCAGTGGCTCGTATGGTAAATTAAAATTATCTCCAAGTTAATAGTAATTTGCAATAATAAATTTTAGATAGTAATAGGCATAGATTATTAATATTATTTTAGTCTATCGCATGTCATTCAAAGTCTATATCTTGTCATTCCGAGTTTATCGAGGAATCTCCAGCACTGCTTGTTGAGTGGATGGAAAAAGTAACATTATTTGTGCTTGTAGAAAAATAGTGCTTTTGTCATTCTGAGCGTAATGCAGTGCAGTCGAAGAATCTCCAATAATGCTTGTTGAGTAATGATAAATTAATTATTATAATAACACAAGAAGAATTTGAGATCCCTCGACTTTGCTCGGGATGACAGGAACACTATTGCTCGAAATGACAAGAAAAAATTACCTTGTTGAGTCTGACCAAAGTAGAACTTGTTGTGCTTTGCGACTGGTCGGAGTAAGCCAAAATAATTCTAATAATAACACTAAATATTTAACTAAAAAATCAGCCGAAAATGTTATGTTTTCGGCTGTTATTTTTAGTGTAAAGTGTAA
>CAJUEA010000046.1 GCA_910584975.1 uncultured Christensenella sp.
CATTAAACAAGGGGTTCTTCCCTTGTTTTTTTGCTTTTTATTTTACTTTTATAATTGTTTTTTAGAAAAATGAGCAATGCAACAGCACTGCTCATTTTTTTTAAACTATATGTTATAAAAATTTATTGTTAGGCATTGATTTTTTGACAAAATAATTGTATAATAATTTTGATATCTATTTTGATTTAAACTTGATAAGGAAATGAAAATGAGTAATAAACTTTCGGAAATGACACTTGAGGAGCTTTGGGAACTCTTCCCCATAATTTTAACTGAGCATAAGCCATTCTGGGCAGACTGGTACAATGAAGAAGTCACTCTGCTAAAAAGCATTTTGCCTCAAGACACACAATATCATCATATTGGTAGCACAGCAATAAACGGAATAATGGCAAAACCAATTGTGGACATCCTAATTGTTGTAAGTGATGCTGACAAAATGCAACAAGTGGCAAGTATTATGAGCAAACATAGCTACATTATTATGTCAAAAAGTGACAGCAGAATTTCCTTAAACAAAGGCTACACGGAAAATGGCTTTGCAGAAAAAGTTTTTCATTTTCACATACGCCTAACTTGCGATACGGACGAAATATTGTTTAGAGATTACTTAAATGCACATCCCGATATCGCCAAAGAATACGAAAAACTAAAACTGCAACTTTGGAAAAAATTTGAGCATAACAGAGATGCTTACACTGATGCAAAAACAGACTTTGTACAAAAATATACCGATCTTGCAAAAAATAATTTTTGCAAATAAACATAATGCAGTGTTTTAATAAAAATTTGGAGAATTTAATGAGTGAATTACAGAGTAAATATAACAAAGATGAAATACTAAACAAAGTTGCACCTTGTTCTTTATGCTGTTACACTTGTGCAGCAAAAAAGGATGGCATAATTGCCAAAACTTCGGAAACATTGTTAAAATATCATAAAGGTTATTATGATTTCCAATGCAAAGCTCTGCCAAGAAAATATAAACATTCAGCAAAAAAAGAACTAAAATTTATAAAACAGCTAGAAAAATTTACACAAGCAAGTTGTGATGGGTGTAGAAATTGTAAACACGGGAAATTTTGCATAAAAATTTGTTTTATTTTAGATTGTACACTTGCTCATAAAGTTGATTTTTGTGGAGAATGTGAAGAGTTTCCGTGTGATAAAACTAAACAAATATTTTCGGACACAGTATTCACGGATTGGCTGACTGGAAACGAACGCATTAAACAAATTGGGGCAGAAAAATATTTTGAGGAAATTACTACTCTCTCACATTATGAATCTTACAAAAAAGATTGATTTTTAATAAACAAAGGAGTTTATAATGGAATACATAAAAATTACAAAAGATAATTTGGAAAAAGAACACATTTGCTGTGCTATTTCAAACAACAAGGATATCCAAGTTTCAAGCAAAAAAAGTTGGATTTCTGATAGGTTAAGCGAAGGATTGGTGTTTTTAAAATCTGCTGAAAGAGGCAAATGTTTTATTGAATACATCCCTGCTGAAAACGCTTGGTGCCCTATTGAGGCAAATGGATATATGCACATAAATTGTTTTTGGGTATCAGGCTCTTTCAAAGGGCACGGATATTCAAATGATTTGCTTTCGGCGTGCATTGAGGATGCAAAAGCAAAAGGCAAAAAAGGTTTAACCATCATTTCATCTCCAAAGAAAATGCCCTTTTTATCTGACCCAAAACACCTTGCTTACAAAGGTTTTAAAGTTGCTGACAATGCAGAGCCATACTACAATTTGCTATATCTACCATTTTCGGCTGACGCACCTGTTCCAAAATTAAAAGAATGTGCCAAGCAACCGACTATTCAAAAGCAAGGCTTTGTTGTTTATTATAGCTACGGATGTCCTTACCCTGCAAAATATGTGCCCGAAATTGAAAATGCAGCAAAAAAAATAGGATTACTATTTGAGAGCATTCACATTGACAGCAAAGAAAAAGCACAAAATGCACCTATGGCATGGACAAATTATGCAGTTTTTTACAATGGGAAATATATTTCAAACGAAATTTTGAATGAAAAAAGATTTTTAAATCTTATTGAAAAATTAAAAAAATAAAATCAAAAATATGGAGTGAGATATGCAAAAAGTATTAATTTTGAAGAAAGAAAATTGTCCTCAAAATCACAAATGCCCTGCAATAAAAGTATGCCCTGTTGGAGCATTATCGCAAGTTGGTTTTAATGCACCCATCATTGATTATAACAAGTGTATCAAATGTGGAAAATGTTCAAATTTTTGTCCTAAAAAAGCATTGATATTGGAGCAATCATGACTAACAAAGAACAATTGAGCAGAAAAGAAAAACTTGCAATAGGCATTTTAGTGCCGATTTTTGATAGTTTTTTATATTTTTAAGGAGAAGTTTATGGATAAAAAAGTAATTTTTGATTTTATACAAGAGCAAAAAACAGCATTTATTGCATCAATCGATGAGCAAGGTTTTCCTGTAATGCGTGCTATGCTTGCACCAAGAAAAATTGACGGAAATTTCATTTACTTTTCAACAAACACATCTTCAAAAAAAGTTAAACAATATCTTGAAAATGAAAAGGCTTGTGTTTACTTTTACAAACGCGGAAGATTTAAATATCAAGGTGTGAGCATTACAGGCATAATGCAAGTTTGCACTGACCAGCAAACAAAAGATATGATTTGGCGATTTGGAGACACCATATTTTACAAAAAAGGTGTAACCGACCCTGATTATTGTGTGTTAAAATTTGAGTGCAAAAAAGCTGAATATTATTGTGATTTAAAAATTGAGCAAATTGAATTTTAAGCAAAGTGAGGAGTTATGAATTGGTTTAATTATTTTGGATTGATAATTGTAATAATCATAATGTTGCCTAACATAGTTTTTGCAATCAAACATAAAGAAGGTTTTGAAAATGTTTACAAAAACAAAATTGCTGAAATATGCGAATAAATAGGCAGATATGCTTGCATGTGCTTTATGATTTTTAACATTCCATTCACCTATTTAAATTTTTGGTTTGCAAAAGCACTTATTGTATACTTAGCCATAAACGGAATTTTATGCCTTGCATATTTAATTTTTTGGGTTGTTTTTTGGAATAAACACGGACTTGCTAAAGCATTATCCCTTTCCGTCACACCTTCTCTTATATTCGTTTTTTCTGGAATAATGTTAGCAAACTTCCCGCTTATTGCATTTTCAATCATTTTTTCTGTCACACATATTTTAATTTCAACAAAAAACGCAATCCATAAAAAATAAAAAAACAAAGGGGAAATTTATGAAAATTGAAAAAATTGACGCAATTCAGCTGAGCACTGATGATGCAAAAAAATACATTGCAACTATTATAAATGAAAACTATGCTCAAAATCCAACCATAATTAAATATCTTGGTGGGGGCTCTTTTGGCAGTGCTTTTTATGTGCAAATTTCTAACGCAGAAATGGTAATCAAATTTTTGCGAGCAAAAGATATGCTTGAAAAGGAAGTGTTTGACTTAACATTGATTAGAGAAAACAGCAATGTCAAATTCCCAAAAGTTTTGTTTTCAAGAGCTGCAGATGACATTATTCCACTCGATTGCTATGCAATGGAACTTGTTCAAGGTAAAAGTGCATTTGTTAACCAAAAAGGTTGGTTCTTAAGCAAGAAAAAAAGAATAAAATTTGCAGATGAAGTTACAACTGCTCTGCACTATATTCACAGCAAAACAAATGACAAATTCGGCGACACCTTGAATCCTGAATTTGCAAGTTGGATAGACTTTTATAAGCCATTTGCAAAAGCAATTTATGAAAAAGCTGAAGAAATGTTTAAATATGGAATTTTGCCATCAAAAGTTATTTTTGCAATGCGTGTAGCTTGGGAAAAATTTGATATGATTTTTGCAGAAAATGTCACTTCAGCTTGCCTAATCCACGGCGATTTAAATCTTGCAAACATTATGGTTGACGAAAACTTTAACATAACAAGTTTTATCGATCCACTTAACTCAATGTATGCTGACACAGAATATGATTTGTTCCAGTTTGATAACATTGGTGGAAAAAGATTTTATCTCAGAAAAACATATATGGATAAATATGGTGCCAGTGCAAATTGCAATGTGAAATGTGCTTTTTACGGATTGTGGAATGAAGTGTTTTGCTACATAAAATCAGGCACACTTATCAATACAATTATGAATCCATTAGTAAAAAATATGTACAAACAATTAAAAAATTTATGATATAAATAGGTAAGAATACGACAATAATCATTAGAAAATCGATACTATTTAATATAAAATACAAATTAAATATAAAAATACGGATACAAAACTGAAATGTTAAAAATTTATCAAGAAGAAAACAAAGAAGATTTTTCAAGTTTACTTTTGCTTGCAGATGAGGAGCAAAGTATGATTGACAAATATTTAAAAAACAGCACAATGTTTGTTCTTAAAAGCGATGATGTGATTGGAGAAATTTGCGTTTTGGATGTTGGTGTTGGCATATTGGAGATAAAAAATCTTGCGATTGCTCCTCAACACCAACGAAAGGGCTATGGCAAAATGTTGATTGATTTTGTTTGCAGCAAGTATAAAAACAATTTTGATTTTATTCAGGTTGGCACAGGTGACAGCCCGATTACAATATTATTTTATCAAAAATGTGGATTTGCAAAATCGCATATTGTCAAAAACTTTTTCAAAGAGAACTATTCTCATCCTATTGTAGAGTGTGGAAAAATACTTTGCGATATGGTATATTTAAAGAAAAAACTATAATTTTCAGCATAAAAAGGATAATCCTCACACCACAAAAAAAATACGCATAAGATATAATGAAACTTAGACGGAGGATTATAACTATGGCTTATGCTGAAAATTTTTATATAGGAGCAAATGACGAACACGGCGTCAACCCTGCAACTCCGGGAAAGCGCACCCCGATAATGCCCTACATAAACAGAAGTTTTTACGAAAATGAATTTAATCGCCCTGCAAAATATTACTTTTTAATTGCGGCACTAAGAACCGGTTTTAATGTTTATGATGTAAAACCAGAATTTAATGACATTTCAATTACCAATCGTGTTATACGCGCAAACAGACAAAATTTGAACTGTGTTGTGACTTATGCATACAACGCAATTGGCAATGATTTGGCTTTTAACAATACAAATGGATATCTTATTTTTTATTCAAACGAAAACAGATTTACAACCCAAAGCAGATTACTTGCATATGATATTTCTGCAGGCTTGAGTGAAGAAATTACAACCAAAAACTTGGGAATTGGCACTTTGCGTGGTATTGGAATGCTTACTGCAATCAACTGCCCTGCTGTGGTGGCAGAATGTGGCTTTATGACAAATTTTGAAGAGGCAAAACTAATGCTTGACCCAGATTTCCAAAAAGCTTGTGGAAATGGTGGATGTTTTGGTGTTTGCAATAATTTCAATGTGAATTACATTGCTGATATAAATTACACTCAAATGTCCACAATAAGATATGGCAATCGTGGCAATGTTGTCAAGTTTTTGCAGTGCTATTTAAATTTGTATGGCAACACTTTAACCGTTGATGGAATTTTTGGCAGTGGCACACAAAATGCTGTAAAGAAATTCCAACAAGACAACGGCTTGGCTGTGGATGGAATTGTTGGCAAAAACACTTGGCGTACACTTATGATGCAAGATAGCAAATTGCCATTGCTAAGACGAGGCAGCCGTGGAGTTTATGTGAGATATTTGCAAGCAAAACTTGTTTCAAAACTTTACCCTGCTGGCACTATTGACGGAATTTTTGGTGCGAACACCGAAAATGCTGTAAGACAATTTCAACAAGAAAATGACCTTGGTGTGGACGGAATTGTCGGACCACTTACTTGGGCAAAACTAACCCCAATTGGTGGTGGCAGACCTATGCCATAAACAATTGTACAATATATTAAAAATTATTTTATATAAAATCAAAATTTAAAACAGATTACATCATATTGAAAAAATGCAAACTGATTTTCACAAGTAAAATAAATCATTAATTTGCTTGCAAAGAACATAAATATATGATATAATTAATATATTAAAACAAAATATAGGTGAAAAATGGAGATAATTTCTTGCTAAATTGAATATTGAGTGTGCAAATTTGATTTGCTGCTCTTTGCATTGCAAGAAAGTATATTCTCATTAAACATTAACAACAAGCTGTTGGGAAACTTTCCTGACAGCTATTTTTTATTTTCAAAAAACTGAAAATTTAAACTTGAACAATATTTTTAAAACATATTGGATATGCAAGAAAAAACTTGTAAACAACAAAAAAAGAGGTGATTTTATGTCATTAATAAACATTCAGAATTTAACTTTTTCATACGACAACAACGACAAGAAAATTTTTGACAATGTCAGCTTTCAAATTGATACTGACTGGAAAATTGGACTGGTTGGCAGAAATGGCAGAGGAAAAACTACATTTTTAAATTTGCTTTTGAACAAACTTGAGTATAATGGAAAAATTTCCTCAAATGTCAAGTTTAGCTACTTTCCTTTTGAAATTGAAAATCAAAATCAACTGGCTTATGATATTGTGACAAACATCTGCCCTAATGCCGAAGATTGGGAAATTATGCGAGAATTTTCTTATCTGCAACTTGATTATGAAACTTTATACAGCAACTATAGTAATTTGTCAAACGGAGAAAAAACAAAAGTACTTTTGGCAGCATTATTTTTAAAGGAAAACAATTTTTTGTTGATTGACGAGCCGACAAATCATCTTGACAGCACAGGAAGAAAAATTGTTGCCGAATATCTTGGCAAAAAGAAAGGATTCATACTTGTATCTCACGACAGATATTTTTTGGATGTCTGCACCGACCATATAATTTCCATAAACAAATGTGATATTGACATCACTCAAGGGAATTTTTCTGTTTGGCTGGACAATTTCAACAAACAGCAAGCATTTGAAAATGCCCAAAACGAACAACTTAAAAAAGAAATTGACCGACTTAGCAAGGCAGCAAAGCAAACCAGTAATTGGGCTGACAAAGTGGAGAGCTCAAAATATGGCAACGGACCTGTTGACCGTGGCTTTATCGGACACAAGGCAGCTAAAATGATGAAAAGATCAAAAGCAACCGAAAACAGACAAAAGCGTGCCATTGAGCAAAAATCTGAGTTGTTGCACAACACTGAAAGAATGGATTTGCTAAAATTGCA
>CAJUEA010000047.1 GCA_910584975.1 uncultured Christensenella sp.
GAGCGTCGCCTTGCCAAGGCGAATGTCGCGAGTTCGAATCTCGTCTCCCGCTCCAATTTTATATATGCGGATGTGGCGGAATTGGCAGACGCGCTAGACTTAGGATCTAGTATCTACGATGTGGGAGTTCAAGTCTCTTCATCCGCACCAAAAATGCACCTTTAGCTCAGTTGGTAGAGCAAATGACTCTTAATCATTGGGCCCAGGGTTCGAGTCCCTGAAGGTGCACCAAATTACTCATTTAAGGCTGATTTTGTTACTTATCTTGAATGAGGTCGCTAAGAAATAGTCAATTTCTATATGAAATTGGCTGTTTTTTTATCATTTTTTGGGTACGATTTTGGGTACGCTATCAAAAAAATATTTAATTGTGTAATATATTTTTAGAGTAATTGTTATAGTCAAATTCTTTTTAATTGAATAAAGAAAATATTCTATATATATTTTAAATTGTTAAAACTATTGATTATGCTGTTTTTATGTGTTATAATGTAAATATTAATTGTATTTAAAATGGAAAATTTAAGATATTAAACAAATGCTATAGATTAAAGTAATTTTAGAATTGAAAAAATTTTTGTTTTTTCATAAGTAATTTATTGTTTAAATAAATTGTATTAATTTTATATTGAGCAATAGTAAAAAATAATTTAAAGGTAAGGTATGGTAAAAGATTTGAAAACTGAAATAAAAGAAAATAATATTGACGATTTATTGCAGAATAAATTTGATTTTGAGCAATTTGATGCTGTTTATGTTGATAGTTTTGACCAATATCAACAAAAAGATTACTATAAAATCTTAAATTGTCAACACGAAAAACATATTAAATTATGGGCGTGGAAAAATGATAAAGCAAATGCTGAGTTTGCAATTTTATGCGCAGATAAAGATTTGCAAAATGTTTCGGTTGTTGCATCGGATTTACATTCTCAATCTAATGTGATTGAGACAAGTAATATTAAGTTGTCATTTATAAAGGATGTAAAGGCATACACGGGGCATGCAGGTTGGTATGCAAACAACCCTGCAAACATAATGCCAAAAGGGCAAAGAGAGCTTTTCCCTGAAGTTATTTATTCAGATAGTCCTGTATCTATTGGTAAAAATAGTTTTCAGTTGGTATGGCTTGAGGTTAGCACTCCAAAAGATATTGTGGCAGGTGTGTACAATGGAAAAATAACAATTACTGCTCAAAATGTGGATACAAATGTTATGCTTGATTACGAACTAGAAGTTATAGATGCGACTATGCCTGACACACAAGATTATTTGTTTGATGTTGAGTATTGGAGTCATCCATACAATGTGGCATATTACTATGATGTAAAGCCATTTTCAGATGAACATATCAGCATTTTAAAAGAGCATATGAGCCTATATAAAAGCCTTGGTGGGCATGCAATTACTGCAAGCATTGTTGAAGAGGCTTGGGGTGGGCAGACATATGGTGGAGAAAACAAAGTGCATTATCCATCAATGATAAAATGGATTAAAAGCCGTGAAGGCAAATGGTTGTTTGATTATACGAATTTTGACAAATGGGTTCAATTAAATAAAGAAATTGGCATTGCTGATAAAATCATTTGTTATAGTATGATGCCATGGGGCAATATTATAAAGTATTATGACGATTCAATGCACAAAATTTGCAAATTGAAAGCTAAGCCTGCAATTGCAAGTAAATATAGTGAAATATGGATGCCATTTCTTACTGACTTTGTAAAACACATTGACGAAAAGGGCTGGTTTGACAGCATATATATAGGCTTTGACGAGCGCCATAATATGGGGACAGCACTTGACTTAATTGAGAAAATTAAAAATAAAGACGGAAAAACGCTAAAAATTTCGGCTGCTTTCAATGATTTTAAACATAATGCATCAATTTTTAATAGATTGGACTATGCATCAGTTGGTTTGCAGCAAATCAGAAATAATTTGCAGGATTTTAAGGAGCAAGTTGCAATTAGAAGAACAAATAATCAAAAAACTACAATGTATACTGCAACAGAACATGTTCCAAACAGCTTTACAAAATCTATTCCTGTGGAAAGTTATTGGTCGGTTATGTTTGCAGGTTCCTTAAATACAACTGGTTTTTTAAGATGGGCATTTGATGCATGGGTTAAAAATCCACTTGAAGAGTCCACTCATTGGTCATTCCCAGCGGGCGATTGCTTTCTTGTTTATCCGTCATTGAGAGATGATGATAAAAGAGAAAGTAAGTTTACATTGAGACTTGCAAAATTGGATGAAGGCGTAAGGGATGTAAACAAACTTTACCTAATGAAAAATGCAGGAGTTGAATTTGAGAAAAAAGTCGAAGATTTATTCTACGAAATAAAAGGCAATGAAGAAAGTCACTATGAATTTTATACAATGTCAAAAACAAATTTTTGGGGTCGCAAAGCAAAATGGCTTACAGAAAACAGCAAACAATCAATGCTATCCGATATGAAGAAAATCAAAGAAAAAATATTTGAACTTTCTAAAGAGTATAGCAAAATATTAAAATAAAAAGATATATTTTAACAACAAATAAATTTTTAAAAGGATAAAATAAAACGAACTATAAAAATTAGTTCGTTTTGTTTTATTTTAATAAGGTTTGTTTATCAATAATTTTGTAAAAATATTTAGCATTAATATTAAAAATTATAAATTTAATCAATTTCTATTATTTTTATTCTGTTTTCCAAAAGTAATTTGTGCATTAAGTTTTTACCTTGATTTTTGTTTGCTAATGTGTTGCCATAAATGTTTATTAAATCATAAATAGCATCATATTGTTCATGGCCTTTAGAATAATAAAAAATTAAGCTTACTAAGTTGTTCTCATAAATATTATAGTGATCAAAAATACTTTGAAAATATGAATAATCGGCAGAACTAAGTGAATGCCCATAAAATTTAATTTCTAATAGCTTATTATTGATAGCAGGTAATATATTTAAAGGCGAGCTAGAATTTTTCATTTTTCTGTATGTTTTGCTGAACAACCTTAACTCAGGTACTTCGCTTTGTGATTGAATAGTAGTATCATCTATTCCAAAAATAATATTAGAGTTATTGCAATCTTTACAGTTATTAGTACATAGTTTACCATGTACATTAGTATAATTACCAGGACTTTCTAATTGAATAATATCAAAAATATTTGTATAGTTAAAACTTAGTATGTGTGTTGATTTTAAAGTTAAAATCTCTTTTGTTAAAGATTTATTTCTATTGTATAAACTCAGACTGACAATTTCTGATACATCCTTAATAAACATTTTATCATCTGCACCAATATCAATAATTAAATCATTATAATAATTTTTTTTATAATTAGATGTTAATTTGATTAACAAATTTAATGCTTGAAAAATATATGTGCCTCGTGTTTCTTTCCCATTATTAGGATTAATTAATTGATTTTTAAGATATTTACAAAAGCGATTTTCTAAATTATTTAATTCGTGTAATAAGTGCTCAATTGTTTTTATTTTAATAGTATTAAAATCATAATGAAGATTATCTATTATTTTAGTATTATTAAAATAATTCATAATGTATTCAATTAAAAATTCATCGATTTTAGAAAAACATTTAATTTCGTTGAGAGGAACTTTATCTAATAAATTGCTTAAAGCAACTTCGTAAATTTTTTTATTATTAAGAAATTGATTGTGTGATTTTATAAATATCGTAAATAATGTCTCTTTGACAATACTTTCAATGTCACACCATTTGTAATTATCATTTCTACGTTTCAAATAATATTGTAAAAATAAATTTTCCCAAAAGCCAGAACAATCATTTCTCATTTTTGTAATGTTCCAATCTTTTTCAAGGATTATATCTAATATTTCAATTTCAAAAAAATCTTTATAACTTGATTCTAGTCCACAATGCAAGTCAAATCCATTTCCTAATATAAGCAGTTGAGTAGTTTTTGACATATAAAACTCCTAAATGTCTAATTGTATAGTTAGAGTATACCATAGAATTTCATATTTTGTCAATATTTGGCAATTTCTAAATTAGTTACAAATTGTTTGTAGAATAAATAGTTTTTATTTTATAAATGATATAGCTCATTTTAACTTGAAAATTTATGCTCTAAAAAATAAACAAGATTAATTTTACTTGCTTTATTAGTTTTTAAATTATTTATCAAAATTCTTAATATATTGTTTGTTATTTAATATTTGCCTCAATATTATAAAAAACTTAAATAATAAAAATCCCCTCTGCAAGGTTATTGCGGGAGGAGAGTTTTTTTGTTATTTTGTTGGCTTGCAACCAAGGCACTCTGTCATAAATTTATCAAATGCTTTTGCGCCTTCTTCAGTATTTTTGAATACGGCAGTACATTCAAGAATTTTTTCACAAGTTTGATTGATATAATCTTTCACAAGTTGCTCGCTTGCTTGCTCTGTGTTTGCAGTTCCGTTGTGATCAATTAGGAATTTTATCATATCTTTGTGCTTTGTTAAAGGATGAGTTTCTTTGCTTACTTCGGCATAATCAAATTTTTCTTTGCCTGTTAGATAATTTTGAATTGCCTTAAGTTCCTTATCCAATCTGCCTGGAAGAATGAATGTTCCCATAACTTCGATAATGCCGATACCTTCTTTTTTGATATTGTGCAAATCTTCAGTTGGGTGATAAATTCCGTAAGGATGAGCCTCGTCAGTGCGATTGTTTCTTAAAATCATATCAACTATGTATTTGCCGTTTTCGTATCTTGCGATAGGAGTAACTGCATTGTGTTGAGCATCTGTTTTGCAAATGATATTTACACTTTCATCTGAATATTCGCTCCATTGTCTTAAAACATAGTCAGCAGCCTCAACAGCGATAACTTTCTTTTTAGAACTTACTCTTACAACGCTGTTGTACCAATCAACGATTGAAATTTCTGCACCTTTGATAGGAGATTTGAAAGTTTTTCTGATCGGAGCAGTAAACATTGGAAGTCCTTTGCCACCACCTTGATAATGGTCGTGTGTTAAAATTGAACCACCAACGATTGGAAGGGCAGCGTTTGAACCCATAAAGAAATGAGGGAATTGATCCACAAAATCTACAAGTCTTGCAATGCAATCGTGATTTACCTTCATTGGTCTGTGCTCGTCGCAGAAACAAATAAGGTGCTTGCCATAATATTGATAAGGAGAGTATTGAATCCACCAGTCTTCGCCATTAAGCTCCACAGGGATAGTTCTTAAAGTTTGTCTTGCGGGATGCCCTGCATTGCCTGCATAACCAACATTTGATGTGCAAAGCATACAAGCAGGATAACCTGTTTTTGCCTTAAGAGCAGCCTCGATTTGTTTTGGATCTTTTTCAGGTTTTGAAAGATTGATTGTAACCACAAGATTACCTTTTGACCCCTTGTAATCCCACATAACATTTTTGTTTATGTCTTGCATTCTTAAATAGTTGTTTGCTTTGCCAAGCTCAAAAAGATAATCTGTTGCAGCCTCAACACCTTCACAAGCTTTTGTAATATCATATTTCATAATTATAGAAGATGGTGCTGGAGTCACTAAGCCAAATAGTTTTGTTTCATACAAAAGAGCATCGTCTTTTGTTGTCATACCTTGCTCAATAGCATAATCAACCATAAAATCCACAGTCTGTTGAATTTCATATTCAGGAATACTTTCGAAAGTGTGAGTTGCTCCGAGTTTGAAATTGTCAAGCAAAGTATTTCTTACATAATGAACATCATATTGATCAAGTGATAGTTTTTTTGTTGCATAGTCAATTAATTGCTCAATAGCAATTAAGATTTGATTATCTTGCGCCATAAATCTCTCCTAAAAATTTATTTGTAATGATTTTTGTTTTAAATACTAATTTTTTTTGCATATTTGTTATATTTAACTGAAAAATTTGTTAAATTACAACAAAAAATATACATTTATAAGATGATTATATAATATTTTATAAATATTAGCAAGTATATTGCAAGTTTTTGTAAAAAATATTGATTTTTATTTTTATTTGTGCTAAAATAAAATATATATTTTTAAAATAACATAAAATAGTTAATATAAACACATATGGAGGAAAATTTCCGTGAAATTTTTAAACAAACAAGATTTTGATAATTTGGCATCTAATGCCAATTTTGCAAAAGAGTGTGCAGTGCTTTATTCTAAAAGCAACGATTTTGATTATCAAGTAAAAAGATATCAAAATTTATATAAAATCCACAGCGAGTTCAGTGGAGAAAATGTTTTGATTTTTTCATCTCCTGGAAGAATTGAAGTTTGTGGCAATCATACTGACCACAACAATGGCAAGGTGCTTTGTGCATCTATCAGCGTGGATACAGTTGCTATGGTAACACCAGTTGTGGAAGATGTTATTACAGTTGCATCGGTTGGATATCCTCCACTTGTTGTGGATATTAATGACTTAGAACCAAAGACATCTGAGTATGGCAAAAGTGAAGGATTAGTTCGTGGCGTTTGTGCTTATTTCAAAAAAAATGGCTATAAAATCGGTGGTTTTTATGCAACAACAACTTCAGATGTGTTTAAAGGTGCAGGTGTAAGTTCTTCAGCTTGTTTTGAGGTGCTTATTTGTGAGATTTTGAATGTTCTGTTTAATGGTGGAAAAATGGATGCCCTTACAAAAGCGTATGCATCACATCTTGCAGAGAGTGTTTATTTTGGAAAGCCTTGTGGACTTATGGATCAATCTGCAATCGCACTTGGTGGCGTAAGTTACATAGATTTTAAGGATACAAAGGCACCTGAGGTTGAAAGCATTCCTTGGAAATTTGAAAATGTAGATATCGTTCTTGTAAATTGTGGTGGCGACCATTGTGGACTTACTGATCAATATGCATCAATCCGTACTGAAATGGAAGATGTTGCAAAGATTTTTGGACAAAAAGTGCTTAGATTTGTGAAAAAAGACAAATTTATGTCTACAATTCCAATTATACAAAGTGATGTTTCAGGAAGAGCAATCTTGAGAGCTATGCATTACTTTGACGAAAATGAAAGAGTTGAAATTTGCGCAGAGGCAATCAAAAATGTGGATATTGAAAAATATAATAAAATGATTAATGCAAGTGGGGATAGTTCATACAAGCTATTGCAAAACTGCTATCCAGA
>CAJUEA010000048.1 GCA_910584975.1 uncultured Christensenella sp.
CATCACTTTACACAAAATGGCATATATCCCTCAAAATACCCCCGATTTTTGAGGGATATTTTGAAAAAATCGACTTTTTAGAGCCTTTTGCACTTTACACAAAAAATAACAGCCGAAAACATAACATTTTCGGCTGATTTTTTATAAGATTTTTGCTGTAATTTTTAGAATATTAATGGCTTACATCTAACGAAGTAGGAGCTCCCTCGACTACGCTCGGGATGACAAAATATAGACTTCTAATGACAATGAGGAATGTCATTTCGAGCAATAGTGTTCCTGTCACCCGAACATAATGGGATCCACACAAAATAGCTTTTTTGTGGGGTAAGGGAGGGCTCTCAAATGTTGCTTGTTAAGTAAGACAAAATATAACCTTATTATTAAGTCCGACCAAAGAACAACGAAGTTGAACTTTGCGTTTGGTCGGAAAAAGCGAATTCGACTGCAAGTGAGCTGATTTTCTAAAAAAGAAAATCGCTCTAAAAGTCGCAATGAGCGAAAAATATAGGGGTATATCTTTCGATATACCCCAAAAACGCAAATAGCGTGTAGCACCACTCTGACGAAACAAAACCTTTTGAAAACCTCGTGTGTCGAGGTGGGTTAGCTACCTGATACCGCTATCTTCCCCTGCCATAACCTTGGAAAGGTCGAGGGCGTGATATTGTGTACCACAACTCGCAATCCCTTATTATAAATGTGGTTACAAAGACAATTTTGTTTCAAACATTGCAGTTATCTACACTCATAGTATAACACACTTTGATTGCAATTACAATACCCTTTTTGAATTTTAATGTAAAATATTTCCTAAACAATGTAAACAATAGTGATAATTTTTTATAACAAAAGCTAATTAAATTTACATCGCAGTTTGCATTTATACACAAAAATTTGACAAAAAACAGCTCATTACAAATGCAAAGAGCTGTTTTAATTATGTTAAATAAAAATAATACCTCTATAACATGCCTTAATAAACAGACTTGATTGAATGTTTGCTATCAATGACAGTTTCTGCATCAATATAATATTTTCTCTCATTTCTGCGATAATAAATGACAAGTCCAATGCTTTGATAGAAAATGTTAAACAAACTTATTGCCATAATAAATCCACTGCCAAAAGTCAAAATACCTAAAAGAATTGTGATAAAATAAGTTGCAAAATTTACAGCAGTAAAAAGTCCCCAATTTTTCACAATCAAATCCTTGTTTGTTAAAATTGCTTTTTGCAAACTTTTGAACACGCCAAGCTCCTCGCAAACATAAGTTGGCAACCACATTGCAAAAACAGAGCGTTTCAAAGCAAGCAAAACCATAATTGTCAAAACTGCAAGACAAAGTGCAAACAAAATTGACATTTTTCCAATGCCCCACACCATAAAGTAAACAAGCACACCCAAAAGCAACATAAATGGAATGTAAATTAAAGTGTCAACAAAACTGAATGCGATTGCTTTTTTGATGTTTGCAATCAAATTAGCTGTGAACCCATATTTGCTGTTGCTGTTCATAAAGTTGTTTAGCACATCTGTCAAAGGATAATGACCGATTGAAATCAAAAATTTTCCAATAAAAAGAAATGCTACCAAAGCACAAGCTGCACCAACAACATTGTTTCTGTTTGAAGCAAACACCTCAGAAATTTTTTCAAAATCTTGTCCAAGCACTGCAAATGCCGAATTTTGAATATCAAGATTGCCACCAAACATTGACCTAAAAGCCTGACTAATATGCTCAAAAAACTGCATATCCTGCACACCTTGAATGATAGGTTTCATAATGAAATACATTGAGCTTATTGAAACTGCTGCAAAAATTAACATAACAATGCTAAGGTACAACAAAAATTTATAAAACAATGAAAATCTTGACACCAAGATGGAAAAAGAATGTTTAACTAGCATATTAATCCTCCACTAATTTTAGATATTTATTTTTCAAATCTTCTCTATCGATATCCTCAATATCAAGATAAGATGTATACATTAAAGTTATATAGTAAGAAAAAATATAGATAAACAAGAAAATATTTATTATTCTTCTCCACCAGAAATCATAAGCCGCTAAAGTTGCCATAACCACATAAGGAATAATCATTGGAATGACAACTGCAAACATCATTCTGAAAAACTTGCCTTTCATAAGCGCAACAGATTCTGCCATTGCTTTTCGCAAAGTAAGTCCAGAAACTGACATAACTGGCAAGGTCAAGCTCAAAAGTATCATTGCAGAAAGCATAACCAAAAACAAAACAACATTGAAAATGATTGTCATTGCAAGTGCAACTGCTGTTTTGTGAATAACTTTTACCCACAAGAAAGTGAACAAAGAACAAATTACAGCATACAACTCCATTAAAAACAAAAAGACAAGAATCAATTTGATTACTGGCAAATAGTTGTTGTTAATACGCTTTAAAAGCCCTTCACTTGACAATATTCCCCAACGCATATGCTTGGATTCCAAGCCACAAAGCATGCTGAAAAACGCGCTGAAAATTAACACAGCAGCTGCGCCTATAAGCAAAGATTTCCAGTTTAATTCACTGATAGAAAAAAACACATCTTTGAAAGTAATCAATTTTGTCTGATCAAATTCCACAAAAAATTGTATCATAGTGCAAGGCTCTGTAAGCAATCCCATAACAACTGATGGAATAAGCGTTACCAATGCCAAATACCAAAAATTCTTTCGCAGATACTGCAACGCAAGTCTAGCAAATCGCATATTTTATCTCCTTATATTTTATTTCTCTTTATTCATCTTATTCATCAAAAAACTATTTTGCAAAAACTTTCAAAAGGTCGTTTGGAGTGTCCACACACACAATAGTACCGATTTTTGACATATTTTCCACATTTCCAAAGCCATAAGAAACAGCTAGGCAATCCATACCAACAGCTTTTGCAGCTAGTGCGTCATAAATAGAATCGCCAATCATAAGGCAATCATTTAGTAAAGCGCCTGACTTTGTGACAGCATATGCCAAAATGTCTTTTTTGTCCACTCTGCCCTCACTTTCCACAGTGCCAAACACACCATCAAAGCAAGATAGCACACCAAATTCCTTCAACATTTCACTTGCAATGTCTTCCCTTTTGCTTGTGGCAATAAACATTTTATAGCCAAAGCTTTTTATTTTTGCAAGAATTTCAGCCATTCCGTCAAAAAGCTTGCACATATTCTGTCCGCCTTGATTGATATAGTATTCCCGATACAATTCCCTAGCAAACGGCTCACGCTCTTCTCCGAACATTTTTGTAAAAGTATCTTTTAAAGGTGGTCCGATATATTGCTTTCTCTCCTCGGGTGGAATGTTCAAACCAAAATGCTCAAACACTTTGCCAAAAGCAAAACTGCACCCCTCAAAGGAATCAACAATCGTTCCATCAAAATCCCAAAATAAACATTTATAATCACGCATTTTTCAACTCTTCAATTTGACTTTTGATTTTTTCTGCAAGCGCTGTATAGTTTGCAAGTTTTTCCTTTTCCTTATCCACAAGTTGCTTTGGAGCTCTTGCGATAAAGCCTTGATTTGCAAGCATTTTGTTTGCTCTTTCAATTTCGCTTATTGTGTCGTCAAGCTCTTTTTGAAGTCTTGCAATTTCCTTTTCATTGTCCACAAGATTGCCAAGAGGCACCAAAATATCGCCAAAATCACTGATTATTACACTAACTTTTTCGTTTATCTCTTGCTTATCCTTAATGTAAGAAATATTACCGATATTAGCCATTTTTACAATGTATGCCATAAAGTTATCAATAACTTTTATATCCACACTTGGTGCAATGATAAGGTCAATCTTTTGAGATGGCTTAACATTCATTTCCACCCTCAAATTACGGATATCTTTTATGATATTCATAACTTTTTCAAAAGTCTCACGCTCTTTTTTATAGTTGTACTTTTTGATAAGCTCTGGCCACTCTGCAATCATAACGCTTGACTTATCCCCATTTGTAAATGAATAAATCTCGTCAGTGATAAATGGCACAAATGGATGCAACAATTTAAGAATTTTGTCAAGCACATAGTTAAGCACTGTGATTGTATTAATCTTTTTATCGTTGTTGTCACCATACAATGCTGCTTTTGAAAGCTCGATATACCAATCGCAAAAATCATTCCATACAAAATCATAAATGCAACTGCAAGCCAATCCCAAATCATATTTTTCCAAGCACTTTGTGCTTTCCTTGATTGTTTGGTTAAGCTTAGACAAAATCCACTTGTCACTTGGAGTAAGACGGAATGTGCCCATCTCTTTAAGTTTGACATTTTCAGTGTTCATCATAACAAATCTTGATGCATTCCAAACTTTGTTAAGGAAGTTTCTGCAACTGATAACTTTTTCCTCAATAAATCTTGTATCTCCACCCGGAGCAATGCCCATAAGCAAGCTTAATCTTAAGCTGTCTGCACCATAATTGTCAATAATCTCAAGTGGGTCAATACCATTGCCCAAAGACTTGCTCATCTTTCTGCCTTGGCTATCGCGAACAATGCCGTGAATTAAAACTTCAGGGAATGGAATATCTCCCATATGCTCTAGTCCACTGAAAATCATTCTTGCAACCCAGAAGAAGATAATATCATAAGCTGTAACAAGCAAACTTGTAGGATAAAAATATTGCAAATCTTTTGTTTGCTCTGGATAGCCCAAGGTTGAAAACGGCCACAATGCAGAAGAAAACCAAGTGTCCAAAACATCCTCATCTTGTCTCAAATGAGTGCTACCACACTTTGTACAAACTGAAGGTGCATCTTCTTGAACCATCATTTCTCCACAATCCTCGCAGTAATATGCAGGAATACGATGTCCCCACCAAAGCTGACGAGAAATGCACCAGTCTTTTATGTTTTCCATCCAGTTAAAGTATGTTTTGCTAAATCTGTTTGGAATAAATTCAATTTTTTTGTCTTTTACAACTTTGATTGCAGGCTTTGCAAGAGGTCCCATTTTCACAAACCATTGCTTGCTTACGATAGGCTCAACTACATTGTGACATCTATAGCAAACGCCAACATTATGCTTGTAAGGCTCTTCCTTAACAAGATAGCCACCCTCTTTCAAATC
>CAJUEA010000049.1 GCA_910584975.1 uncultured Christensenella sp.
CGCCGAAAGTACTTAGATGGAAGCGTCTCGGGAGGATAGGTCGTCGCCGCATCCACTAAGAGAGTGAATAGATTACAATCTGTTCACTCTCTTTTGTTTTACGACAAACCCCATCTAAGACTTTCGTGGCACATCGTCGCAGCTCCTCAGCGCCGCGTTCGAGCAAACACTTAGGTAATCCTACAACATTTAACAATATTTTAGGATTACATCTCGTTCTGCTCTCACTTATACCCCAGCACATTAGCCAATGCGTTGGGGACCCCACTAGCTGGAAGCGTCTCGGGAGGATAGGTCGTCGCCGCATCCATTAAGAGAGTGAATAGATTACAATCTGTTCACTCTCTTTTGTTTTGCATATGTAATTCCGAGCTTGTCGAGGGATCTCGGACAATTGCTCATTGAGTAGAATAAAGTATATCTTTAGGATTATTTTGCTTTTGTGTTATTCTAAGTGAAGGCGTAGCCGTAATTGAAGAATCTCAGACAATTGTTCATTGAGTAATGATAAAACTTTCCGTATTTGCTAAATTAGATGTATTTTAATGATGTAGTAAGGCAATATTTTTTGGCACAAGCGAAGTTTGAGAACCCTCCTTTTATCCTAACAAAGGGACCCGTAATCGTTCGGGGTGACAGACACAATATGTATTTGAGTAATGTTATGTTTTTATTCTGTACAAGGAGAAATCTCCGACTATGTGCGTTGATTAAAGTAAAACACAACATTGTATTTATTGTTTCTTTATTCAATAGGCTCAGTTGGAGATGTTTCCTTATACCCCACAAAAAAGCTATTTTGTGGGGACCCCGTATTCGCTCAACATGACATGAACTAATGTGTTCGAATAATATGATTTTACAATACTATATTTTGCTATTCCGTTTTTTAAGCAAAAAAACAATTAGTATATCAATGTTTTTTGCAAGCTACATTTAAGATATTTTGCTTTGCTTAAAATGACAAGAGTTATGTGTTCTTAATGAACAATGCAGATATTTATTATTCTAATAAGGCAAAAGAGTATTATATATTGTTGATATTTAGAAAAATTTCATAAAGAAATACCTATTTGTTTTTATCCTTTTTAAGCAAAATTTTTTCAATTTCCTGTCAAAAATCGGGGGTATTTTATTTTTTTACTAGTTTGAATAACTATTTGGTGGTGAATTTATCTGAATAAAGCTGGAATACTTTTTGTTTGCAGTTCCTATATACTTTTGTGAAAAAAGACGAACGATTCGTTCGTCTTTAGAAACTGCGTTATTTTTTAGGTTATTTGGTAGTAAATATTAAGCTTTATGATTGACATTGTTTATATATTAAAATAGGTATAATAACTATTTTAAGCTTTATTGTAATTCAATATTAGGTCAAAGATATTGTTTTGCAATGTTGCAGGTAATTTATTAAAATTGTCTAACAAGCTTTTTTGATATTCTGTGATAACTTTGTTGTAATTTATAATGCCGCTGTCATCCGAGTTTCCAATAAGATAATCCACTGATATTTCAAAAAATTTGGATATTTCTATTAGTTGTGCGATACTTGGTTCTGTTTTGCCATTTTCCCAGTTGTTGTAAGTGCCTTGGCTTATGTTTAAAATCTTAGCAATTGAGCGTTGGGATAGCCCTTTTTCAGTTCTTAATTCATAAAGTTTTATCATTTGTGTTTCCTCATTAGTTTTTTCTAGTAAAATCGTAATCAATTAATTTAATCACAAATATATTATGATAAAAAAACTTAATCAAAATACTTGACTTATTAATAAATCTAATCTATAATAAGAATATGATTAAAAAACTTAATCATAGTAATAGGTGAGCAAATGATGAGAAAAAAAGTTATATGTGGGTTAATTTTAACAATATGTATATTTGTAGTATGTTTGGTTGGGTGTGCACCAAAGAAATTTAATGCATTTAGGAATAGTATTATAAAATTCGGCGATTATAGTAGCAGATATGATCAATATGAGGTTGTTTTGAAAAATGCCCAATGTCCATCAACAATATACTACAATGACAAAAATGAATGTATAGGTACTTATTTTGGTTTTGAGGAGGATAGTTTTCAGGTTAATATAGATTTGTATATTAATGATAGTTATCAAATAAGCTGGGCAATGGATTTTAACTCATATCTAATTAGTGGAGGAGTTAATAAAGCGAATAATTTAAGTAGTACGAATTTTATTTATATTAACAATTATTCATCATTGCCAGATGTGTATAAGGGAACAGCAAAATCAATGGCATATTATGGGGTGTGCTTAGGGGTTGTTATTTTAGATTTTTATATGACGGAGTTCTGTGTTGGTTGCAATATGAAAGATTTAGGAGTTAATGAATAAGGAGAAAATATGGAAAGTACAACAAAAGAGAAAAATCATAATATAATAAAAGCTTTATTGCTAACAATCAATGGTATTGCTATTTTTGCTGGTTTATTTGTGTTAATTTCCTTGTTATTTCCACTTGTGTCATATAAAGTCAATGTGTTTGGTTATAATTATGGTAGCGTAAGTGAAAATGCTTATCAATTTTTGAGATTTTATAGTATTATAGTTAATAAAGATTGGATTATTGCATTAGTTGGAAGTTTTACTATTTTTATACTAACATTTTCAGTATTGTTAATAATTTTAAATATATGTTCGATTTTTAAGTTTACAGATAAAAAAATCTTGCCCTTCATAACAATCGCTGTATGTTTTTTGTTTGAAATAGTTTATATGCTTGCAGGTGTAATCATCGTTTCAAAATATAAAGGTAACTATACAACAACATCATTTATCGGGCTAATCGTAATGTTTTTTATTGCATTAGTTTATGTTATATTAGTATTAGTGTTGAAAAATATAGAAAAAAAACAAAAAAGAACTGAAGACATTTTGTCAGATAATAATTTGAACAAAAAAGAGTTGTTTGTTGATAATTATAATGTAGACAATAATGAGAGTAATGATGACAGGGTTATTGCGTTGCTAAATAAATATAAAAGTTTGCTTGATAATGGTGTAATTACTCAAGAAGAATTTAATGAAAAAAAACAGACATTGTTGAAAAATTATTAAGAAGAAAAAATATCCTTGATTTCAAGGATTTTTTTTTGTTTGGCAGGACATTTTTTTGAAAAATGTGTTTGGATTTGTATTTTTTATCTTGAAGTGGGTAAAATATAAGTAAAAATGAATTGCATTTATAGGAGGTAAAAATGAATCCATTTAAAGAAAAACCCATTTCATTAGTAAACAGCTTTGAAAACTGGAAACAACTTTATCCAAAGTCTTACAACAAAAATGAAGTTGACCCTTACACAAAAACTCGTATCATTTTGATGAATGGCACAGAATATGAGGCAAACTGGTTTTCACATCAATTTTCAAGACATTTTGCTTGTACTGATTTACGCAGAGATTTGGCGCTTGTTCGTGCACAAGAAAAACAACAACAATTAAAAATTTCTTTACTAAAGCCATTGGATGAAACTCAACTTGAGCAAACAATTGGTTATGAGCAACTTGCAGTTGATTTGACTGCTGAACTTGCAAAAAGAGAAAAAGATTTTTATGTAAAAAAAGCTCTTGATTTTGCTTTGCTTGAGGATTTTGACCATTTGTACAGATATTCTGATTTGTTGCATATGAATCAAGGTGTTCTTGCAGAAAGATTGGTTGGTAAGTATACGGAAATTATGCCTGCACGCCCAACAATCGCACATCACAGATTCCCAAAAGACAATGTCAGAAGATGTATCAACTCAAAAACAGCTGACAAGGAGACAATTTTGGGTTCAATGATTATTACTGCCGCAGAGCAACAAACTATGAACTATTATATGAATGTTGCAACTTTGGCGACAGACGATTTGACAAGAAAACTTTATGAGGAAATTGCCCTTGTGGAAGAAGAGCATGTAACGCAATATGAAGATTTGATGGATGCAAATGGCACTTGGTTTGAAATGAACTTGTGGCACGAATATGTAGAATGCTATCTTTACTGGTCTTGTATGATGACCGAAACAGATAAATGTATCAAAAAATTGTGGGAAGAAAATTTGGCAATTGAAATTGCACATTTGCATTCTGCTGCTGAATTGTTGCAAAAATATGAGAAAAAATCTTGGCAAGAGGTTATTCCAAACGGAGAATTCCCTGCGCCATTATCTTTGCATGAAAACATTGAATATGTCAGAGATATCATTAAAAACACAGCACAATTTACTTCTGTTGGCGAAGAATACGAAAATCTTAATAACTTGCCAAAGGATGCAGATTTTTTCAAATATCAATCAATTATCAATCCTACAGCAGAAAACACACCATCTCATATGGTTATTGAACAATATATTGGCAAGTTTGGCGAAGATTATCGTTTTGAAACAGCTGCTAATCCTATCAAACCATTACAATGCAGAAAGTGCGATAACACTGAGGTAGGCAGGGTTGTTGGCGTCGCAGATGGTAAAGGATATAAGGCTAATAAGTAAAATAAGTTTTTGTTATTATTACTGCGCTCAATTGACTTTGATTATGTCATTTCGAGCATAATGGGGTGTTCACAAAATAGCTTTTTTGTGGGGACCCCGTGATATGCTATCGCTACACTCAGAATGACAGGAAAAAAGTGCTGTGTACGGCAATACAATGCAAAAATATTCAGCCTTTATTATTCTAAGGACAAGATACAAATCAACTTTAAAAATCAGCCGAAAATGTTATGTTTTCGGCTGTTATTTTTTGTGTAAAGTGTAAAAGTTTAAAAAAGTCGATTTTTTCAAAATATCCCTCAAAAATCGGGGGTATTTTTGTTGTATTATGCCATTTTGTGTAAAGTGGTGGTACATAAATTATATATATCTATGTACAATTATATATAACATTGTACCTATGA
>CAJUEA010000050.1 GCA_910584975.1 uncultured Christensenella sp.
ATTCTGTTCTTATTATTTATCTGCAATTCCCGTTCCAACCAGAATCCTCTCCATCCAATTTCTTCCATTCCACCAATGATTAAAAACATAGGAACTAGAAAAATTAAATTGGCAAAGGAACTCAAAATTTCTCCGTCCCAAACAAAGTATGGTAATAGCTGTAGTGCACACACTACCACTAATCCAATTATCCAATCTCTTTTATGAACAGGCAGCCTAAAAATCCCTTTGATAACTTCCTTATATTTCTTTTTTTCGTATATTTTCTCAATAAATACCGCAGAAATTGCTGGAGATATTACACCTATAAAATATAACACCAACATCCATGTGTGTTCATTAAAGTTTATATTTTTTATTCTGGAATAAAGTGCAATGCTTCCCCATGACAAATATGTAATGCTAAAACATATTATCAAGTATCTTTTTGTTGCACTTTTTATTATGTTTTTTTCCACTATAATTATACCTTCAATATATTTTGCTCTAAACTATGACCTTCTTCCGAAAGCTCCGATTTATCGGCTTGTACTGGAGAAAATTATACCACACCCAATTACGAAAAGCAATCTGCACTTTGCCCCGTTCCGACTATCCAGACGGTCAAGGGACGAGAGTATTTTTGCCGTTGCCATTTCGCCGCCGAAAACGGCTTCTAAGCGTCCACAGGCGCGTTTTACGCCCCTTTTTCTGCCCCCGTTTCCCGCCATGCCGAAAAGTTTTCCGTCAATAACTCAAAAAAGCACTTGACAAAACGCTTCATGTGCCTCCTTCCAATGCTCCACATAGGAGTGGGCCTTCCCCTTTCTGCTTGGATATGTCTATATAATTCCAACCATTAGCTTAAATATTTCCACGATTTGTTCTTCAAGTGTTGATTACTTTGCTAAAACACATTATATTAACAATAGGTTACAAAAATATATATTACAAGTTAACTACTAGTACATGGGACGAGTAAAACAATTAGAGTACAATATATATGGAGGGATTACTTATGCAAAAATTAGCGGTAGGAAAAATATTGCAAGGGTTGAGAAAAGCAAAAGGTATTACACAAGAACAATTAAGTGAAATATTAGGAGTGTCATGTGCAGCAATTTCAAAGTGGGAAAATGAGCAAATGTATCCCGATATAAGTTTTTTTCCTATTCTTGCACGATACTTCAATGTTTCAATAGATTGCTTATTTGGATTTTCAAATGAATTAACAGAAAAAGAATACAACGATTTCAAAGAGGAATGTACGGAATTATTCGCACAAAAACAGTATTTTAATGGAATGGAAAAAATAAAAGCATTATGTTATCTGTTTCCGACAAACGATAGGCTGAAACTGGATTTAATAATTGCCGTTATTCCATATATTGCATTGGCTCAAGAAGTGGAGATAAGAGAAAAAGTAGTATATCAAATGATAGCTCTTTGTCAAAATTGCGCGTCTGAAAATGTGCAGGCACAAAAACATTTTGTTTTAGGGCATTTGTTTATGTTAATAGGACAGTATAAACATTTTCCATTTTCTTTTTCTAATAGTGAAGTAAAAAATTTTGCGGCTGTCGATATGACAAACAGCTTATTATTACGAACTGATGAACATGCCATAAATAAGATTGAAACCGCAATAATTTCTTTAGGGGTACAGTTATTACATGAGCTGCGAAATAAAATTTCATATTTGCAAAAAGAAAATGATTTGCAAGGAGCTTTAGCTGTTACTAAAAATCAGATTACTCTTGCCGGACTATTGGAATTAGACCATAGTGTTTATTTTATGCTCTATATGAATGTTTCACATTTATATTGTCTGCTAAAGGAAAAAGAAAATGCAGAACAGGCAGTTGAAAAATTTGTTAAGCTGCTTAGGAAAAAGTCGATTGATGATAGTGTTCTTCTTCAAGTATATAAAACCGGATTTTCAGCTAAGCCATTTGATTTAATAAGAGATACGTTAATTTTTGCACAGTTAATAACAATGCTGAACAAGGAGGTCACCACATGAAAAAATATTCTTTTCTATTTTCTTATTTCAAAAAAGCAAAAATACTTTCACTATTTTTTTTGATGATTATTTCATCAGTATTGACACTTTTACCACCATATCTTGTTAGTTATATTTTAGATGAGGGTGTCGCTAAAACTTCAATAGAAACAATCACATATTGCAGTATATTCTTAGGATTTGTATATATTTGCAGTTTTGCGGTCAATTATTTTATAAGTCAAAATTTAACAAAGACAAGCAGCTATTTTATTGCCGATTTGAAAAACGACTTATTTACTAAAATATTGAAGTTACCTATGGAATTTTTTGATAAGCAACAAACGGGATATATTTTTGAACGAATAAAAGAAACTGAGTCATTAAATGTATTTTTCTCCCCTGTATTTTTGAAATTTGTAACAAGTATAGTTTCGTTTGTTGGTGCATTGGTTCTTGTATGTTCAATTCGGTGGGAATTATCTTTGATTTTATTGCTGTTTTTACCTGTTATATATTATTTCACTAATTATTCAAGCATTAAGATAAAAAAAGCGTCAAAGGCTTTGCTTGAAACAACAGCCCAAACATCGGGAAAAGTACAGGAAAATATAGGCGGTATTTCAGCAGTTAAAGAATTAAAAATGGAAAATCAACGCTCATCTGAAATATCCCGTCAACTTAAACAAGTTGCAGATAAATCCGTTAAACGCGGTAAGATGATGAATATTGCTTCCGAGGGTATAGTAGGAATTACAAATATTGCTTCCGTTCTGCTTATTGTTTTTTCCGGTATTTTTATCATTAAAGGAAAAATGTCTTTAGGAAACTATTGGGCAGTATCTCAATATGCTTTATTGATTTTTGCACCTATACAACTTTTAGCAAGTATTAGTATTATGGTACAACCCGGTATTGCAGCTTTAACAAGAATTAACGAATTGCTAAAATTAAAAACCGAAGATGAAATATGTGGAAATAGGCAGGTTGGAAAGATAGAAAATATTATATTTTCAGATGTTTCGTTTGGTTATAGTGAAAAAACAGTTATTGATAATTTTAATATGGCAATTAGCAGAAATGAAAAAGTTGCACTATTAGGGAAAAATGGAAGTGGGAAAACGACGATTGCAAAATTGCTTTTAGGATTTTATAAAGATTATTCCGGCTCTATTCGCATTAACGATATTGAAATCAAAAATGTCTCTTTATTAGATTTGAGAAATCGAGTTGGGATTGTAGCACAAAATATTGTTCTTTTTTCGGGTACTTTATTAGACAACATTAGATTTATTGCACCACAGTTAGATGAACATGAAATTATATCAGCATTAAGTAAAGCAGGATTGGATATTTCTGAATTTGCAGGCGGACTTCAAGCAGTGATAAGTGAAAATGGTAAAAACCTGTCGGGAGGACAAAAACAGAAAATTGCACTTGCAAGAATGATTATAAAAAACCCGGACGTAATGATTTTTGATGAAGCTACATCAAACTTGGATATAGAAACAAGTAATTTGGTAAAGCAATCAATACATACTATTTTTGCAGAAAAAACCGGTATTATTATTACGCATGACCCTGATATGGCTTCTCTTGCTGATACTATAATTAAAATCTAAA
>CAJUEA010000051.1 GCA_910584975.1 uncultured Christensenella sp.
TCCACCTTTGTCAGAAAGCAACCCCTTATCCGACCAATCCCAATTTTTAACTGCTTGTGGCATAAACACAAATGTCGGTTCATTTACATATGCCTCCACGCTATCAATCAAAGAATGATACATATGGCGAGAATTATCATTTCCCCAATCACCCATTCCGTGCAAAAATATTACCATAGGATATTTTTTACCATCTTCAATATCAGGCGATTTCATTCTAAAACAAAACGCCTCCTCTCCGTTTTTATAAATATAGCCTTGGTAATCCTCTGCCTCTGCAAACATCCTTTTGTCTTTTATTTTTGTAAACTTTCTTGAATCAATGGTTATCCCTTGTGGTGCATCCTTAAATGGAGAACACCCAACAAGCATAATCACACTTATCATCAAAATTGTCACAACTGCAACAAACAAAAATTTGCTATTAAATAACTTTTTCATATTCCCCCTTCAATCACTTTTTTGCTTAACCTTTCAAAAATCGATACTGTTTGCCTAAAATTTGATTTTAAGCTAAAACAATAATGCGATTAATCAATTATTATTCCAAATGGATACAACAAATTAATTGCCTCCAAACAAGAAAATTTTGCCCCCTTAACTTTGTTTTCGAGCAGATTAATATTGAATCCATTTACCCCTCTAAAATCGCTTTTTTGCAAATTGCAATCAGAAAAAGCTGTATCTTTCAAATCACAATTTTTAAAAATACTTTCCATCAAATTGCATCTCAAAAAAGTTGAAGAAAGTATGGCAGAACATTTAAAATCAAATTTTCTAAAGTTCATTTCCTCAAAATTATTATATTTCAAAAAACAATTATTTAGTCTGCTAATCGGAAAAGCAATTGCCCCACAAACAAATTTGTGCCATTGAATACCAACAAGAGTGCACTTCTCAAACTCAACATATTTCAACTCTACGCTAATGGCTTTCAAATTAACAATGGAACAATTTATAAATTTACATTCCAAAAACGCACAATCAACAAAGTCGCAGTCTACAAACTTACACCCCTCAAACACGCACTCAACAAATTCAATGTCCGATATTGCGATGTTGTCTTTTTCAATACCCACAAATTTTTTATTATAATAACTCTGCATTTTAGCTCCAATTTATATTTTTATTATACAATATTAGCAAACAATAATCAATACAAGATTAAAAATTTTTTTGATATAAATACTCTTTTACTCATCCTCTTCAATCTCTTTTTCAAGTCTACCACCTGTGCAAATGATTTCATAATCTCCTGTTTCCAGATTCCAACCATCTTCCTTAGCAATCAGATTCCATTGCTCAATAGTTCCTTCAAAATTAATAGTTTTAAGTTCTTCACAAGCAAACAATGCAAACTCTCCTATACTTTTCACACTATTTGATATAATTATATTCTCTAAACAATCACAAAAATAAAAAGTATGACTTTCAATTGCATTAACCTTTTTTGGAACAATAATATCTTTAATTTTTCCACAATATGAAAAAGCATCTGCACCAATACTTGCTATGCTATCATGCAATGTTATACCAGTAATATTAGATTGGTCAGTGAATGCATCAGGCATTAAACTTGTTATGCAGTAAGTTTCTCCTTTATACTCCACCTTTTCTGGTATTTTTATGTTTCCTTCTAACATAGCTGGTTGGTACGCAACTTTTGCAATACCGTCTTTCAAAGCATATGCTAGTCCATCAATAATTGCATAGCAAAAACCTTCTTCATCCAATTTCTGATTTTTGCAGTTCCATATAACAAGAAAACCATCATCCAAAAAACACTCCCATTCATCAGACTGACTTTTTGTTTCACAATAAATTATCATTACACCAAGAGGATAAAAAGCCATTTTTCCAATGCTAACAACACTTTTAGGAATAAATATGCTTTTTAAAGCTTGGCAAGCATAAAATGCATTCTCTCCAATACTTACAAGGCTATTAGGCAATTGCACATTAGTTAAAATTGTGCAATAAGCGAAAGCATTGTTACCAATGCTTGTAACGCTATCTGGAATAGTCACATAACTTAAATTACTGCAATATTTGAATGCAGAATTACCAATGCTAGTAATGCCATATGGTATTGTTACACTTGTTATATTTGTGCAATAAAAAAACGCATTTTCTCCTATGCCTACAACAGGCTTTTCCTTAAAAACTGCAGGAATTTCAATATGAGCATAGTCACAATCATTCAACCCTACAATTGAATATCCACCCTCAACGCGCTGAAAAATAAACTTATCACCTTTTGTTATGTCAATATCTTCTCTATTTTTATTTGAGTCAGACTTATCAGAATTCTTTTTTTTATAGTGTACTATTCCATAAATCAAAGCTATAAAAATAACAATAGCTACTGCAATCCAAACAAATTCCATTTTCATTTTCATTTTTATCTACAAATTGATATCCACTAACAACAGATTTCTATCGAAAATTATTTCTAAACAATTCCCTTCAAAATTACACCTATTTATTTTATTATACAATCATTCACCCCATAAGTCAAATCTTTAAACACCACCCAATTCCACGCTTTTATTTTGTAATTTCAGCTACAACTAAAACAACCTGACTAATACAATCAGTCGGGTTTTAATTTGCCTTTAGACAACAACAGCCTAACACACCGCAATTCCAGTCAATAGCATTTTGCGGCATAAAGTTGTTTTTAATTTTCGTTAATAACTGCTATTTGCAATTTACCTTTGCAATTAGGATAGTGTGAACAGCCCCAAAACATCCCGTATTGACTATTTCGAAGTTTCATTTTACTATTGCATATAGGACAACTAGGTATATGTAAATCTTCATCACTAAAATACCGAGAAAATTTTGAGTACTGATATGAAAAAAAAGTAATATTTTTATCTGTTTCAAAATCCATAATTTTACAGAAATACTCATTAACAAAAACTCTATATTGTTTATCTTCTTTCAAATTCAATGTTTCCAAAAATACTGGGATAGGTAAGGCAGTTATTATTGCATGATGTTTGCCATTGCAATAAAATGACTCCTTAAACAAATCTCTCAACTCTAACCCAGTTAAATGTTTTTATTCATAGCCATTATAAACTTCTCTCATAATTTTACTCCTTTGTATAAAAATAACCTAAATCAAACGAAATGTTTGATTTAGGTTTAAAATGGCGGAGAGTTAGGGCGTTTGTACAAACACGAATTAGTGTCATTTCGGGCATTTTTAGCCCGTTTTAGTTCCTTTTCCACCTCGTCTATGTCGTCTGGGGTGTTTTTTTCATTATGTTCTTGTCTGTGAAGTTGTATGTTATCACCAAGCAATCGTCATCCAAGATGATTTCCCGAATGAAGTATTTGATTATATGCTCTCTTGTGCTGTCGGCTGTAATATCGCCGCAAATCACTTTTCGGAAGTAGTCTTTAATCTTTTCGGGTGTAAGGTAGGAATAGTTACGTTGCTTTGCTTGCTCTATGTCGAAGTCATATTGCGAGATTTGAGCCTCTAACTCTTTCAACCTCATTTTCGTTTGTTCGGTGATTATGCCTTGCTCGATAGCGGCGATCAGATTGTTGGACGCTTTCA
>CAJUEA010000052.1 GCA_910584975.1 uncultured Christensenella sp.
TATGTTGAATAATAATAATATAATATTGAAGAATAATGGTAGTGTCATTCTGAGCGAAACGCAGTGCACATGGGGGCCCCACAAAATAACTTTTTTGTGGGGTATTTTGTGGGGTATAAGGAATAATCTCAAATTATGCTCGCCTAAGTAACATAAAATATTTTCCTTATGAAATAACGCACCACTACAAAAAGATTATTTTGCAAAAAAAAGGGGAATAACAGCCGTTAAAACAAATGTTTCAAGCCAGCAGTTATTCCCCAAAAAAATCAATAAATCAAAGCGATTTATTTTTGCTTAAAGTCTCATTTCAACTGACTTTTAAGCATATTTTACATAATTTCTTCAAATTCAATATCCTCGTGAACTCCATCCAAAGCAATTTTACTTACAGAAACCTCATAAGCAGTTCTATCCTCAACGCTTCCGTCAGCAGCAACCTTTTGATAAACTCTGCTTTGGATTCTGCCTGACAAACTGATTTTTGTTCCCACAGGCAAATTCTTAATAAATCGTGCGTTGCGTCCCCAAGTTATACATGGTATGTAATCACTTTTATTGTATGCTCTGTTTACAGCCAACAAAACATCACAAATCTCCCTTTTAAAAGGTGTTGTTCTGTAAACAGGTTGCTTGCAAATAAATCCAACAATATCAATATTATTGCCATTCATAGTACTTTCTTCATCAAGTATTTCTCTCACAAAAATTGTAAGCATAAGTCTGCTTTTATCGTCAACCATTTTGTTGTAAGATCTAAATTGACCACTTACTGAAATCACATCTCCCACCTTAATATCGTGCTCGATAATAAGTCTTTCAGATATGGTTATCGGCAATATGTCCACCTGTTCGCTAAGCCTTTTAACCTCGATTTTCGTCTCATAAAATCCCTCGCCAAACACTTCGTGAGAAAATACTGGCACTTCTAAAATCTTGCCTGTAATTGACAATTTGTTGTTGCTCATCTGTTCGTAATTCATTACTAAAACTCCCTTAATTTATTTTTCTTTATGCTGTACACCGTTTACATCGATGGTAAAGCCGTTTTTATAAACCAATTCACTTACTGTTTGAAAAGTATATCCCTTTTCAAGCAAAAAATCTATCACTTTTGGCAATGCATCAAGCACATGGTCGGAATTGTTGTGAAACAAAATAATATCCCCATATGATACTTTGCTTTGCACTCTTTTCAAAATTTCATCTGCACCAATGCCTTTCCAGTCCAATGTGTCAATGCTCCATTGCACTGCTTGCATATTCAAATTTGTTACATTTTCAATCAACTTGTTGTTGTAATCTCCAAATGGAGCCCTAAAAACATATGGTCGCTTGCCTGTAAGATTTTCCACCTTTTTGTTTACATATTCAATCTCTTCCACTATTGATTGATTTTGCAAAGTTGACATCTTAAGATGATTGTGACTATGATTTCCAATGTCAAAGCCACTTTCTGCAAGCTTTTTCACTTCGTCCTCATATTTGTCAACCCAAAAACCTACCAAAAAGAAGGTTGCCTTTATATTATATTTGTTGAGAATGTCAATTATTCCTTGTGTTTTATCTGCTCCCCAAGCAGCATCAAAAGATAACGCCACAACTTTATTCTCTCCAGTATCCACACGATAAACTGGCAACTTTCTTGCCTCACCACTCACAAGTTTTGTGCTGTTTGTAACCATAAACGCACACGCTGTCAAAGCAACCACCACTGCCAATGCCACCAAAGTTTTGTATAAAGATTTGATTTTGAAAGAATAAAACACACGCACACCCTAAAAATTTTTTAGTCTTCCATTTGCGTTTAGTTTTGCAATCATTCATTAATTCACACTTTTGCCAAATTAGCAAATATTTTGCATAACTTTGATTTTACTTGTAATATGCTATAACTTTGCACCCTATATATAATTATACTTATTTATGATAACTAATAATGAGAGTTATTGTCGAATAATGTCATATTACAAAATAACTTTGCAAATTTCCAACTTGTATTACAATTTATGGCAAATTACGGCAAATTAGAACTGATTTTTACATTATTTTTAATCACAAATTTTCCGTTTTTGACACATATAAAAAATATTTTTTCATACTTAGAAATTATATCTCTAGTTTGTCCGTCTTCAGACTTAATGTTAGCAATGGTTATGTCATTCTGAGCGAAACGAAGTGCACATGGGGTCCCCACAAAATAACTTTTTTGTGGGGTATAAGGAAGAATATCAAACCTAGCGTGCTAAGTAAATAAGTTAACATTTCATTATACACAAGCTTAATTGGAGATTTCTCGACAAGCTCGAAATGACAGAAAGTATAAAACACGGACTGAAAGAGTGCTTTCAGTCCGATTAAAATATTGTGGTCCACACAAAATGACATTTTTTTGAGAAACAGCAAACGAGGTAAAAGTTTTGCCTTTTACCTCGTTTATCTTTTAAAAATATTTTGTCATATCAGCATTTCCACCGATATAATTCAATAGTGTTTCACTATCTGCTGTTGTCAAGTTTCCTTTGTTTTGGATTATTGCTGACAACATTATTAATTTATCTTTTATATCATTTGTGTTAAGATTGAAATTACCACTTATTATCCTATTAAGGTAAGTTACATCCATTGTGTTTACAATTCCA
>CAJUEA010000053.1 GCA_910584975.1 uncultured Christensenella sp.
TATTTTTGCATTGTATTGCTGTACACAGCACTTTTTTCCTGTCATCCCGAGCGTAACGGGGTCCCCACAAAATAACTTTTTTGTGGGGTATAGGTAGGGATCTCCGACTTTTATATTATTACAAAAATGATACCTTTAAATTTACTCAACAAGCATAGTCAGAGAATGTTTCTGTCATCTTGAGCGAATACGGGGTCCCCACAAAATAGCTTGTGTGTGGGTGGGGCTCCATATACACTTTAAATGACAATAAAACAATATCTATAAAAAAAATATCCACTACAAAAAAATGCTTTGTAATGGATAAATAAACAAATTTTATAAATATTAATTTAATATTAAATTTTACGATGTAAAGTTTACATCAATATTACCGGCATCCAAATCAACCTCGATGCGCTTGTTGCTGTCTTGGCCTGTTTGACCTTGCAAATTGCAAGAACCACTTGTTTTGTCAACGCTTATTGAATAATCAGACTTTGCACCACCAACAACCACATTAATCGTACCAGCATCAACATCCAATTTCAAGATGTCACCAATCCAAGTGTTAACTTTTATGTTGCCTGCATTCACATTAAACAAAACATCTTGACAGGTAAGATTGCCAAAATAAATATCCCCAGCATTCACTTTCATTTTCCAAGTTTTACAACTTGCATTTGTGATATCAAAATTTCCTGCATTTAAAGTAGTGTCAACATCATTCCCAACAAAATCAGTAATTTTTACACTGCCTGCATTAAGTTTAAAAGTGTTGCTCAGTGAATTTAAAGTTTTAAAATTAACTTTTCCTGCGTTAATATTGCAAATATTATCCTTGCAACTAATATCTTCAAAATTAATTTCACCTGCATTCAAATCGATAGTTATGTTACCATAATCACCACTTGCAACTTCCACTTTGCCTGTATTAATCTTTAAATCAAGATTTAAAACACTGTCGCGTGGCACGCTCACAACTGTTGTTGGAACTTTGTCAAACCACATATTAAATTGAAAAAGTTTAAAATGTTTTTTTGTTACCATTTTTAAAGTGCCGTCTTCAGTTTCTGTGAAAGTTGTTTTTAAAGACCTGTTTTCAGGATATTCAATTTTTATTTTTTCGCCGTCATAAAATTGAGTTTTCAAATACCCCATATCAAAATCAAGGTTGAAAGAAGAAATTTCAGTGCTGCAATCATAAACTTTCATTTCAAAATCGCTGTCCAGTTTCCAACCACTTATTGCAAGCGCTGTAATCAAAATTACAACACCAATTACAATAACAATCACACCAAACAAAATACTTTTTCCCAACTTACTCATCTTACGCACTCCTTTCCACTGAACAAACTGCCAAGCCAGTTAAAAAATCTATTAAACAATTTCCACATTAGCTTAACTAATTTTATCAAAAGTGGTATCAAAATAATGCTTATACCAAGAACAATCAAACCTTCTCCCACTGTAAACAATCCACTTGCAAAGTTGCTAAACATTTCAAAAATGCCAAAACCGATGGCACACAATCCTCCAATCAAAAGTGCAAAAGGTGTCACAATCACACTAATTGATATACCAAGCATTGTCATCAAGAGTGCAAACAAAGGAATTGCAAAAACAATGCAAAGCAACACAAACACCCAAGTATAATTTTTTCGTGGCTCTGGCATTGGATTTTTATTTTTAGAGGCACTATTTGTCTCAACAAAATCAAAGTCTTGCTTTCTAGCTCTTTCTTCTCTTACAACCTCTGCCTCAACAAAATCTGGTTCCCTTTTTGACTTTTGATTTTGTCTTGGATTCTCTCTTTCCTCAAAGTAATTTTGATTACGCTCATTTGAGTATCTGCTGCTTTTTCTATTATTTTTGAATTGATTATATCTTTCTTCCTCAATGTCTTCCTCTCGGCTGTCATAAATATTAAGCAATATTCTTTGTGCTGCATCATATGGTGCTCCAAAATCTTCAATAATCTGCCTTTCACTATACCCAGCCTCTCTTCTGTCAGCATAAGCCTCTGCATAATAGTCAAGCACTCTCCGTCTTTCGCTTTCTGTTACATTAAAAAGATTATTTTGCAGTTCATCTCGCCATTCATTGTATCTCATAGACGCCCTCCAT
>CAJUEA010000054.1 GCA_910584975.1 uncultured Christensenella sp.
ATCATCTTTCTTACTTTATGTAACATAATAACTTCAACTTAATATTTATTTTTTCATCCCTAAATATTTTTAATATTCAAATCTCTTTAATGAATATTCTAAATCATCAATAAAATCACTTGTAAAATCATCAAATTGTCCACTTTCTATTCCAAGATTTATTACTAATATTTTTTGTTTGGGAATTAGTACAATTATTTTTTCCTTATACTCATATTCATCGATTTTTCCATCATTTACCAAAGCTTTTTCAATAATATATACCGGCCTGGAATTTTCTTCTGAATATTCATCCAATTTCTTTATAAAATCACTAATTAAATTTGTTTTTTCTACGTTACAATAAAATAATCTATTCATTTTTTCTCCCTTTGCTATAATAAAATTTTTTATTATACTCAAATACACTATAATAATCAACGAAAACCATTACTACATATTTAAATTTATAAATTTTAAGTAATAAAACAAAAAACTTTAAGTTGTATAAAAGAAAATGCAATATTTTTGCAAGACTGTCAATAACTTTTGAAAATGTCACTTTTTTAAAGCAACATTAACTTGAGAAAATGTCACTTCTTAATAACTGGCTAAAATTATAATTATCATTTTATTGTCGTCAAGGATAAATGAACAGCAAGCTGTCCCTGACGACAATAAAAATGATAATTTATAGTGTAATTAAGCCAATTAAGAAGCGGACTGCTGTTTTTCAAAAAACAGTTCATATAGAAATTTGAGGGACAGATTATAATCCTCAGCCCACCAAATCTTTTTCCATGCATCACTGCTGTGGATTAAATGTGGAGAAACATTTTTGACGGTTTTGTCTGTAACTTTTGTATTGGCGTTTTTGTTTTGCGGCTTTAGGTATTGTATGGTTTCATATGTTTTTTCTTTATATTGAACCCTGATTCCGAAACGTGGATTAACAAGCACATTGATTTCACGCCGGGCGGATATGACAGGAAATCCTTTATCTAATATCTGGAATCATCTGTTTTTAAATGAAAATGTTCCTGCATTGTCAGTTTTGCGTGTATGTTTAACACAGAGTATCTCATCGATATCAATATCTTGTTTTAAAGGAACAAACAAGGTGCCGCCTTCAGCTTCCACTGAAAATTTTTTGTTATATGTAGAGCGGTATTCTTTTAAAAACTCATTTGCTTGTGTAAGTGTTTTGATACCACGTTTTGCAAACTCAACGGGAAGTCTGCTCTGTAAAGTTACCCATAACCGTTCAATGCGCCCTTTTGCCTGAGGAGTTTTGGCAAATATCATATCAATGCCTAATTCATGCATTGAACGTCCAAACTGGGTGAGGTTTACTCTTTTGCCATTAATCAGTTCTTCTACAGTTAATTTGCCTGTTTTAGGTGAACAGAATATAGTATGTCTGTCGGAGTAAATGGTTTGGGGAACGCCAAAATCAATGCAGCATTGGCGCATCATTTCAAGATATCCGAAAAGACACTCGTTTTGGGTCATATAGAGTCCAACAATGTTGCCAGTCGCATCGTCAATGGCGCCATGAAGGGAATATTTTGTGTTACCGCCAAACCACTCATAAGGAGTAGCATCTATTTGTATAAGCTGACCGGAATGTTCTTTGCGTTTACGCCTGTGGGTATGGTGGCGAATTTTTTTCTTTAGGGGGCTTACAAATCCTGAATTTTTTAGTATACTACAAAGTGAAGTATATGAGAGAGCAATCTCATAATCTTCAAAAAGTATCTCTTTGAAATGAAGGAAATTGACTCCTTGGAACTCGGGTCTGGAATGAATTGCAAGGACTTTTTCCTTCATTTCATCTGAAATAGCATGAGCAGGCTTTCTACCGGTGTTTTTATGAATTAAGAATTCAGCACCAGATTCTAATATTCCTTTCTTTAATCGTGTTATCTGGCGTGGCGAAAGCGAAAGAAGCTCAGCAGCTTGTTGTCGGGTTATTGTTTTGTCGATATAACTGTTAATAATTTTTAATTTTTTTAGTTGTTCTTGTGACAATGTTATTAATCCTTCTTTCATATTTTTTAGTTTACTCAAAAGTGACATTTTATCAAGTGAATCTTAAGGTGACATTATCATAAGTTAACAACA
>CAJUEA010000055.1 GCA_910584975.1 uncultured Christensenella sp.
TAACTTCTTGCGCTTTACAATCAAAAATGAAACTAAAGCTACAAACATTGCTTTGTTTATCTTGCTTGGTATAGTTATTGTTTTGGCTGCTGCTACTGGTTTGGTAATCTTGTATATGGCTAAAATGTTCAACCCTGCTGTTCAAGAAATCGACATCGATATCGAATAAGCATAGCAAACATAGTTGTTTAGCGATGGTTGACTTTGAAATTGCTTGATTTGAATAAGTTTAATGAAAATCAAGATTAAGGCAAATACATCTATCAAATTAAAAAACTTTAAAGTTAAATATGTTATAAAACAACAAAAAGCCTTTGGATATCCAAAGGCTTTTTGTGTTATTCTTTGTTCCTTTTTTTGCTATGTCATTTCGAGGAATAATGTCATCCCGAGCAAAGTCGAGGGATCTCAAACTATGCTTATGTTGAAAATGACATATTATATTTTACTTAATAAGCCAAATCCGAGATGTTTCGACTTCGTTGCACTACGCTCAACATGACATAAAGCAAAAGAATGACTAGGACACAAGTACAATCTGAGATTCTTTCTTTTACTCCACAAAAAAGCTATTTTGTTGGACTCCATATTGCTCTTTGGTCGGACTTAATATGGTAATAATTTGTCTTACTCAACAAGCACAGTCTGAGATTTCTCGACAAGCTCGAAATGACAGAACCTTCAGAATGACAATGACAAAGTCATCCCGAGCAAAGTCGAGGGATCTCGGATTATGCTTGTAACAAACTAAATAGAAAAACACAATGCTCCTGTCATGTTGAACTATAATGTCATTTCATATTGTGATGTCATCTCGAGCAAAGTCGAGGGATCTTAAAATATGCTTATGTTGAAAAATGCAGGCTTTTTTTCTGTCATGTTGAGCGAAGTCGAAACATCTCAAACTATGCTTATGTTGAAAAATGCAGGCTTTTTTCTGTCATATTGAGCGAAGTCGAAACATCTCAAACTATGCTTATTGAGTAAAAAATAAAATGCAATTTTGATTTAATGTACACATATTGAATTGTGCAACTTAATCAAAAAATATTTATTTGTCAATACTTTTGTATTTTGTTGCTATTAGTCGTATTTTGTTGTATACTTAAAGTGTAATTTTTGCAATTTTAGGAGCTTTTTATGATTTTGTGCGCTGTAAGTGAAAAATTAGCACCGGCTTTGATTTTGGTCGCCTATATTTTGATGATGATTGTCATTGCTGTTGTTTGTCGCAAAAAAAGTCGTTCTTTGAATGATTTCTTTTTGGCAGGTCGAGGTTTGGGTGGTTGGATGACGGCTTTTGCTTATGGCACAACATATTTTAGCTCGGTTATTTTTGTCGGCTATGCAGGAAAATTTGGTTGGAGCATGGGGTTGGGCGCAATTTGGATTGGTATTGGCAACGCTTTGATTGGTGCTTTGCTTGCGTGGAAGTTGCTTGCAAAAAGAACTAGACTTATGACACATAATCTTGGCGCAAGCACAATGCCTGAATTTTTTGCAACAAGATACAATGACCGTGGACTTAAACTTTTTTCTGCTATAATTATTTTTACTTTTTTAATACCATATTCTGCAAGTGTTTATCAAGGACTAGGATATCTCTTTGAAATGGTTTTTGGAATTGACAGCATTTGGTGCATTTTGATTATGGCAGTATTGACTGCACTTTATTTATTTTTCGGAGGATATTTTGCAACTGCATTGTCTGACTTTGTTCAGGGTATAATTATGCTTATTGGTGTGGTTGTGATGGTCGTTTTGCTTATGAGAGCACCTGAAGTTAACTGGAGTGAGGGACTTAGCAAGCTTTGGACAGATGGCTTTGGTTTGGTG
>CAJUEA010000056.1 GCA_910584975.1 uncultured Christensenella sp.
CCTTTGCAATTCTGCATTATCCATTGAATCAATTAGCTTCTTATCCGTTACATATTCCTGAACATTCTGATTCAGCAATTCTTCCTTTATTGTTGTTCTTTTTGATTCATTTTCATCATCCGCCACTATACTTTGCAATTCGGCAATAAATTCTTGTAATTTTTTCTTATCCATTTTTTTAATTCTCCTTAGTTTTTTTAGCATTGACTTTTTTTGATAAGACAATCAATTCTTCTATTCTCTTAACTACTGCTTCACTATTAAAATTTATTTTATTTTCAATAGCAAACTGATTAAGTTTAGTTAAGACAAATTCTTTTTTTTCTTCCCCGCTATAATTTGTATGCTGTTCCGCTATCTCCATAAGAGGCACAACTGCATTTAGCAAATCATTTTCATTCAAAAATTTTTTTCTTTTACGAATACTACTCGCAAATTTGGCAATAAAAACTACTGCGGTAACAAAAAGACTTACAGCAGTTCCTGTTAAAGACAACAACAATTCTAAATTTTCCAATTTATATCTCCTTTTATTTTTTTATTTGTGCCTACTTCCAACATTAAACCTTAAAATTACCACCCCCATATTTGATAAAATAACTTAATTTATAACAAATATAGCATATAAAAAAATAATCCATCGGGAAGATTTCACCCGATAGATTACCTTAATATGTGATATAATATATATTTTTGCAATATAAAAAAACAATTGCATAGGGCAATCGTTTAATAATTTTTACTTCATATCCAAACGAACTATAAATCGTTAATTGTGTTTTGATACGAAAGCAAAATTTTATTAAAAATTATTATATTTGAGTTATTCGCGCTCAATTTTAACTAATTTGACGCATTTTTTCGACATAACACTACCAGCGTCTCCACGAGCATCGTAAATCTGATTTAGATATTTAATATTTTGCCTTGTTAAGCCTTTTTCGATATACGAAAAAAGGTTGAAAGGTTGATAAGTGTGTTTGGATATGTTATAAAAACCATCATTAACTAGCTTTAGCTTGTTTAACATTTTGAACTGCAATGTTTTCCAGTTCATTGAATATATTAGCCCCTGTTATATGTATGCGGCTCATCACGTTTTTTCTTTGTTCTTCGCTAACGTCACCCAGATTCAATAATTTAAATTTTTGCTCATTTTCAAATCTTTTCACATCAAATCTAAGCAATTCATCTTTAGGCGCGTCATAACAATGAATAACAACTTGCGTCTCACCTTTCTTTAATAACAATTCGCATAGCCGCTTCCACCAGAATTTATCGGTTTCCCCTAGTGACATACCATACACATAAACAAAATGACTAGAATTTAGAATTTGAACAGATTTCTGATATGTATTTTCCTCATTAACTGAATCCGTCTGAGCCTTAATCATCTGCGCTAAATAATATTCATCAAATGATTTGAATATTTCCAAATTAGCAATTTGCGTTTCATCGTATACCCCTAGGATCATATCTTTATCAATAGTTCCATGCACCTGTATAAATTGTCCCATAGAATTCCAACTTCCATTATGTGCCCCCCAATCATTTAATTTTTTTGTATTTGAACAAAGCCTATCTAATGTATTTGTATAATTAAAGTCAATAAAATTGAAAACTATACCTCTATATTTTGACATCAACACTTCAATTGCTTCTCTAGGCATTTCCCTAAACCCTAGTTTAAGATTGTTAACTGCTTTTTTAAATTTATTAGCTATGACAGAGCTATCCTCTTTACTTAACACTAATTTCTTTTGCTCTTCCCTAAGG
>CAJUEA010000057.1 GCA_910584975.1 uncultured Christensenella sp.
TGAAGTCGTAACAAGGTAGCCGTATCGGAAGGTGCGGCTGGATCACCTCCTTTTAAGGAGTAGCGAAAGCTACTACTGGTCGAGGTTAGTTAGAAATAGCTAATCACTTGCAAGCGATTGTAAGTATAAAAATCATTGATGCAAGAATTTCCGTCTTAACCTATCTGTTTATTTGTTAAAGTTATTATATATACCCTTGCAATTTTGCAAGGCTTTTTTGTTTTTATGCCAAAATTAATGTTTTATATTATCAATACTATTGTTTGGGTACTAGATAAGGTCATTATTCTTTGAAAAATGTTTTTGCAAGACTTCAGAGATGCAAAGATATAAAATAAGGAAATATTTATGTGATTGTAACTTTTAAAGTGTTATAAATGATATATAGCATTATGGCAAAAAAGAAAACTATTAAATTGTATAAAAGGGAAAACATATGATAAAAACAATAACTACATATATTGCAGGCGTAAATTTTAATAATGAGGATGGAAGTTGCAGAAAAGATATCTTGTCTGAACTAATATTTGATAGTGATTTGTTGCTTGAAAACTATATGTTTGAAAATGAAAAAGCAGTAAGATTGTTAACTTATCAAAAAAGATGTGTTGGAAATATCCCAAAAGATTTGGCACAAGAAATTTATGACTTCAATGCAAAAGGGAAGGTCAAAGCAGTTGTCTATAAACCTCAATTTTATAATAATGGAAATATAAATCATCAAATAAAAATTTATATAAAAACGCTACTGAATTCAAAAAGGTAATATTACTTTGATAAATTACTTTAATAAATAGTTTGCACCAATGCAATCCCCAACTTTAAGAGAAATAGTATTTTCGCATGTCATCCCGAGCCTAGTAGAGGGATCTCGGACTATATGATTGTTGAGTAAAACAAATATTACCTTATATATTCAACAAAGTACTAATTTTGTTCCCCGCAAAATAGCTTTTTTGCGAGATAAATAAAAAAATAACTCGACCACTTTTTTAAGCACATTCCACAAAAGAAAATCCGTTGTGGAAAGGTCGAGTTTGTTTCGCCTTTTGAAAAAATAAAGGCAGGATAGTAAGTCCCTTCATACTCAAATCAATCAGTTCGCAAATCTAAGTAATTTCTTACCAGCAATTTGTCGAATACAGGAAAACTTACATCATTTTGTAAGCGAGTGAAGCGCAGGACGCACGCCGTAGGCATTCGTAACATTGTGGTTGTTGTCATTGACGCCCGAAGGAGCCATAACATACGCATTGTTGTAATTGCCATTGTTGCCGGAGCGCCACCAAGTGAACAAAAACCAGAAAACTTCCACCCTAGTTGCTATTATAGCATAAACAATTTTTAAAAACAAGTAAATTAATTTAATGAAATGAACGCAAAATCTCACTTTCTTTAATCCCCACAAAAAGATTATTTTGTGGGGACCCCATTACGCTCAATATTACATTATCATTATTGTTAAACATTAAATTGATTTTGTCATTTCGAGCTTGTCGAGAAATCTCAAACGCTGCTTGTTGAGTAAATTTAAAGGTATCATTTTTGTAACACAATAAAAGCCAGAGATCCCTACCTATACCCCAC